>NZ_JBVHHB010000004.1:0-499475 GCF_055561295.1 Kitasatospora sp. NPDC022785 | reverse complement strand
GTCGAGGGCGACGACGCGGGTCTCCCCCTCCCCGTAGACCTTGTTCAGGCCGGTGGCGCGGGCGGCCGCCCGGCCGGTACGGACGGCGGTTGCGGTCGGCGTGGTCACGGGGGTGCTCCTTGGGGTCGCGGGGAGGGGGCTGCGGACGGCGCCGGCGGGCGGCGGGAGGTCGTCGGACGGCCGGGCCCCGGGGGGATTCCGGCCGTACCTCCATGCTCGGCCACGTGATCACGGATATTCGTCGCTCCGCCGGACGGTTGGCCTGACCACCGCTGGGCGTACACCCGGGTAAAGCCCTCATCCTCCGGTATGACACCGACCCTGATCGGATCTCCGTGGCCGGATTGCGCGCTTCGCATGGCCAAATCACGAACTGTTCGTCAGATGGCAAGGAAACATGACAACTTCCCTGGCTGGGAACATGCGAAAGGGCGATGCGGGCGACTAGGCTCAGGGTCGGCCCGGACGGAGTCGGAACAGCACCACCCGTCACCGCCGGAGCCGGTCCACGGGACGCCCGGATGGTGGAACGCAGACACGGGCAGCTTAAAACTGCTTGGCCGCGAGGCCGTGCCGGTTCGAGTCCGGCTCCGGGCACCAATCGACCCGTCGGGGGCGCCGATCCGGCGTCCCCGCCGGGTGTCGTTCACCGCATCCTCCTCGCGGCGTATCCCTATTTCTTTGCCAAGCCATTACCCTTGTGGTTCGGGCGGTGCAGCACCGCCACGGAGGGAATGAGCAATGAGAAGCAGCAACCCGGTCTTCTCGCGGGAGGGGTCGTTCACCCGCGAGCCCGGCTACGCGGGTTTCGGCACCACGCAGGCCCCGCCGGCCGGGAGCCCGTACGCGGCCAACCCCTACGGCAGCAGCCCGTACGGCAACAACCCGTACGGCAACAACCCGTACGGCAACAACCCGTACGCCCAGCAGGCGCCGGGGCAGCAGCAGCTGACGGACGACCAGCTGGTGGAGATGTACCGCGCGCCGTCGGCCGCTCCGGCGGCGATGGGCCGGATGACGCTCGACGACGTGGTCGCGCGGACGGCCATGACGCTGCTCACCCTGGTCGCCTTCGGCGCGCTGGCCTGGTTCGCGCTGCCGGCCGAGAAGTACGGCTTCGCGCTGGGCGCCAGCCTGGTGGCCTTCTTCGTCGCCATGGCGGTCTCCCTCAAGCGGAGCGTCAGCCCGCCGCTGATCCTGCTCTACGCGGCGCTGGAGGGCTTCGCGCTCGGCGCTGTGACGCACGTCTTCGACATCCTCCTGCCGGGCATCGCGATCCAGGCGGTGCTGGGCACGGCGGCGGTCTTCGCGGCGATGCTGATCGCCTACAAGACCGGCCGGATCAGGGTCACCCCGCGGTACACCCGGATCGGCATCGCGATCGCCATGGGCTTCGTGATGCTGATGATGATCAACCTGGTCGCGTCCATGTTCGGCGCGGACATGGGGCTGCGCTCCGGTCCGCTGGGCATCGTGGTCGGCCTGGTCGGCATCGGCCTGGGCGCGTTCTTCCTCTCGCTGGACTTCGCGGCCATCGAGGAGGCCATCGCGCAGGGCGCTCCGCAGAAGGAGTCCTGGCGGGCCGCCTTCGGGCTCACCCTCTCGCTGGTCTGGATCTACATCGAGATGCTGCGGCTGATCGCGATCCTGCGCGGCGACGACTGATCACCGCACCGCCGAAGCGCTGCCGCCGGGCCCCGGAGCCGTTCGCTCCGGGGCCCGGCGGCTTTTGGCTAGGCTCGTCGCATGCCCGATGCACAGCCCCTGGTCGAAGCCGTCGACTCCCTGGCGGACCGTTTCCGCTCCATGCCGCAGAGCCGCCTGCTGGGCGCCGTGCCCGGCCACCCCTCGCGGGCGGCGGCCGCGCTGGCCCTGGCCGCTCGGCTGGCCGCGACGGCGCAGGGCGCCGAGGGAGGGCCGGTGCGGGAGTTCCCGGATGCCGGGGCCTTCGCGGCCGGCGACCAGCTGGCGGTGGCCGGGCACGACCTGGCGGCCGCGCTGGCGGCGCTGCCGGACACGGCGGTGGTGGCGCTCCCGCAGGCACTGGGCGGGCCCTCGCCGGCCGCGGTGGTGCTCGCCGGGGCGCTGGCCGAGGTGGCCGCCACGGCCGCGCTCTGCGCCTGAACTCCTCGGCGGGGAACGCCGAAGGCCGACCGGATCGGTAACCCCTTGATCCGGTCGGCCTTCTGGCGTGCGGTCAGCCGCCGGCGGTGCCCGCGGGCGGCGTCAGATGCTGGCGACGACCCGGTCGGCGAGCACGTAGACGGCGTCCTCGTCGGTGGAGAAGGTCAGCGAGTACGAGCCGGAGAACCGCGAACCGCCGAGCAGCCGGACGTCCTCGCCGGCCCGGACGGCGTCGATCAGCCGGTAGGCGGCCTCACGGTCGCCGGGGGCGACGCAGAGCGTGGTGCCGTCGGCGAAGGCGTACACGTCCAGGGTGCCGAGCGGGCCGGGGCGCACGTCCACCAGGGCCACGCACTCCTCGGCGAGGGCCGTCAGCCGGGTGTCGGTCCAGTCCCGGGACGGCGCCTGGCTCGGCACGAAGTCGGGGTGCGAGGGGTGGCGGCGCGGGTCGGGCGCGGCCGCCGGCGCCTCCTCGACGGCCGGCTCGGCGTCCAGCAGCCCGGCCTCCAGGCCGGTGGCCAGCAGGTCGGCCTCGCGCCGGGCCCGGGCGTCGCCGCCGGCCTCGGCGGACGGGGCGCCGGCCGGGTGGCCGGGGCGCAGCGGGGCGCCGCCCTCGGGGCCGGGCCCGGCCGGGCCGGTGCCGCCGTCGTTGATCAGGTCCTCCAGCGCGGAGCGCAGCGCCTCGCCGAACTCCGGGTCCATGATGCCCGCGTTGTCGGCGGCGTCCTGCGGCCCGGTCGGCCGGGGGAAGAAGAGCGGCCACTCGTCGGTGGTGCCGAGCACGCCGGCGAACGGGGAGTCGAACAGTGGCGCGTCCTCGGCCGCGCGGGCCTCCTGCTCGGCCCAGAAGGCCCGGGCCTCGGTGATCTCCCGCTCGCGGTCGGCGGCGAGCGCGTCGGTGACGGCCCGGCGTATCGCGGCTTCGTCGACCGGTGCGGGCGCGGCGGAAGCCGCGGCCTGCGCGTCCAGCCGGCGGGAGAGCCCCCGGAGGCGGAGCAGGACGGCGGTCGACACGGTGATCAGGATCAGCAGCAGGATGGTGTAGACGGCGCTCACGGAACGTACTCCTAGGGAGGAGCGGAACGGGGTTACCTCTCCACACTGCCGCATGCGGGGCTGTTACCGCAGTGGCGAATGTCTAATTTGTCCGAGACTTTCGCTCTTGTCCCCAAATTGTTAGGTAACACCGTTCTACGCTGCGGAGTTGATCCGCTCCGCACTGTCGATTTCCGGTCCGGATTCGGAAGAAAAGAGGGCCGGATCGACCTCTCGGTGTGATCCGGCCCTCAATTACGCACTGTCACTCCAAATGGGTGCTCCGGACCCTTCGGGACCGGCGCTCCGGTGCCGACCGCAGGACGGCCGGCGTCCGCGGTTCAGCTGAGCCGCTCGATGACCATCGCCATGCCCTGGCCGCCGCCGACGCACATCGTCTCCAGGCCGAACTGCTTGTCGTGCCACTGCAGGGAGTTGATCAGGGTGGTGGTGATCCGGGCGCCCGTCATGCCGAAGGGGTGGCCGACCGCGATCGCACCGCCGTTGACGTTCAGCCGGTCCAGGTCGATGCCCAGGTCACGGTAGGAGGGGATGACCTGCGCGGCGAAGGCCTCGTTGATCTCGACCAGGTCGATGTCGCCGATCGACAGCCCGGCGCGCTTGAGCGCCTGCTTCGAGGCCTCGACCGGGCCGTAGCCCATGATCTCGGGGGAGAGGGCGCTGACCCCGGTGGAGACCACCCGGGCGAGCGGGGTGATGCCCAGCTCGCGGGCCTTGGTGTCGGACATGATGACCAGCGCGGCGGCGCCGTCGTTCAGCGGGCAGCAGTTACCGGCGGTCACCGTGCCGTCCGGGCGGAACACCGGCTTGAGGCCGGAGACGCCCTCCAGGGTGACGCCGGCCCGCGGGCCGTCGTCGGTGCTGACCACGGTGCCGTCCGGCAGCGTGACCGGGGTGATCTCGCGCTCCCAGAAGCCGGCCTTGATGGCCGCCTCGGCGAGGTTCTGCGAGCGGACGCCGAACTCGTCCTGGTCGGCGCGGGTGATGCCCTTGAGCGCGGCGAGGTTCTCCGCGGTCTGGCCCATCGCGATGTAGGCGTCCGGCACCAGGCCGTCCTCGCGCGGGTCGTGCCACTCGCCGCCGCCCTCCTCGGCGCGCTTGGCGGTACGGGCCTGGGCCTCGTCGAAGAGCGGGTTCATGGTGCCCGGCATGCCGTCCGAAGTGCCGTTGACGCTGCGCGAGACGGTCTCCACACCGGCCGAGACGAAGACGTCGCCCTCGCCCGCCTTGATCGCGTGCAGCGCCATCCGCGTGGTCTGCAGCGAGGAGGAGCAGTAGCGGGTGATGGTGGTGCCGGGCAGGTAGTCCATGCCCATCTGGACGGCCACGATGCGGGCCAGGTTGTGGCCCTGCTCGCCGCCGGGCAGGCCGCAGCCCAGCATCAGGTCGTCGATCTCGCGAGGGTCGAGCTGGGGCACCTTGGCCAGCGCGGCGCCGATGATGTGCGCGGTCAGGTCGTCCGGGCGGACGTCCTTGAGCGAGCCCTTGAACGCCCGGCCGATCGGCGAACGGGTGGCGCTGACGATGACGGCTTCGGGCATGGCGGGCTCCTCGCTGAGTGACCTTCGTACTGTCCTTCGGACTGGGGCGCCCGGGCGGCCGGCCGGCCGTGGGGCCCGGTCGGACGCGGACGTCCGGGAGGAAAGTTACCGCCTGGTAGTTCAGGCGTCACCCGCCCCAGCGTGTGAGCTGGCCGACGTATTCCCGTCCTCTGCCACAGGTTCTGCTGCCGCCGTCGCCAGCGGTTGTACCGGTGGCTCCACCGGTGGCGTCGCCACCGGGGCTCCGGTGGGTTCCTCCATCGCCCACGTGCCCGGCAAGCCGACCCGCAGCCGGTGCCGCAACAGCGCCCAGCGCCCGGCGGCGCCTCCGGTGCCGACCGCCGTCACCTCGCTGCCGGCCTGGCCGGCCGCGGCCGCCGCGGCCACCGCCACCGGGAGCACCGCCTCGCCCGGCACCGGGCCGGCCGGGCGCTCCTCCTCCGGCCAGAGGCCCAGCACGGCGCAGAGCGAGGGCAGCACCGCCATCGCCGCCGTCGCGTAGCCCTGGGCCGAGGGGTGGTAGCGGTCGGCGGCGAACATCTCCGGGCGCGCCGCGAACTCCGGCCCGAGCAGCGAGCCCAGCGACACCGTCCGGCCGCCCGCCTCCACCACGGCGATGGTCTGCGCGGCCGCCAGCTGCCGGCTCAGCCGGCGGGCCACCCAGCGCAGCGGCGGGCGCACCGGCTTGATCGTGCCGAGATCCGGGCAGGTGCCGACCACCACCTCGCAGCCGTTGGCGCGCAGCGCCGCGACCGCCTCACCGAGCTGGCGCACCGCGAGCTGTGCCGGGCTGTGCCGGGTGACGTCATTGGCGCCGACCATGATCACGGCGATGTCCGGGCGGTGCGGCAGGGCCAGCTCCAGCTGGCCGGAGAGATCGCCGGAGCGCCCGCCGGAGCGGGCCACGTTGACCAGCTGCACCGGCCGCTCGGCCACCGAGGCCAGGCCCGCCGCCAGCAGCGCGCCCGGGGTCTCGCGGGCCCGCAGCACGCCGAGGCCGGCGGCGGTCGAGTCGCCGAGGAAGGCCAGCACGAGGGGCGGCTGCGGGTCGGCGCCGTCGGCGAAGGCCTCCCCGTAGACGGCGTCGGCCTTGGGCGGGTCGCCGTCCAGAATGCCGATGGCCTGGACGGCGAGCCTGCTCTCGGTCACCAGCAGGCCCACCAGGCCGACCCCCAGCAGGCCGAGCCCTCCGCCGCCGTACGCCGCCGCCGTGGCGATCCGGCGGGCCACCCGGGCCCGCGACTCCTGTGCCCCTGGCATCCGGTGCCCCCTTCGCGTCCTCGTGCCGCCCCCGGCGGGGCCTCTCCAGCGCACCTGTACACCCCTCCTACCCGCGTTGGCGGCGCGCTACGACGGGGGTGGGCCATCCGTGGCGGAGGGGCGGGCGGGAGGTGAGTGGCGCGAGGGCGGGCTGGGGCCGGTGGCACGCCCTAGGCTTTGCAGTACCGAAAGCACTCGCATGCCCACATCCCGGGAGGACCCCCGTGCGGTACAGCAACTCGATCATCGACCTCGTCGGCAACACGCCGCTGGTCAAGCTGAACAAGGTCACCGAGGGCATCAGCGCGACAGTGCTGGCGAAGGTCGAGTACTTCAACCCCGGCGGCTCGGTCAAGGACCGGATCGCGATGCGCATGATCGAGGCCGCCGAGGCCTCGGGCGCGCTGAAGCCCGGCGGCACCATCGTCGAGCCGACCTCCGGCAACACCGGCGTCGGCCTGGCGATCGTGGCCCAGCAGAAGGGCTACAAGTGCATCTTCGTCTGTCCGGACAAGGTGTCGACCGACAAGATCAACACGCTGCGCGCCTACGGCGCCGAGGTGGTCGTCTGCCCGACCGCCGTCGCCCCGGAGCACCCGGACTCGTACTACAACGTCTCCGACCGCCTGGTCCGTGAGACCCCCAACGCCTGGAAGCCGGACCAGTACTCCAACCCGGACAACCCGGCCTCGCACTATCACTCCACCGGCCCGGAGCTGTGGGAGCAGACGGAGGGGAGGATCACCCACTTCGTGGCGGGCGTCGGCACCGGCGGCACCATCTCCGGCACCGGCAACTACCTGAAGGAGATCTCCGGCGGCAAGGTCCAGGTGGTCGGCGCCGACCCGGAGGGCTCGGTCTACTCGGGCGGCACCGGCCGGCCGTACCTGGTCGAGGGTGTCGGTGAGGACTTCTGGCCGACCGCCTACGACCGCACCGTCGCGGACGAGATCGTCGCCGTCTCCGACAAGGACTCGTTCCAGATGACCCGCCGCCTCGCCAAGGAGGAGGGCCTGCTGGTCGGCGGCTCCTGCGGGATGGCCGTGGTGGCCGCGCTGGAGGTCGCCAAGCGGCTCGGCCCGGACGACGTCGTGGTCGTGCTGCTGCCGGACGGTGGCCGCGGTTACCTGTCCAAGATCTTCAACGACGACTGGATGGCCGACTACGGCTTCCTGCCCTCGGCCACCGACGAGGCGCACATCGGCGAGGTGCTGGCCCGCAAGGACGCCATCGAGCACGAGGGCATCCCGCAGTTCGTCCACATGCACCCGAACGAGACGGTCGCCGAGGCGGTCCGGGTGCTGCGCGAGTACGGCGTCTCGCAGATGCCGGTGGTCTCCCCGGGTGCCGGGCACCCCGACATCATGGCCGGCGAGGTGATCGGCTCGGTCGCGGAGAAGCTGCTGCTGGAGGGCGTCTTCGCCGACGAGATCCAGCTGACCGACACGCTGGACAAGGTGATGTCCAAGCCGCTGCCGGTGGTCGGCTCGGGCGAGACGGTCACCAACCTGATGAGCGTGCTGGAGAAGGCCGACGCCGCGGTGGTGCTGGTGGAGGGCAAGCCGCAGGGCATCGTCACCCGCCAGGACCTGCTGGGCTTCCTGGCCGGCCGCAGCGCGCACTGACGCCCGCTCAGCCCTCGTGACTGCCGTGGCGGCTGAGACTTCGTCCACGGGCGAAGTGGTACACCGACGTCACCTGCGCGCAGCACGCGCTTAACAACGCCGGGGCATCGTGGTGGTCAACGGCAAGACGCCGAGCGAGGCGACGACAACCGTCCGGGAGCGGCTCCCCGGCGACCGTGGTCGTCTCCGGACACGTCGGTCGGCCCTGACCCGGCCGGCCGTGTCCTCTCCGTAGGGGGCGCCGTCGTCCCGCCCCTGTCCGGCTCCGGCCGGTCGACAGGGTGCGGCGGCTCCTGCGGTCACCACCGCGCCGCTTGGCGCGTCTCCGCGGCTCCCGGGTGGGGGAGCCCCGGCGGAGACGGCGGGCCGGCCCCTCCCCGGAGGGGCCGGCCCTTCCCGTGTCCGCTTCCCGTGTCCGTTCCCGGGGCCCGTTTCCCGTACGCTCGCACGCATGACCAGCACTGAAACGACCGGCCAGGACGCCCCGCGCTACGTCCGGCTCAGCATCGAGCTCATCGCCGAGATCACCGACGAGGGGGCGCTCAAGGCGGCTGCCCTGAAGCAGGTGGCCGACGACGAGTACCTCGACGACGAGGAGCGCACCCAGTCCGTCGAGGCCATCGAGGTGGACCCGTCGGGTTCGCTCGCCCACTTCATCGACCCGGTCGCCCTGCTCGGCGACGTCCCGGGCGTGGAGCTCGCCTCGGCGACCTGGGAGTCCGCGCAGACCGAGTTCGACCCCGAGGGCGAGGGCTGGGACGAGTACACGGTGGAAGAGTCCGCCGAGTAGTCACCGCTCTGCCGCCCACCTCCGTCACGGTTGGTGACCGCCCGGTCTGCTGTCTGCAGGCCGGGCGTTTTGTCCATATTTGGTGGGAAGTTGGGTCATCTCATACGATCGATTTCCGTCGGTGATGGAACCGTGAAGGGGTAGTTTGCGTTTCTGTATCCGTAATGCCCGGGATGATCAGCAGGGAGAACGCGACGTGACGGCACGGGACGCGCAGGGGCGGACGGGCGGAAACAGCTGGAGCCGGCGTGGCGTGCTGGCCGGCCTGATCGGTGCGCCGGTCCTGCTGCTGGCGGCCTGCAACGACGCCAAGAGCGGCGAGAGCGGCAATGCCGGGGGCGGGGCCTCGCCGGGCGCGGGCGCGGGCGCGGGCGCTGGGAGCGACTCCGGCGGCGGGAACGCCGTGAGCGCGAGCAGCTCGCCGAAGACCTCCGTGGCCGTCATCACCGTGACCCCCGCCGACGGCGCCACCGCCGCAAGCTTCAGTGACCCGGTCAAGGTCACCGTCGCCGGCGGCACGCTCGGCTCGGTCAAGGTCACCGACTCCACCGGCCGGGCACTGGCCGGCGAGCTCTCCCCGGACGGCGCCAGCTGGGCCTCCGCCGCCGCACCGGCCAGCGGCACCAAGTACACCGTCACCGCCTCGGCCACCGACAAGGACAAGCTGGAGGCGGCCGCCAACGCCACCTTCACCACGGCGACCCCCGCCAACACCTTCGTCGGCTACTTCACCCCGGAGGACGGCTCCACCGTCGGCGTCGGCATGCCGGTCTCGATCAACTTCAGCAAGCCGGTCACCGACCGCAAGGCCGTCCAGCAGGCGATCACCGTCATAGCCGAGCCGGGCGTCGAGATCGTCGGGCACTGGTTCTCCAGCACCCGTCTCGACTTCCGGCCGCAGGAGTACTGGGCCAAGGGCACCAGGGTCACCGTCAAGCTCCGGCTCAAGGACGTCCAGGGGGCGAAGGGCGTGTACGGCACCCAGTCCAAGGACGTCCGCTTCACCATCGGCCGCGCGCAGACCAGCGTCGCCGACCTCGCCACCAAGAAGCTCACCGTCACCACCGACGGCCAGGTCAGCGCCGTCTACGCGATCTCCGGCGGCGCACCGGACTACCGCACCTGGGGCGGCAGGATGGTCATCTCCGAGCAGTACCAGCAGACTCGGATGAACTCGCAGACCGTCGGCCTCGGCAGCGAGTACGACATCGCCGACGTGCCGCACGCCCAGCGGCTCACCACCTCCGGCACGTTCATCCACGGCAACTACTGGTCCCCGGCGTCGATCTTCGGCGGCCAGAACACCAGCCACGGCTGCGTCGGCCTGAAGGACGCCAAGGGCGGACAGGACCAGAGCGTGGACGGCTACAGGTTCTACAAGAGCTCGATGATCGGCGACGTGGTCGAGGTCGTGAACTCCGGCGACAAGACCGTCGAACCGTCCAACGGCCTGAACGGCTGGAACCTGGGCTGGGCCGCGTGGAAGGCTGGCAGCGCGCTCTGAGCCTGCTGAGTGTCCGGGGCCCGTCGAACGCCCTGAGCCCCTGCCTGTGCGGGGCCCGCCGGGCGCCCTGAGCCCCTGCCTGTGCGGGGCCCGCCGGGCGCCCTGAGCCCCTGCCTGTGCGGGGCCCGCCGGGCGCCCTGAGCCGTTTCACCGAAAATTCTCCCCGGCGGACCGAACCTCATCGGGCGCCCGAGGAGTCGGGTGGGTGTGAAACGCGAGCAGAGACAGCGCCAGGATGCCGAATTCAGCGCGTTCGTCGCCGGCAACAGCCGTCAACTCATCAGGCTGGCCGAGCTGTTGACCGGCGACCCGCACCGGGCCCGGGACATCGTGCAGTCCGCGCTGGAACGCGCCTACCTGCACTGGCACCGGATCACCGCCGACGACCCGACCGCGTACGTCCGGCGGATCGTGGTCAACCAGCACCGCGACTGGTGGCGGCGGCTGCGCAACCGCGAGCTGCCGACCGACCGTACGCCCGAGCGGCCCGGCCGCGAGGACCTCGCCGAACGGCAGGCCCAACAGGCCCTGCTGCAGCAGGCGCTGGCCACCCTCACCCGGCGGGAGCGGTCGGTCGTGGTGCTGCGCTACTACGGCGACCTCAGCGAGGCCGAGACCGCCGCCGAACTGGGCATCGCCCCCGGCACGGTCAAGAGCACGCTCCACCGGGCGCTGTCGAAGCTGCGCGCACGACCCGAACTCGCCGACCGCGACGGTGGTGCGGCGGGTCTGAACCCGAGGAACATCGAGGTGAAGGTGTGAGCTTCGACAAGCGGCTCGGCGAGCTGCTCAAGGACGAGAACCGGGAGTACCGGGAGGCGGCCGGGCTGGCGCCCGGGCCGATCATCGCGCGGGCGCGCCGCCGCCGGGCCCGGCGGACGGCGGCGGCGGGTGCGGCGGCCATGGCCGTGGCGCTGGTCTGCGGCGTCACGGCGGTCACGGCCGGCGGCGCCCGGCAGACCGGGCAGGTGGCGGGGGCCGCGGGCGCGGCGCTGACGCCGTCGGCCGGGGCGGCCGCCGCCTCGGCACCCATGCCCACACCCACGCCGACCTCGACGGCGTTGCCGCGGTCCCCGGTCCGGCAGCTGGCCCCGGGCGAGAAGTTCGAGTACACCGACGGCGAGCGGATCTGGGTCACGGCGACAGAGAAGTGCGAGGAGTCCCGGGGCGTGGACGGCGTCTGGAGCTCGGGCACGGGGTGCCGGGACTCCACCAGCGACAACCTGGACCACGAGAAGCCCACCATCGGTTACCAGGGCTCGCTCGGTCAGGACCGTGTCGTCCTGACCGGCCTCTACCTCGGCCCGGCGCCCACCCGGGTCGTGGCCTTCACGGGCGGGAAGCCGACGGTCGCCACCGTGGTCACCACCACCGGCATGGAGGGTTGGAGGGCCTACTACGTGGTGCTGCCGGGCGCTCCCGCGCTCGCCGACGGCCGCTCCAGCAGCCCGGCCGTCGCCGCCTACGACGCCGAGGGCAGGCTGCTGGCCGAGCTGCCGGGCCGTGGCCCGGACGGCGTACAGGAGAAGGCCCCGGCCCGGCTGTAGCACCCGGGGCCCGCCGGAGCGGGTGGCGTCGGCGGGCTCCCGGCGGGCGGCGGTGACGGTCCGACGCCCGTCGGGAACGCGACGGCCGAACGCGACCGCCCGGAAGACGGACGAACGCGACGGCCGAAACCCGCCGGACTCGGCGCGGCCACGGCGGCAGGGTGGGCCGTATGACGACAACCACCACGCCCGCCCCGGCCGTCCGCCCGGTCGACCCGGCCGTCCACCGCTCCCTGCTGGTGCGCGACGACGCGGGGCGCCCACCCGTCCGCTCGACCGACGACACCGGCGGCGCCCCGCTGCGCTGCTGCCTCACCCGGGCGCTGCCCGGCGACCGGATCGCCCTCGTCGCCTACGCCCCGCTCCGGCGCTGGGCCGCCGAGTCCGGGGCCGACCCGGGCCCGTACGACGAGGTCGGCCCGGTCTTCGTGCACGACGGCCCGTGTGCCGGCGCGGGCCCGGCCTGGCCGGCCGCGTTCCACACCGGTGACCGGGTGCTGCGCGCGTACGACCGGCGGGGCCACATCCTGGGTGGCGTGCCCGTCTCCCCCGAGACCGCCGAGGCGGGCGCCGCCGCCCTGCTCGCCGACCCGGAGGTGGCCGTGGTGCACGTCCGCGCACTGCAGTTCGGCTGCTTCATGCACGAGGTCCGGCGGGCACGGTGAGGCCGGTCCGGCCCGGGGCTCAGCGCTTGGCGTAGTCGACGAAGCCCTGCCAGTCGAGGGCGACGCAGGGCTCGTCGCCCACCACCCAGGCGTCGTGGCCGGGCGGGCAGATCATGAAGTCGCCGGGGCCGTACTCGGCCTCCTCGCCGTCGTCCATCACGATCTTCATCCGGCCGGAGATCACGTACCCCAGGTGGGAGGCCTGGCAGCTGTCGGTGCCGGCGATCGGCTTGATGTGCTGGGACCACCGCCAGCCGGGCTGGAAGACCGCCCGCCCGACGGCGCCGCCCTCCAGGTTGACCAGGCGAAGTTCGCCCGTGCCCGCCTCGAAGGGGCGGACCTCCTCGGCCTGGTCGTCGAAGTTCCTGCGGATGAGGCCGGCCATCGGTACTCCTCGGGACACGGCCGGCCCCCGTCACCGGGGCCCGGTGACGGGGGCCGGCCCGCTGGTCCTTCCAGTCTGCGCCCGGCCGGGAGCAGCCGCGCAGCGATCAGTCCTGCGGGGTGCGGGCCACGCCGATCGGGCAGCTGGCGCCGGTGCCGCCGAGACCGCAGTAGCCGTTCGGGTTCTTGGCGTCGGACAGGTACTGCTGGTGGTACGGCTCGGCCGGGTAGAAGGGCCCGGCCGGGGCGATCTCGGTGGTGACCGCGCCCAGGCCGAGCGCGGTCAGGGCCGGCTGGAAGGCGTCGCGGGTGGCGACCGCGGCCGCCGCCTGGGCGGGCGAGTGGGTGTAGACGGCGGAGCGGTACTGGGTGCCGACGTCGTTGCCCTGCCGGTTGCCCTGGGTCGGGTCGTGCGCCTCCCAGAAGGTCTTCAGCAGCCGCTCGTACGGGATCACCGCCGGGTCGAAGACCACCCGGACCGCCTCGGTGTGCCCGGTCAGCCCGCTGCACACCTCGTCGTACGTCGGGTTGGGGGTGTACCCGCCCTGGTAGCCGACCAGTGTCGTCCAGACGCCGGGCAGGCGCCAGAACGTCCGCTCCGCGCCCCAGAAGCAGCCCAGCCCGAAGTCGGCCACCTCCAGCCCCTCCGGGTACGGCCCGGTGAGCGGGTGGCCGAGCACGGTGTGCGGCTCGCTCAGGGCGAAGGCCGGCGTCTCCCGGCCGGGCAGCGCCTGGCCGGCCGGGACGAGTGAAGTCTTGTGGCGGTTGAACAGCACGGCCTGCTCCAACGGTCGGAAAAAAAGGTGGCAAGGGTGGCGCAGGGTGCAACGCGGACGGCGGCCCCCGGATTCCGCGGGCGTCGGGGATTCCGGAAGGCACCCCGCCGTTCGCCCACTACGCTCGGAGGCATGACCGAGCACCAGCTTCCCCAGGGCTTCGAGACTCTCGCCATCCACGCGGGTCAGGAAGCAGACCCCCAGACCGGGGCCGTCGTCACGCCGATCTACCAGGTGTCCACCTACAAGCAGGACGGGGTGGGCGGCCTGCGGGGCGGCTACGAGTACAGCCGCAGCGCCAACCCGACCCGCACCGCGCTGGAGGAGTGCCTCGCGGCGCTCGAAGGCGGCGCGCGCGGGCTCGCCTTCGCCTCCGGCCTGGCCGCGGAGGACACCCTGCTGCGCACCATCCTCAAGCCGGGCGACCACATCGTGATCCCCAACGACGCCTACGGCGGCACCTTCCGGCTCTTCGCCAAGGTGCTGACCCGCTGGGGCGTCGAGTTCTCCGTCGCCAACACCCAGGACCTCTCGACCGTCCGCGAGGCGCTGCGCCCGAACACCCGCGCGGTCTGGGTGGAGACGCCGTCCAACCCGCTGCTGGGCATCACCGACCTGGCCGCGCTCGCCGAGATCGCGCACGGCGCCGGCGCGCTGCTGGTGGTGGACAACACCTTCGCCAGCCCCTACCTGCAGCAGCCGATCTCGCTGGGCGCGGACGCGGTCGTGCACTCGACCACCAAGTACATGGGCGGCCACTCGGACGTCGTCGGCGGCGCCCTGGTGCTGGCCGACGCCGCCCTCGGCGAGGAGGTCGCGTACCACCAGAACGCGATGGGCGCGGTGTCCGGCCCGTTCGACGCCTGGCTGGTGCTGCGCGGCATCAAGACCCTGGGTGTCCGGATGGACCGGCACAGCTCGAATGCGGAGAAGGTCGCCGAGCTGCTGGCGGGCCACCCCAAGGTGAGCCAGGTCCTCTACCCGGGCCTGCCCGAGCACCCCGGCCACGACATCGCCGCCAAGCAGATGAAGGCGTTCGGCGGCATGGTCTCGTTCCGGGTCAACGGCGGCGAGGAGGCGGCGGTCGAGGTCTGCAACCGGGCGCAGCTGTTCACCCTCGGTGAGTCGCTGGGCGGCGTCGAGTCGCTGATCGAGCACCCCGGCCGGATGACCCACGCCTCGGTGGCCGGCTCCGCCCTGGAGGTGCCCGCCGACCTGGTGCGCGTCTCGGTCGGCATCGAGTCGATCGACGACCTGCTGGCCGACCTCACGCAGGCGCTCGGCAAGTAGCGGCCGGGTTCTGTCCGGCCGGTCGCGCCGATCCGCCGAGATCGGCCGGACAGGACCTAATCGCCCTGCCGGCCCGCCGTGTACGACTCCATGGAGTGGTTGAAGCGGGCCAGCAGGGCGCAGAACGCGCGCTGCTCCTCGGGTGGCCAGTCGGCCATCAGCCGGCGGGCCAACTCGGCTCGCCCGGCGCTGACTTCGGCCAGCCGTCGGGTGCCGACCGGGGTCAGTGCGAGCCGGACGGCGCGGCGGTCGGCCGGGTCCTGGACCCGGCCCACCAGTCCGGCCGCGACCAGCGGGGCGACCTGCCGGGTGACGGTGGAGGAGTCGACGCCGAGCGCGTCGGCCAGGGCCTTGACGTTGACGGGCCCGTGCCGTTCCAGCCGGTCGAGCAGCAGATAGGCGGCCCGGTCCAGCGCGCCCACCGCGTCGGAGCTGCGGACCTGTTCCATTCGCCGGGCGAACACCGCCAGCTGGTACTGGAGTTGGGTGTGCACGGGGTCGGTGCGGTCGGTGGCCTGGGGCGAGGTCGTCGTCATCGCGGCTCACGATCGTCGTGCGGTGAGGGAGGCTCAGGACCAGCAGCGTACGCGGGCCGGGCGGGCCCGGGAACAGGCCCGACATCCCGGGTTGGCGGCGTCACCCACCGTAGGCTGGCGGTATGCACAGCTGGCCGATCACCATCGACGATGTCCGCGGCGCCCAGAAGATGCTCGCCGGGGTCGCCCGGGTGACGCCGATGGAGGGGAGCCGGCACCTGTCCGCGATGATCGGTGCGCCGGTCCACCTGAAGTGCGAGAACCTGCAGCGCACCGGCTCGTTCAAGCTGCGCGGGGCGTACGTGCGGATCGCGGGACTCTCGCCGGTGCAGCGGGCCGGCGGGGTGGTCGCGGCGAGCGCCGGCAACCACGCCCAGGGGGTGGCGCTGGCGGCGTCGCTGCTCGGGGTCCGTTCGACGGTCTTCATGCCGGTGGCCGCGCCGCTGCCCAAGGTCGCGGCGACCCGCGAGTACGGCGCCGAGGTCCGGCTGCACGGCGCCAACGTGGACGAGGCCCTGCAGGCCGCGCAGCGGTACTCGGAGGCGACCGGGGCGGTGTTCATCCACCCCTTCGACCACTGGGACGTGGTCACCGGCCAGGCCACCGTCGGCCTGGAGATCCTGGAGCAGTGCCCGGAGGTGCGCACCATCCTGGTCGGCGTGGGCGGCGGCGGGCTGCTGGCCGGGATCGCGGCGGCGGTGAAGCCGCTCCGCCCGGACGTGCGGGTGATCGGGGTGCAGGCGGCGGGCGCGGCCGCGTACCCGCCCTCGCTGGCGGCCGGGCGGCCGGTGACGCTGGAGCACTTCGCCACCATGGCGGACGGGATCATGGTCGGCCGGCCCGGGGACATCCCGTTCGAGGTGGTCAACACCCTGGCGGACGGCGTCCGTACGGTCTCTGAGGACTCGCTCTCGCGCGCCCTGCTGCTGGGCCTGGAGCGGCTGAAGCTGGTGGTGGAGCCGGCCGGGGCGAGCCCGGTGGCGGCGCTGCTGGAGCAGCCGGAATCCTTCGAGGGCCCGGTGGTGGCGGTGCTCTCCGGCGGCAACATCGACCCGCAGCTGATGCAGCGGGTGCTGCGGCACGGCCTGGCGGCGGCCGGCCGCTACCTGTCGCTGCGGGTGCGGCTGGCGGACAAGCCGGGATCGCTGGCGGACCTCCTCGGGGTGCTGACCCGGGTGGACGCCAACGTGCTGGACGTGGCGCACGTGCGGATCGACCCGCAGCTGGGGCTGACCGAGGTCGAGGTGGACCTCCACCTGGAGACCAAGGGGCCGGAGCACTGCGCGGCGGTGCTCGGTGAGCTGCGGGATGCGGGGTACGTCGTCTCCCGGTAGGTCCCGCGGCTCGCGCGGGCCGGGGAACCGTCAGTGACCTCCGTCACCATGGCGGAGCCATGTCCCTTGACGCGATATATCGCGTGCCGCCAGACTTGCGATACATCGCGTTCTGTCGCCGTGTGGCCGGAAATCGAGTCGCCCGCGCGCCTGAATCCGGGGCAGAGTGGGACAGATCGCTCATATCGTCCGAGGAGATGAGGCAGGCCATGGCGCCAGCCATCCAAGCCGAGAACCTGGTGAAGACCTTCGGCGACGTACGAGCCCTGGACGGCGTCAGCCTCGACGTCCCCGAGGGCACCGTGCTCGGGCTGCTCGGCCCGAACGGCGCCGGCAAGACCACCACCGTGCGCGTCCTCACCACCCTGCTCCGCCCCGACTCCGGCCGCGCGGTGGTTGCCGGCGTCGACGTTCTCCAGCACCCCAACCAGGTCCGCAGCATGATCGGGCTCTCCGGCCAGTACGCCGCCGTCGACGAGTACCTCACCGGCTTCGAGAACCTGCAGATGGTCGGCGAGCTCTACCAGATGAGCGCCCGCGAGGCGAAGGCACGGGCACTGGAACTGCTGGAGTGGTTCAACCTCACCGAGGCCAAGGACCGCACCGCCAAGACCTACTCCGGCGGCATGCGCCGCCGCCTCGACCTCGCCGCCGCCCTGGTCGTCCGCCCGCCGGTGATGTTCCTGGACGAGCCGACCACCGGTCTCGACCCGCGCAACCGGCTCGCGCTCTGGGAGGTCATCGAGACCCTGGTCGAGCAGGGCACCACGCTGCTGCTCACCACCCAGTACCTGGAGGAGGCCGACCGCCTCGCCCACGACATCGCCGTGGTCGACCACGGCCGGGTGATCGCCCGCGGCACCGCCGACCACCTCAAGGCGCAGATCGGCGGCGAGCGGATCGAGGTCGTGGTGCACGGCGCCGACCTGGTCGGCGACGCGGTGGCCGCGCTCTCGGAGTTCGCCCTGGGCGAGCCGGCCGTCGAGAAGAACACCCGGAAGATCACCGTCCCGGTCAGCGGCGGCGCCCGGGTGCTCGCGGACGCCATCCGCGAGCTGGACGCCCGCTCGATCGAGATCGACGACATCGGCCTGCGCCGGCCGACCCTGGACGACGTCTTCCTCTCGCTCACCGGCCACGTCACCGAGGCCGACGAGGAGGAGAAGGGTGCCGCAGACAAGGGCGGCAAGGGCGGCCGGGGCCACGGCGGCCACGGCAGGGGCCAGGCCGGGAAGGACGACGAGGGCAGCGCCGCCGGCGAGGACGGCCGGGGCCCCGACCAGCAGGCCGTCCCGGCCGGCAAGGAGCTGTGAGATGACGGCCGCCACCGAGCACGCCATCGGCGGGGCGATCCCCAAGCAGCGCCGGGGCGCGGCCGCCACCCTGCACGACTCCTGGGTGGTCGCCAAGCGCAACCTGCGCCGGATGACCCGGATACCCGAGATCGTGGTGTTCGGGCTCATGCAGCCGGTGATGTTCGTGCTGCTGTTCTCGTACGTCATGGGCGGGGCCATCCAGATCCCCGGGACGCAGGCCAGCTCGTCCACGTACATCCAGTTCCTGATGGCCGGCATCTTCGCCCAGACCGTCACCTTCGCCACCGCCGGCGCCTCCGCCGGCATCGCGGAGGACATGACCAAGGGCCTGGTGGACCGGTTCCGCTCGCTGCCGATGGCCCGCTCGGCCGTCCTGGTCGGCCGCACCCTGGCGGACCTCGTCCAGACCGCGTTCACGCTGGTCGTGCTGGCCCTGGTGGCGCTGGCGGTCGGCTGGCGCATCCACAACGGGGTGCTCAGCGCGCTCGGCGCGTTCGGGCTGCTGCTCCTGCTCGGCTACGCCTTCTCCTGGATCGGCGCGCTGATCGGCCTCTCGGTGCGCAGTCCCGAGGCGGCCACCTCGGCCGGGCTGATCTGGCTCTTCCCGCTGACCTTCATCTCCAACGCGTTCGTGCCGATCAGCTCGATGCCGGGATGGCTCCAGGGGATCGCCTACTGGAACCCGTTCAGCGCCACCGTGCAGGCCTGCCGCGACCTCTTCGGCAACCAGGTCGGCCCGGTGGACAGCGCCTGGCCGATGCAGCACGCCGCGCTGGTGTCGGTGCTCTGGTCGCTGCTGATCACCGCGGTGTTCTCCTGGCTGTCGGTGCGCAAGTACCGCTCCGCCGTGGGCTGACACCCGGCGTGCACGTGCGAGGGCGGCCGTGGAGTCCCTCCACGGCCGCCCTCGGTGCGTCGGCGGGTCAGCCGTTGTGCGGCTTCACCTCGGTGATCGTCACCGAGGCCTGCTTGCCGTTCGGCAGCTCGTACGTCGCCTCTTCGCCGACCTTCTTGGTGTCGATGGCGCGGCCCAGCGGCGACTGCGGGGAGTAGACGTCCAGGTCGTCGCTGCCGGCCATCTCGCGCGAGCCGAGCAGGAAGGTCATGGTGTCGTCCTCGTCGCCGTCGAAGGCGACCGTGACGACCATGCCCGGGGCCACCACGCCCGAGTCCGCCGGGGCCTCGCCGACCTTGGCGCGCTCCAGGAGCTGGGTGAGCTGGCGGATCCGCAGCTCCTGCTTGCCCTGCTCCTCCTTGGCCGCGTGGTAGCCGGCGTTCTCCTTGAGGTCACCCTCTTCGCGCGCCGCCTCGATCTTCTGGGCGATCTCGATGCGCCAGGGGCCGGTCAGGTGGTCCAGCTCGGCCTTGAGCTGGTCGTAGCCGGACTGAGTGAGCCAGGTCACGTGGTCGCTGGTCTGGGTCACAGGTGCTCCTCGTAGGTGCTGGGGCTGTGCTGAGGGTGTGAGTCGTCAGCAGGGGTGGTGGTGGAGATATCGGTCGTAACTACAAAGCAACGCCCGCTCCCGTACCTCTTGGTGCGGAAGGGGCGAAACCACGAGCCTAACAACTCCCGCCGACAAGCGGGAGAGTCGTTGGCGCGTCATTGACGACAGCATTGCGCCGAGGTGTACAGGACCGGTGTGGCAGGACTCCTCTACGGATTCCCGCTCTCCAGATCGAATATGCGCCCGGGCGTGCCGCGATCGCCAGTCATTACTTCGCCGGCGTGCATCCCAGCAGCTCGGCGGTGGTGCCGCGGGCGGTGGTCCGCAGGCTCACGGTGGCGTCGTAGCTGCCGCCGTCCTTCGGGACGGGGAAGTCGGCCATGCCGACCACCGCGCCGTCCTCGCCCTGCGAGCGGACGGTACAGCTGCCCGCCGTGCCGTCGCTCTTGCGCACGGCCAGGTGCAGCTTCATCTCGCCGTCCGAGACCGCCTCGAAGGAGGGGACGGTGCCGTTGATGGTGGTCTCGCGGATCAGGTAGGAGCCGCCCAGCCAGGCGAGCAGGCCCAGTGCCAGGACGCCGCAGACCGCGCCCACCACCTTGAGACGGCGGTCGGCCTCGCGGTCGCCGCGCCGTCCGTAGCGCCCCTCGGGCAGCTGTGCAGCGGTGGTGGTGCCAGAGCTCATCGAACTCAGTCCTCTCGTGGGAGGCCCGCCTGGGTGGTGCGGGGAATGCGACGCTCCTCCAGTCCGTCACTATAGGAGGGGCACGCCCGCGGCCGGTCCGGCGGGGGCGGGGCTCGGCCGTGTCGGCGGCGTGGCGATGTGGCGCCGCGGCGCACCGGGCGGCCGGTCCCGCGGTGACGCGGTCCCGAACCGAACGGCTCGGACGGTGGGCAGACCGGACTTCGCGGGAGCCCAGACATTGTGGAAGGAACGCAGGCGTTGACTGAGCAGTTGCGACTCATGGCGGTGCACGCCCACCCGGACGACGAGTCCAGCAAGGGCGCGGCCACCATGGCCATGTACGTCGACCAGGGGGTGGACGTGCTCGTGGCCACCTGCACCGGGGGGGAACGCGGGTCGGTCCTCAACCCGAAGCTTCAGGGGAAGCCGGAGATCGAGGAGAACATCCACGAGGTCCGGCGCAAGGAGATGGACGAGGCCCGCGCGATCCTCGGGATCAAGCAGGCCTGGCTGGGCTTCGTCGACTCGGGCCTGCCGGAGGGCGATCCGCTGCCCCCGCTGCCCGACGGCTGCTTCGCCCTGCAGGACGTCAAGGAGGCGGCCGAGCCGCTGGTCCGGCTGATCCGCGAGTTCAAGCCGCAGGTCATCACGACCTACGACGAGAACGGCGGGTACCCGCACCCGGACCACATCATGACCCACAAGATCACCATGCTGGCCTTCGACGCCGCCGGTGACCCGGACGCCTACCCGGACGCCGGCGAGCCCTGGCAGCCGCTGAAGCTCTACTACAACCACGGCTTCCCGATGGGCCGGATCCGCGCGCTGCACGCGTACCTCACCGAGCACGGCCACGAGTCGCCGTACGGCGAGTGGATCGAGGGGTGGGAGAAGAGCGGCCGCAAGGAGCGCGAGATCACCACCCGGGTCCGCTGTGACGACTGGTTCGAGACCCGGGACCGGGCGCTGATCGCGCACGCCACCCAGATCGACCCCGACGGCCCCTGGTTCCGCGTGCCGCTCGAGGTCCAGCGCGAGGTCTGGCCGACCGAGGACTACGAGCTCGCCCGCACCCTGATCGACGCCGACCTGCCGGAGGACGACCTGTTCGCCGGCCTGCGCACCCCCACCCTGGCGGTCGAGGCCGCCGACACGCGCGACTGACCCACCCCCGATGGCCCGGCTCCCCGTGAGCCGGGCCACCATAGAGATATGAGCGCCCCCGTGAACCTCACCCACATCGCCGCCGAGCTCGCCCTCGACGAGACCAAGGTGACCCCCGGCCTGCTGGGCTTCGTGGTCTTCGCCGCCCTCGGCGTGGCCACCTGGTTCCTGGTCAAGTCGATGAACAAGCAGTTCAAGCGCGTCGACTTCGTCGAGGAGCCGGAGACGCCGAAGGAGTGAGACGGGGCCCCCGTCCGCGCGCCGATGCGCAAGGATGGGGGCATGCCGAACCGTCTCGCGGACGCGACCTCGCCCTACCTGCTCCAGCACGCCGAGAACCCGGTGGACTGGTGGCCGTGGGGCCCCGAGGCGTTCGAGGAGGCGGAGCGGCGCGGCGTGCCGGTGCTGCTGTCCGTCGGCTACGCCGCCTGCCACTGGTGCCACGTGATGGCGCACGAGTCCTTCGAGGACGAGGCGCTGGCCGGGTACGCCAACGAGCGGTTCGTCGCGGTGAAGGTCGACCGCGAGGAGCGCCCGGACGTCGACGCCGTCTACATGGAGGCGGTGCAGGCGGCGACCGGGCAGGGCGGCTGGCCGATGACGGTCTTCCTCACGCCCGACAAGGACCCGTTCTACTTCGGGACGTACTTCCCGCCGGAGCCCCGGCACGGGATGCCGTCCTTCCGCCAGGTGCTCGAAGGAGTCGACGCCGCCTGGCGCGACCGCCGCGACGAGGTCGGCGAGGTCGCCACCCGCATCCGGGCCGACCTGGCCGAGCGGGCCTCGGTCTACTCGGCCGGCGCCCACCACCCGCCGGCCGAGGCGGACCTGCACCAGGCGCTGGTCACGCTCAGCCGGGACTTCGACGCCCGGCGCGGCGGCTTCGGCGGCGCGCCCAAGTTCCCGCCGTCCATGGTGATCGAGTTCCTGCTCCGCCACCACGCCCGCACCGGCTCCGAGGCGGCCCTGGAGATGGCCGTCCGCACCGGCGAGGCGATGGCCCGCGGCGGCATCCACGACCAGCTCGGCGGCGGCTTCGCCCGGTACTCGGTGGACGCCGGCTGGGTGGTCCCGCACTTCGAGAAGATGCTCTACGACAACGCGCTGCTGCTCCGCGCCTACCTGCACCTCTGGCGGGCCACCGGCGCACCGCTCGCCCGGCGGGTGGCGCTCTCCACCGCCGACTTCCTGCTGCGCGAACTGCGGACCCCGGAAGGCGCGTTCGCCTCGGCACTGGACGCCGACAGCCTCGACCCGGCCACCGGGAAGCCGGCCGAGGGGGCGTACTACGCCTGGACGCCCGGGCAGTTGGCCGAGGTGCTGGGGGAGGCCGACGCCGCGCTCGCGACAGAGCTGTACGAGGTGACGGCGGAGGGGACGTTCGAGCACGGCGCCTCGGTGCTGCAACTGCTCGCCGACCCCCAGGACGAGGAGGCCGCCGAGCGGATCCGGGCAAAGCTGTTCGAGGCCCGCGCAGGGCGGCCCGCCCCCGCCCGGGACGACAAGGTGGTCGCCGCCTGGAACGGCCTCGCCATCGCCGCACTCGCCGAAACCGGCGCCCTGCTGGACCGCCCCGACCTGGTCGAGGCCGCCGAGCGCGCCGCCGACCTGCTGCTCGCCGTCCACCTCACCCCCGAGGGCCGGCTGCTGCGCACCTCCCGGGACGGCCGGGCCGGTGCCAACGCCGGCGTCCTGGAGGACTACGCCGACACCGCCGAGGGCTTCCTCGCGCTGTACGCCGTCACCGGCGAGGCGGAGTGGCTGGAGCTGGCCGGCGGCCTGCTGGACACCGTGCTCAAGCACTTCGCCGACGAGGCGTCCGGCGCGCTGTACGACACCGCCGACGACGCCGAGGAGCTGATCCGGCGGCCCCAGGACCCGACCGACAACGCCACCCCGTCCGGCTGGACGGCCGCCGCGGGCGCGCTGCTCACCTACGCCGCGTACACCGGTTCGGCGCGCCACCGCACCGCCGCCGAGCGGGCGCTCGGCATCGTCGGGGCACTGGCCACCCGGGCTCCGCGGTTCATCGGCTGGGGCCTGGCCGTCGCCGAGGCGCTGACGGACGGCCCGCGCGAAGTCGCCGTGGTCGGCCCGGCAGGGGCGACGGCGACGGCCGCACTGCACCGGGCGGCACTGCTGGGGACGGCGCCGGGCGCGGTGGTCGCACTCGGCGAGCCGTCCGGGGAGGACGGGGTGCCGCTGCTGGCCGGCCGGCCGCTGGTGGGCGGGGAGCCCGCCGCGTACGTCTGCCGGCACTTCGCCTGCGACGCGCCGACCACCGATCCGGCGGCGCTGGCCGAGGGGCTCGGGGCGCTGCCGGAGCTGAGCGGCCCGGTCGGGTAATTCGGTTGGTCCCGGTCCGGCGGGCGGGCCAGAATCGGGCATGACCTGGATCTTGACGACCTCCCTCGACGAGTTCCGCGCCCGGGCCGGCGACTTCCTCGACGCCCGCCCGGCCGAGAACACCGTGCTGCTCACCGTGGTCGACCGGCTGGTCAGGCGTGGGCTGCACGTCTTCGGGGAGAGCGCGCCGGTCTTCGGCTGGTGGAGCCGCGAGCCGGGCGGCCCGGTCGAGGGCGCCTTTCTGCGGACGCCGCCGTTCGAGCCGCGCCTCGGCGTGATGCCGGACGCGGCGGCCGCCGCGCTCGCCGGTGAACTGGCCGCGGCCGGGCCCGGGTTCACCGAGGTCCCCGGGGTTTCCGGCGGCGAGTCGGCGGTCCGGGCGTTCACCGCCGCCTGGCAGGCCGCCACCGGCGCCACCGCGTCCCTCCGGTTCAAGCAACGGCTGTACCGGCTGGGCGAGTTGACCGACCCGCCGCGCCCGCCCGCCGGCCGCCACCGGGTCGCCACGCCGGCCGACCGCGAGGTGCTGATCGAGTGGTACGAGGCGTTCGCGGTCGAGGCCACCGTCGAACTCCCCAACATCCCGGGCACGGTGGACGAGCGCATCGCCGACGGCCTGCTCCACCTCTGGGAGGACGACGGCCGCCCCGTCGCGATGGCCGGGAACAGCCCCGTGGTCGCCGGCATGACCCGGGTCGGCCCGGTCTACACGCCCGTCGAGGCACGCGGGCACGGCTACGCCAGCGGCGTCACGGCGGCCGCCTCGGCAGCCGCCCTCGCCCGGGGCGCGGCCGAGGTGCTGCTCTACACCGACCTCGCCAACCCGACCAGCAACTCGATCTACCAGAAGATCGGGTACCGGCCGGTGGAAGACTGCCTGACGCTGGACTTCGCGGACGTCCCGGACGTCCCGGACATCCCGGATGTCGCGGATGTGCCGGACGTCGCGGACTTCGTGGGCTGATCGGGTCTGCGGGCCGGTGGGGCCGGGTAAGCCGGGTGGGGGGTGACCGCGATGGGGACGGGCTACTCGTCCGGGCAGGCAGGCTGGGCCCGGGGGAGGTGGTGGCCGGCGCGCTCGCCGCCAACCTGGGACTGCTGGTGGTCTCACTGGTCGCGGCCGGGCTGCTCGTCCGGCGGTACGGCGAGCGGCGGGTGACACCGCCGCCCCCGCCGCCCGCCCGGCGCGAGGTGCTGTTCGCGGCCACCGCCGTCCTGCTCAACTCCGCCGTCGGCGTGGCCGGCTGGGCGCTCTGGCGGGCCGGCTGGAGCCGGCTCTCCGCGGACACCGGACTCCGCGCCGCGGCCGACCTGGTGGTGTTCACCCTGGTGATGGACGGCCTGATGTACGGCGGTCACTGGCTGGCCCACCGCCGCCGGCTCTACCGGCTGGCCCACGAACTCCACCACGGCTACCCCGACCCGCGCCCCGCCACCCTCTTCGTGCTGCACCCGCTGGAGGTGCTCGGCTTCGGCGGCACCTGGCTCGCGGTGCTCTGCGTTCGGGAGATGTCCGCCGTCGCCCTGCTCGGGTACATCGGCGTCAACCTGGTCTTCGGCCTGCTGGGGCACCTCGGCGTCGAACCGTTCCCCGCCCGGATCCGGCGGCGCGGTCTTCCGCTGGGTCGCCCTGCCGATGTTCCACGCCGGCCACCACGCCGACCCGGCCGCCAACCTGGGCTTCTACACCACCCTGTGGGACCGGCTGTTCGGCACCATCGACCCCGCCTACGACACCCGCCGCACCACCGAATGGCCGGCGCCCGCCGGCCGTCAGTCGATCGCGTGGACCCCGGGCGACTGACGGACCCTGGTGTTGAACGGGTCGCTGCCGCCCGCAGCCACCGGGCTCCCGCCCATCGACCGGTCGCTGTTGCGGTAGTTGTGGGCGGTGGCGAGCAGATTGCCGCCGGCTGTCTTCATGTCCTCGGCCAGCCCGTCGAGCAGCGTCTTCCAGGCGGCCGAGCAGTCGTGCAGCGCCGCCCCGCTCTGCCACCCCGGCAGGGCCGCCGCCGCCCGGTCGCTCGGTGCGGCCAGCTTCGCCGTCTCCTCGGGGACCTTCCCGGCCACCGTCTGTGCATTGGTACCGGCGGCGGACAACTCGTCCGGCCGCACAGTGAATCCCGCTCCTCCGGCCACCGTCTCCCCCTCGGCTGTGCTGTCGGCTGTGCGCGCTATGGTAGCGGCGAGTGCAGGGGTGAGCATCCGTGAGTCACAGCTGGGGGGCTGGGAAGTGGATCTGGCAGGCCTGAGGAACGCCAGACCGGAGGAGCTGTACGCCGCGGCCGAGGCGTACGGGCAGTTGTACAAGGCGTACGTCCAGCACGCCACGGACTGGAAGGGCGGCACCGCCGACCGGGTGCACGGCTCCGGCTGGACGGGTGACGCGGCCGACGCGGCCACCAAGTCCCTGGACGCGACCACGGCCGAGCTGCAGGCCGCAGACATCGAACTGTCCTGCATCGAGGGCACCTTGCGCGGCCACGCCGACACCTTCACCCTCGCGCAGTCCAAGCTGCGGCAGGCGCTCACCGACGCCGCCGCCAAGAACCTCAAGGTCGCGGACGACGGCACCGTCAGTTGGAACGCTTCGACCAACCTCTACCAGGCGGCCGACTGGGCGGACAAGCAGAAGGCGGCCGCCGAGGAGATCAGCAAGCGGATCACCGCCGCCCTCACCGAGGCCACCCAGGCCGACCAGGGCCTCGCCGCCGACCTCAAGCGCTTCACCGGCCGCGCCACCGACAAGTCCGGCCTGGACCTCAAGACGGCCAACGCGGACGGGTACCTCCAGCAGTTCGGCGACCTCAACAACCCGGGCTACAAGAAGGACCTGCCCGGGAAGGACGCCACCCCGACGGAGGTCAACTCCTGGTGGAAGGGCCTCGACCCGGCGGGCCAACAGTGGTTCATCGACCACCACCCGGAGGCGATCGGCAACCTGGACGGCATCCCGGCGTCGGTACGGGACCAGGTGAACCGGGCGTACCTCGCGAAGATGCTTGACTCGATCGACGCCAAGAACCGGGCGAAGCCGCCGGTGCCACTGACCGACGTCGAGAAGGAACAGTTCGCAAAGCTGAATCCGATCCGGCGGCGGCTCGACGAGGACCAGAGGCATGCGGACGACGGTCGTCCGGTGGACTACCTGCTGGTTCTCGGCCAGGAGGGCAACGGGCGTGCGGCGATCTCCTTCGGAAACCCGGACACGGCCACCGACATCTCCGCCTATGTTCCCGGCATCACGACTGTTCCCGCGTCCTTGGGGCCGAAGGACAACTGGCAACCTGGGACCAACGAGGCCGAGCTCCGGCCTACGCGAAGTTCCTCAGTGGCGTGCGGGCGAGCCATCAGGGCGGCGAACCGCCCCATATCACGTCGATCGGCCACAGCTACGGCTCGTACGTGGTCGGCCAGGCCACCAAGCTCACCGCCCAGCCGGGTTCGTCGTACCAGCGACCGGACGACGTGGTCTTCATCGGCAGCCCGGGCATCGGTGTGGACAAGGCCGCCGACCTGGGGATGCCCGGCCACGTCTGGGCGGGCGCGGCCGCCAACGACGTCGTCACCCACACCCCGACGAAGGGTGACGCGTTGGTGGCCGTGGGCGGTCCGCTCGGCCCGGCCCTGGCAGTCGTGAAGCACGACCTGCTCAACCCGGACGAGGGCTGGTACGGGAGGGACCCGGCCAGCGCGTCGTTCGGCGCCCAGCGCTTCGGCGTGGACGACTTCGGCCAGACGACGGACATCATCGGGGCGCACACCAAGTACCTGACCCCGGAGGGCGGCGGCCCCTCGCTGGGGAACATCGCCTCCATCGTGACCCGCGGCTGCGACGTCGTGCGGGTGGAGGGTCGATGAGGTTCCGCTGGAAGGTGGTCGTCCCGCTCGTGGTGGTGGTCTCCGTGCTGATCACCGGAGTGGGATTGTTCTACAACGGATACGGGCCCATGGCATTGCGGGACAAGCGTGTCCTGCACCTGAAGGACCCGGCGGTGGCGAAGGACCGGATCGACGAGTTCCTGCGCGCCACCATGGCCGGAATCTCGCCGCAGGTGGCCTTCCTCGGCGGCGACTACCAGGTGACGCGCGAGGAGGACCACTGGGACGGCGAGCCGAGCCTGAAGTCGCGGCTCTTCGGAGCAGTCGCCATCCGTACCCGGATATCGCAGGTGAAGCTCCCGGGCTTGCTCGACCAGATCAGCCGGAACTGGGAGAGCCTGGGATGTGGCCCGGTGGACCGGACGGAGACCGGGCAGTACAGCCCGGGGCTGGCCTCCCTCGGCTGCGCGACCTTCGACGACCTGTTCGTGGGGCTCAGCGCGTCCTCTGACGGGTCGTACAACAGTGTCTCCTTCAGTGCGGAACTCGACTTCGTGCGGTACCGGCCCGCTCGTGAGTACGGGCCGATGCCGTCACTGCCCCGGGGGTCGACAGGCGAGCGCGGCGGTGACCTGGACGACCCCTACTGGTCCCACTGACCCCTCCGCTACTCCCAGTCCCACCGGACGCCCAGCAGGCACGGCTGCAGGGCGGAGGCCACCAGGTGCACGCACCGGTGGCCGTCGAGTGTCAGCTCCTCCGTCTCGTACGGCTTCTCGCCGGGTGAGTGCAGCGCGAAGCGGTGGCAGCGGACGGGGAGGGCGGCGGGGTGGAAGGTGACCTGGAGGACGTACTGGCCGGCGCCGGAGTTGAAGCCGCGGACGTACTCGCTGCTGGGGGTGGGGGTCGGGGCGTCGTCGAAGCCGTAGCCGAGGAGGTGGGTGTCGCCGGCGCGGAGGCGGCGGTCGAGGAGGAGTTCGGCGACGAGCAGATCGTGGGCGGGGTCGCGGCGGATGCGGCCGGGGCGGCAGTTCTCCTCGGCGCGGACGCCGACGCGGTCGATGTCGCAGCCGGGGTCGCCCTGGTAGATGGCGAGGTAGCGGTCGATGCCGTCGCGGTGGGCGCGCAGGGCGTGCTGGGAGTCGCGGCGGACGAGGTGGCGGTCGGGGCCGATGCGGATGCGTTCGATGTGGGTGATGGTGTGCAGGCCGGTGTCGCGCGGGCTCGCGATGGTGGCGAGCAGGTCGTCGACGGCGGTGGCCGGGGTGATGAGGTCGCGGTAGGGGCGGACGGGTGGGCCGGCCGGGTCGGCGGGGGTGGCGCGGCGGGGGCCGAGGAGCCGGGTGAGGGAGTGTGCGGGGAGGTCGAGGACGTCTTCCAACGCCCTCACCGCGCGGAGGGATTCGGCGCGTTCGGGGCGGCGGCGGCCCTGCTGCCAGTAGCTGAGGCTGGTGATGCCGACCTGGACGCCGCGTTGGGCGAGGTGTTCGCGGACGCGGTGCAGGGCGAGGCCGCGGGCGGCGATGGCGGTGCGCAGGGCGAGGTGGAACGGGCCGGTGCGCAGGGCGGTGGCGAGGTCCGCCTGTTCGCTGCGTTGCATGGCGGCCTCCTCGGGGGCGGGCCGGGCAGGTTCCGGTTGGTCGTGAATATTCACATGCGGAGGGCGGTTTGTCACCGGTGGTGGCATGCCGCGCGGTGGTTCCGGGGGTGGCGTTCACACCTGGGCGGGGTCGTTCACACCTGTGGACGGGGGTCGCGAGGGCCGTTGACCAGGCTCTGTCAACGGCGGGATGCTCGGTGACGCGATCCGGACCGCACCCCCACACTTCTCCACTCCTCTGCCTGTGCAAGGAGGAACGCCCCCATGTCAGTTCCACGGATACGCCTGCGCCGTGCGGTCTCGGTGCTCGCGCTCGGCGTGCTCGGCCCGGCGCTCACCGTCGCGGCCACCGCCCCGGCCTCCGCCGCCCCCAACGGCGCCCCCAACGGCGCCCCGGCCCCCACCGCGCACGTCCGCCCGGCAGGTGCCTCGGGCAGTACGGCCGACCTGGCCGGCACGTACAAGAAGCTCAACATCACCATGCAGCAGCAACAGCAGACCAACTGGTGCTGGGCGGCGAGCGGCAACACCATCGCCACCTGGTTCGGTTACAGCTACAGCCAGAACCAGTTCTGCAACGCCGCGTTCGGCCGGTCGACCAGCTCCAGCTGCCCCAACAGCCAGGCCACGCTGGGAGATGTGCAGAACGGCCT
Organism: Kitasatospora sp. NPDC022785; assembly: GCF_055561295.1. Lineage (NCBI taxonomy): Bacteria > Bacillati > Actinomycetota > Actinomycetes > Kitasatosporales > Streptomycetaceae > Kitasatospora > Kitasatospora sp. NPDC022785. Next base: position 470,012 of record NZ_JBVHHB010000004.1, on the reverse strand, counting down.
GAGCTGGGTCGGCATCAACCCCGGTTCGTACGTCACCGGGTACCTGCGGTACAGCACCGTGCAGACGGAGGTGAACGCCGACCGCCCGGTCGAGACCCGGATCCAGTGGAGCTCCGGCGGCGGTCACATGCACGTGGTGTACGGGTACGACACCTCGAACAACTGGGTCTACTGGGGTGACCCGTGGCCGTCCAACTACCGCTACAACTGGGCGGACTACAACTACTACGTGTCCAACGGCACGTTCTCCTGGACCCACTCCCTGTACCGGATCGGCGCGTGAGGGGCGACCATGACCAGCATCCGTAACGCGGCCGTGGCCGTCCTGATCGCCGCCGGCCTCGGTCTGGCCGTCACCCCGGCGGCGTACGCCGGGAGCGGGGCCGGTTCTCCCGCACCGCTCGCCGGTGCCGACCTGGCGCAGGCCCGGGGCGCGGCCCAGAACCCCGCCGTCCTGGACCAGTTGGGCCACTTCTTCGCCCGCAAGGGCGTGCCGCCGACCAAGCAGCTGACCATCGGCGCGGCCGAGGAGGCGCAGGCGGCGAGCGCCGCCGCGCCGAGGCTGTCCGGCGACACCGTGCCGGTCTACACCCTGGACGCGGCCTTCGTGGCCGGGACCCCGGGTGCGCCGGTGGCCAGGGCCGAGTTCACCGCCAGCAAGGCCGTCTCGGCGGACGGCCAGGTGGCCTCGGTCTGGACGGCGAAGCAGGGCGACACCTGGCGGGTCGTCAACATCGCCTCGGGCGGCGACGAGACCGACTACGCGGCGCAGGCGGCCGGCAGCGGCGGCGGGACGGCGTTCCGCGAGCCGCAGCTCAACGCCTGGTACGTGCTGCGGGACGACCGGGTCCTGCCGTTGGACGACGAGGCGCGGCGCTCGGTGGGCGCGGCCGGGGTGAGCCTGGCGGCGTACCAGAAGCTGGTCCAGCAGCGGTACGGGGACAAGCTGCCCGGTTCGGCGTACGACCGGGCCGGGAAGGGCGGCGGCTACCAGCCGGACGCCACCGTGCGGGAGGCGGCTGCGGAGGGCGGCGGTACCGCGCTGCCCACCGTCACGGCGGCCGCGGCCCTGGGCGTCACCGTGCTCGCGGGCGCGGGTGTCGCGCTGCGGCGGCGGGCGGGTGCCCGGCGCGGGTAGCGCCACCGGGTGAGGGGCGGCGGGGTCCGGCACGGCAGCCGGGCCCCGCCGTCGCACGCCCAGCCGCGCGGCCCGCCCGGACGCCCGCGCCGGCTACAGCCCGGCGAACCCGCGTTCCAGGAAGGCGAAGGTGTCGTCGACGAGGTCCGCGAGGTCCAGCGTCCCCTCGCTCTCGGCCCATCGCAGCGCCGCCTCGGTGGTGGCCGCGCCGATGGCGGCCGCGGTGATCCGCATCTCGAAGGTCGGCTCCTCGACGCCGGTCCGGCGGGTCAGCACGTCCAGGTAGAGCAGCTGCGGGTTGTTGGCGTCCTCGTGCATCCGGGCGCGCAGCGCGGGCACGTCCTTGACCAGCCGCATCCGGATGAGCAGTTCGTCCCGCTCGTGCTGCGACAGTTCGCGGATCAGCCCGATGAGGGACTCCCGGCAGGAGTGCAGGAACGGTTCGTCGGAGGGGCGGGCCAGCAGCGCGGTGACCATCGCCGGGTCGTACTCGTCGGTGAGGACGAGGTCCTCCTTGGTGCCGAAGTACCGGAAGAAGGTGGACTGCGAGACCTCGGCCGCCGCTGCGATCTGCTCCACGGTGGTGTTCTCGTAGCCCTGTTCGGCGATCAGCCGGTACGCCTCGCGGCGGATCGCCTGGCGGGTCTTCAGCTTCTTCCGCTCGCGCAGCGACAGCGGCGCCTCCAGCATCGCCTGGACCGGGTTGGCCGGTCCTGCCGCCGGGGGTGCCGTTGTCGGCCGCGTTGCGTTCATACCTTCGATTATCCGTGATCGGAGGCCGGCACGGAGGCCGTCCCGGACGGTGACCCCGGCTGCGACCCCGCATCGGCGGCGGCCGCCTCCCGCACCTCGGCCGCCTGGGCCGCGGCCTCGGCCGCCTCCTGCGCCTCCGCCGCCGCGCGCGGCTCGGCGCTCGGCATCCTCAGCGCGACCAGCACCGCCGACAGCACCGCGATGGCCCCGGAGGCCAGCAGCACCACCGTCATGCCGTGGACGTACGCGGCGTGCGCGGAGGCGGCCAGCGCCCGGTCCCCGGTGGCGGCGGCCACGGCGTCGGCGGCGACCACCGACTGTTCGGCCTTGTGCGCGGCCTCGGCGGGGAGCGCCGCGGTGTCCAGCGAGCCGCGGTACGAGCCGGCCAGCAGGCTGCCGAAGACGGCCACCCCGATCGCCCCGCCGACCTGGCGCAGGGTCTGGATCAGCCCGGAGCCGACGCCGGCCCGGGCGGGCGGCAGGGTGAGCAGGGCGGAGGCCTGGGCGGTGATCAGCGACAGGCCCATGCCCAGGCCCAGCAGGGTGAGCCAGAGCGCGGCCAGACCGTAGCCGTCGGAGATCGCGGTGCGGCTGCCGAGCAGCAGGGCGGCGGCCAGTACGGACAGCCCGACGGAGATCACCGCGCGGGCGCCGATCCGGGTGACCAGCCGGTCGCTGAGCTTGGCGGCCACCATCAGCCCGAGCATCATCGGCATCAGCCGCAGGCCGGTGCCGAAGGCGTCGGCGCCGAGCACGCTCTGGAAGTAGAGCGGCAGGACGAAGAAGGCGCCGAACAGGACCAGCGAGACCAGCGTCGCGGCCACCGCCGACCAGCGGAAGGTCGGGTCGGCGAGCAGGGTGAGGTCGAGCATCGGGTCCCGCTGGCGGCGGCTGCGCCGTACCAGGGCGGTGAGCGCGACCAGCGAGCCGCCGAGCATGCCGAGCACCAGTGGGTCGGCCCAGCCGCGGTCGGGGCCCTCGATGATGCCGAAGGTGAGTGCGGCCAGGCCGCCCGCGCCGAGCACGGTGCCGAACAGGTCGATCCGGGGCGCGGCGGGGTTGCGGGTCTCCGGGAGCAGCAGGACGCAGGCGACGATGCCGATGGCGGTCAGCGGGATGTTGATCAGGAAGACCGAGCCCCACCAGAAGTGCTGGAGGAGGAAGCCGCCGATCAGGGGGCCGAGCGGGGCCCCGGCCGCCAGCGAGGCGGCCAGGATCGCCGTGGCGCGGCGCTGCTCGCCGGACGGGAAGAGCCCGGGGATCACCGCCATGGACATCGGCATGACCAGCGCGCCGGCCATGCCCATCGCCGCGCGGGCGGCGATCAGGGTGCCGGGGCTGTCGGCGAGCATGCCGACCGCGGAGGAGAGGCCGAACAGGGCGAGGCCCACGGTGAGGGTCCGGCGGCGGCCGAACCGGTCGCCGATCAGTCCGGCCGGGAGCATCGCGGCGGCGAAGACCACGGTGTACGAGTCGACGATCCACTGCTGCTGCCCGGTGCCGGCCTGCAGTTGGGAGGCCAGGGTGGGCAGGGCCACGTTGAGGATCGTCATGTCGAAGCTGATCACCAGGACGCTCAGCGCGACGGCGACCAGCGCCAGCCAGCGCCGCGGGTGCGGCCCGGGCGGGGCGGGGGCGGGAGCGGCGGACACGGGCAACCTCCGGAAGCCGATCGGAAGGGAGTGAAAGGTTCTCTCAAATGACAGTAACTCCCAAAAGATGGCGACCGTCAAGACGCCGGCATGTGTTCACATTGTCACTCTCCGTCATGTCTCCTGGAAGTGCTGGTTCCGCACATGGAATTGACGCAACGTTGATCTGTCGTTCGCCGCTTCGGGGCGCCTGCGGGTGACTGTCGGTAGATACGATGTGGCAATCGGTCAGTGCAGGCCGACGCGTGCCGAGAGCGGAGAAGGGGTGGGGCGGCAGGAGCCGACCACTGGCCCGGCGCAGGAACCGGCGCGGGAAAGGGGAGTCCGAATGGCAGACAGGGAGTCGACCGCCCAGATCTGGGGCGCGGCGGTGGTGGTGGGATCGGCGCTGGCCGTGGTCGCCGCCTATCTGATCAACGGCGCCCCGCTGGTGCTGGCGGTCGCCGGGATCGAGGTGCTGCTGCTGATGGCGTACGTCGGCCGCCGCTGGCGGTTGCTGCGCCAGCCCGTCGCGCCGCGTGGCCACCAGTCGGCCGGTGGGGCCCCGGACGCGGCTCACTGCGAGCGCTGCCGCCGGGCCCGCGAGGCGCTGGACGCCCGGCAGGCCCGGCAGGCCCGCTCCCGCCCGTACGTCGACGGCTCGTACGTCGACGGCCCGTACGTCGACCGCTCCGGCGCCGACCGCCCCGACCACGGCCACCCGCCGCGCCCCGCCTCGGAGTGGACGGCGGAACGGGCGGCCACCCGGTCATCGGACCGGCCGGCCGCCCGTCATGGCGTTCCCGGCTCAGCCGGCCGCGCTGTACGCCACCAGTGAGACCCCGACGTACTGCACGATGAAGGCGCCGAGGGTGAAGGCGTGGAACACCTCGTGGAAGCCGAACCAGCGCGGTGACGGGTTGGGCCGCTTGAGCCCGTACACGACCCCGCCGACGCTGTAGAGCACCCCGCCGACGACCATCAGCACCACCACGGCGACCCCGCCGCTGTGCAGGAACTCCGGCAGGAAGAACACGGCGGCCCAGCCCAGCGCTATGTACACCGGTGTGTACAGCCAGCGCGGTGCGCCGACCCAGAAGACCCGGAACGCGATCCCGGCCAGCGCCCCGCCCCAGGCCACCCAGAGCAGCACCTGCTTCGCGGCACCGTCCAGCAGCAGGATGGTGAACGGGGTGTAGGTGCCCGCGATGATCAGGAAGATGTTCGCGTGGTCGAGCCGGCGCAGGACGGCGTCGCCGCGCGGGCCCCAGGTGAAGCGGTGGTAGACCGCGCTGACCCCGAACAGCATCCAGGCGCTGACCGAGTAGATCGCGCAGGCGGCCTTGGCGGACGTGGAGCCGGCCTGGCAGATCAGCACGATCCCGGCGGCCACCGTGGCGGGGAACATCGCGGCGTGCAGCCAGCCGCGCCATGTCGGCTTGCTCTCCGTACGCTCCGTGATCTCCACGAGCTCAGCAGTCATGGGCAGCATGCTACCTGCTACCTACGGAGCCGTAGGTTACTGCCGCGTAGGAAGTGGTGCTCATCACTACTTGGACGTTTTGGAGTGTTCGACTCCAGGGTGCGAGTGCCCCGACTGGGCCGAAGCCGATGCCTTACCCGCCAGTAACCAGACTGAATGTAGTAAAAGATGCGTCAATTTCACCGCTGTGCCGTATTCGAGCCTTGAGGCCGGAGCTACGCTGCAAGCACCCTCAAACCCCCGCTACGCCGCCTCCCTGCCGAGATGGCGTGAAACGGAGCGATCGTGTCGTACGAGAACCTCGCTCTCAGCGCATCCGCGCCCACCCGCCACAAGCGTCTGCTGGCTTGGGTGAGCGAGATCGCGGAGCTCACCCAGCCGGACCGCATCGAGTGGTGCGACGGTTCCGAGGACGAGTACCACCGCCTCGCGGACCTGCTGGTGGCCCAGGGCACCTTCAAGAAGCTCAACGAGGAAAAGCGCCCCAACTCCTACTACGCCGCCTCGGACCCCACGGACGTGGCGCGCGTCGAGGACCGCACCTACATCTGCTCCGAGCAGGAGAAGGACGCCGGTCCGACCAACAACTGGAAGGCCCCCGCCGAGATGCGGGCCGTCTTCCAGGGGGAGAACGGTCTGTTCCGCGGCTCGATGAAGGGTCGCACCATGTACGTGGTGCCCTTCTCGATGGGCCCGGTGGGCTCCCCGCTGGCCGCGTACGGCGTCGAGATCACCGACTCCGCCTACGTCGCCGTGTCGATGCGCGTGATGACCCGCATGGGCCAGGCCGTGCTGGACCAGCTCGGCGAGGACGGCGACTTCGTCAAGGCCGTGCACACCGTCGGTGCCCCGCTCGCCGAGGGTCAGGCGGACGTGCCGTGGCCGTGCAACAGCACCAAGTACATCTCGCACTTCCCGGAGACCAGGGAGATCTGGTCCTTCGGCTCCGGCTACGGCGGCAACGCCCTGCTCGGCAAGAAGTGCTACGCGCTGCGCATCGCCTCGACCATGGCCCGCGACGAGGGCTGGCTGGCCGAGCACATGCTCATCCTCAAGCTCACCCCGCCCGCCGACGACAAGGGCCAGGCAGAGCCCAAGTACGTCGCGGCCGCCTTCCCGTCGGCCTGTGGCAAGACCAACCTCGCCATGCTCCAGCCGACCATCCCGGGCTGGAAGGTCGAGACGATCGGCGACGACATCGCCTGGATGCGCTTCGGCGCCGACGGCCGCCTGTACGCCATCAACCCCGAGGCCGGTTTCTTCGGCGTCGCCCCCGGCACCGGCGTGGACACCAACGCCAACGCCATCGAGACGCTCTGGGGCAACACCGTCTTCACCAACGTCGCCCTGACCGACGACGGCGACGTGTGGTGGGAGGGCCTCACCGACGAGCCGCCGGCCCACCTGACCGACTGGCGCGGCAACGACTGGACGCCGGAGTCCGGCACCCCGGCGGCCCACCCGAACGCCCGCTTCGCGGTCCCGGCCGCGCAGTGCCCGACCATCGCCCCCGAGTGGGAGGACCAGGCGGGTGTGCCGATCTCGGCCATCCTCTTCGGCGGCCGCCGCGCCACCGCCGTCCCGCTGGTGACCGAGTCCTTCGACTGGCAGCACGGCGTCTTCCTGGGTGCCAACATCGCCTCCGAGAAGACCGCCGCCGCCGAGGGCACCGTCGGCGAGCTGCGCCGCGACCCGTTCGCGATGCTGCCTTTCTGCGGCTACAACATGGGTGACTACTTCGCCCACTGGCTGAAGGTCGGCGCCCAGGCGGACGCCGCCAAGCTGCCGAAGATCTACTACGTGAACTGGTTCCGCAAGAACAGCGAGGGCAAGTTCGTCTGGCCCGGCTACGGCGAGAACAGCCGCGTGCTCAAGTGGATCGTCGAGCGCCTGCAGGGCGCCGGCGAGGGTGTCGAGACCCCGATCGGCGTGCTGCCGACCGTCGAGGGCTTCGACCTGGACGGCCTGGAGCTGTCGAAGGAGGACCTCGACCTGCTCTTCACCGTCGACGCCGACATCTGGCGCCAGGAGGCCGCGCTCGTCCCGGCCCACCTGGAGCTGTTCGGCGACCACACGCCCACCGAGCTGTGGGACGAGTACCGAGACCTGGTCGCGCGCCTCGGCTGAGCCTGAGCCTCAGCCGAGAGCAATCGGCGGTGCGTGGCACGAATCGCGCACCGACCGAGCGACAGGACGGCCGGAGCCCCGCCGGACGATCTTTCCCCGACCAAGGAGATCGTCCGGACCGGGACTCCGGCCGTAGCGTTTTCACCGAGGAGTGCCGCAGCGGCGCCGTCAGGGCTGGGTGTAGCTGCCGAGGAAGTCGCCGATGCGGGTGACGGCGTCGGTGATCTCCTCGGCGCGGGGGAGGGTGACCACCCGGAAGTGGTCCGGCTCGGGCCAGTTGAAGCCGGTGCCCTGGACCAGCAGGATCCGCTCGGCACGCAGCAGGTCCAGCACCATCTGGGCGTCGTCCTTGATCTTGTAGACCTTCGGGTCCAGCCGGGGGAAGGCGTAGAGCGCGCCCTTCGGCTTCACGCAGCTGACCCCGGGGATCTCGTTGAGCAGCCGCCACGCGGCGTCCCGGGACTCCAGCAGCCGGCCGCCGGGGAGGACGAGGTCCTTGATCGACTGCCGCCCGCCGAGCGCCGCCGCGACGGCGTGCTGGGCCGGCATGTTGGCGCAGAGCCGCATCGAGGCGAGCACCGTCAGGCCCTCGATGTAGCTGCGGGCGCGGTGCCGGTCGCCGGAGAGCACCATCCAGCCGGAGCGGAACCCCGCGACCCGGTACGCCTTGGAGAGACCGTTGAAGGTGACGCAGAAGAGGTCCGGGGCCAGGGTGGCCAGCGGGATGTGCTCGGCGTCGTCGTAGAGGATCTTGTCGTAGATCTCGTCCGCGTAGACCACCAGTTTGTGTCGGCGGGCGATCTCGACCAGGCCCTCCAGGACCTCGCGCGGGTAGACCGCGCCGGTCGGGTTGTTCGGGTTGATCACCACGATCGCCCTGGTCCGGTCGGTGACCTTGGCCTCGACGTCGGCGAGGTCCGGGTACCACTCGGACTGCTCGTCGCAGCGGTAGTGCACGGCGGTGCCGCCGGCCAGCGAGACCGAGGCGGTCCAGAGCGGGTAGTCCGGCGCCGGGACGAGCACCTCGTCGCCGTCGTCCAGCAGCGCCGTCATGGCCAGCTGGATCAGCTCGGAGACGCCGTTGCCGAGGAAGACGTCCTCGACGGTGAGGCCGTGCAGGCCGCGGTCCTCGTAGTGCATCACCACGGCGCGGCGGGCCGCGAGCAGGCCCTTCGAGTCGCCGTACCCGTGCGCGGACGCGAGGTTGCGCAGGATGTCCTGGAGGATCTCCGGGGGCGCGTCGAAGCCGAACACGGCGGGGTTGCCGGTGTTGAGCTTCAGGATGCGGTGGCCCTGTTCCTCCAGCCGCATCGCCTCGTCGAGCACCGGGCCGCGGATGTCGTAGCAGACGTTGGCGAGCTTGCTGGACTGGATGACCTGCATGTCTGCCTACTTTAGGGGCACCGCGGGGCGGTCCGGCGCGCGTGCGGGGAGACGCGCCGGACCGCCCGGGAGGAGCCCCTTCGATCGAGAGGCGGAGCTGTCAGCCGACCTTCCAGATCAGGGGCTCGGTGTCCAGAACGCTGCCGAAGACGAGGAACTTCGGCGGGGTATTGGTCGGGACGAGATAGACGGCACACTGCTGCTGGGTCTGGCCGTCCGCCAGGGTGCCGGGCTTCTTGCCGGAGTCGCACTGCGGGATCGACTTCAGGATGGTCGGGGCCGGCAGGGCGCCGCCGGTGCCCGACGCGTCGGACTTCACCTTGAACCGCATCATGAAGTACTCGTCGGTGAGCGGGGCGCCGGTGCGGTTGGTGAAGGAGACGGTCACGTAGTACGGCGTCTTGCCCTCCACGTCGGCCGGCTTGAAGTTGAACGACGCGATCTCGGCGGCGGTGCCCTTGACCACGGAGACCGGGGTGACGTCGGCCTTGGTCTTGCCGAGGTAGCTGCCGGTGGCGGTGGGTGCCAGCGGGTTGTCGTAGCTGATCTTGCTGCCGCTGCCGCCCCCGGCCCCGCCGATCGGGTTGCCGCTGGTGGCGGCCGAGGGGACGGGGTTCGGGGTCGAACCGCCGCCGCCCGCGCCGGCGCCGCCGCCCGCGGTGCCGGCCGGGTCCCCGCCGGTGGCCGACGGCGCCCCGGTGGCGGCCGGGGTGCCGGTGACGGCCGCGGTCGCGCCGCCGGTGCCCGCCGCGCCCGGGTCGGCCGGGTCCGCGTTGTCCGGCCCGCAGGCCGTGAGCAGCAGGGCCAGGGCCGCGAGCGGGACGGCCGCGCGCAGCGTGTTCTGAGTGTTGGTCACAGTGTTTCCCCGTGGATGATGTGGTCGGTGCGGTGCCCGGACTCCGATGGCACCGCAGGGGTCCGACGCCGATGAGCGCGGACCGGTTCCCGGAGGGCCGGTCCCGGCGGTGAGCGAGAGGGGGCACCGTGGCCGTCACGGTACTCGGTGCGGTGCTGGCCGGTCTGCTGGTGGCACCGGCGCTGCGCGGGCTGGTGGTGCGGTACGCCGTGCCCGAGGGCCAACCGTGGTGCACCGCCTGCCCGTTCTGCGCCCGGGAGCTGCGCGGCCTGCCGCCGACCGGGCGCTGCCCGGGCTGCCGGGAGCGGCTGGGCCCGCAGTCCTGGCTGGTCGAGGCGGTGACCGCGGCGTCGGCCGCGGCCGCGTTGAGTGCGGCCCACCCGGGCGACGCCCTGCTGCTGCTCTGGGCGGCCGGGCCCGGTGTGGTGCTCGGCTTCACCGACGCCCGGGTGCGCCGGCTGCCGTACCCGCTGAGCTGGACGCTGGCGGCCGGACTGACGTTGCTGCTGGTGGTGCTGGAGCTCGTGGACGGCCGCCCCGGCGTGCTGCTGCGCTGCCTGCTGGTGGGGCTGGCCGCCGCCGCACTCTTCGAACTGCCCGGCTGGTTCGGCCTGATGGGCGCCGGGGACACCGTCCTGGCACTCGGTCTCGGCGCGCTGCTCGGCCGGTACGGCTGGTCAGCGGCCTTCACCGGGCTGTTCTCGGCCGCGTTCCTGGCCGGGCTCTGGGCGATCGCCCGGGCCGTGGCCGCCCTGGTCCGGCGGCGGCCGGTGCGCGGCCTGGACCTGCCGATGGGGCCCTTCCTGCTGCTCGGCACGCTGGCCGCAGTACTTCTCCGGTAGGACCGGTAGGACCGGCAGGAAGCGTGCGGGGAAGCGGACGGGCCCGCCGTACCGGTCAGGTACGACGGGCCCGTCGGCGGCGCGCGGGCCCCACCCTCAAGGAGCGGCGCGCCGTGGGTCCGTCAGCGACGGACCCCGCCGGTTACGGCATCTGGTGGACGAACGGGCCGACCGCGTTGGAGAACGCGTTCCCGTTGTTGGCGTCCCAGTTGGTGGACCAGGTCATCGCGCCGCGGATGGTGGGCCACTTGGCCGGCGGGACGAAGCTGCCGCAGTTCTTGCCGGTGGCCAGGCAGTCCAGCGCGTTGTTCACCACGGTCGGCGAGACGTAGCCGCCGCCCGCCGCCTTGCTGGAGGCCGGGACGCCGATGCCGACCTGGTCGGGCCGCAGACCGCCCTGGATGTGGGTGCAGACCTGCGAGGTGATGAAGTCGATCGTGCCCTGGTTGTAGACCTTGCCGTCGCAGCCGTTCATGCCGCCCGAGTTGTAGAACTGGGTGTTGACGACGGTCAGGATGTCCTTGGTGTTGAGCGCCAGCTGGAAGTAGGCGCCGGCGGTGCTGTACATCCCGATGGTCTCCGGGGCCATCGTCAGGATGAAGTCCGGGCCGACCTTGGCCTGCAGGCTGTGCAGCGCGTTGGCGAGGTAGGTCGCGTTGACGCCGTTCTCCAGGTCGACGTCGATGCCGTCGAAGCCGTAGTCCTTGATGATCCCGTAGGCGCTGTCCACGAACGCGGCCGCGGCGGTGGCGTCGTTGACGGTGATCGCGCCGTTCTGGCCGCCGATGGAGAGGATGACCTTCTTGCCGGCCGCCCGCTTGGCGTTCACGTCGGCGCGGAACTGCGCGTCGGTGTAGCCGCCGAGGGCCTTGGAGAGCGCCGGGTCGAGGGTGAAGCTGATCGCGCCGGCCTTGGTGGGCACGGCGTCGGCGAAGGAGACCGCGATGATGTCGTACGCGCTCTGGACGTCGCCGAGCTTCTGGACGGTCGCGCCGTTGTCGAAGTTGTGCCAGTAGCCGGTGACCACATGCTTGGGCAGACCGGTGGCCGGCGGCGGGGTGCTGGTCGCGGTGGCCGTGGGGGTGGGCGTCGCGGTCTGGGTCGGGGTGGCGGTCGCCGTGGGGGTGGCGGTCGCGGTCGCCGAGGCGGTGGCGGTCGCGGTGGGCGTCGCAGTCGGGCTCGGGGTGGAGGTGCCGCCCGGGCCGTTCAGCACGACGTCGTCCGCGAGGTAGGCGCTCTGGCCGTACCAGCCGTGCACGTACAGCGTGATGCTGGTGACGTTGGCACCGGTGGTGAAGGTGGAGGAGAGCTGGTTCCAGCTGTTCTGGTTGGACCAGCTGCTCGGGTCGGTGCCGCCGGTGCCGCGCGCACCGAGGTAGACGTACGGGCCCTGGACCCAGGCGCTCAGGCTGTAGCCGGTGTTGGGCAGCACGCTGACGGTCTGGGTGCACTCGGCGGTGTCCGCGGCGCCCGGAGTGGCCTGGAGCGCGCCGGTGCCGGAGTGGACCGGGGTGGAGACGGTGGTCGCGGCGCCGGTGCACGACCAGCCGCTCAGCGAGCCGGAGTCGAAGCCGCCGTTGGCGACCAGGTTCCCGGCGGCCGCGCTGGCGCCGCCGGCGAAGAGGGCCAGGCCGCTGCCGGCCAGGGCGAGGGCGGTGGCGCCGGCGGCGAGGGCCGGAAGGGTGCTGCGCCGGCGCTTGTGCGCGGGCTGGTTCAGCGTACGGGCCATGGAGGTGTGCTCCTGGGGGAGGAGCGGCCGCCGCGGTGGGGGGCGCGGCGGCCGCGTGTGGGGGAGGGGAGGTCCGCAGTACTGCCTCGGGTGGGGCGGGGATTCGGTGCCTGTTCCGCCCTGGGTCAAAAGCTGGACTAGACCATTGCTGGTCGTCAAGCATCGATCGTCGGCTTACGGATTCCTTAAGGAATCGGATACCGTTCCGTAGCCGTCGCCCCGGCGGCTGTGCGGTGTGCCGGTGGGCGCCTTCCGGCCACCCCCGCCACACCGGTCGCAACAGACTCCGCACAGGACCGTGACCGGACCGCTACCTGCGGCTTTACCCACCGCGTCCGCGCGGGAGTAGGCTGCGCCGGGGGTTGTGACGTACCCCGGTGAAGAGTTACGGAGGGGCCGAAAGCCATGGGTCTGCGCGATGTCGTCGAACGCACGCCGGGTCTGCGCACCCTGCTGGACGGTATGTACGGCCTCTACGGGCGCCGGGTCGAGGTCCACCTCGCCCGCACCCCGCACCACATCGGCGTGATCCTCGACGGCAACCGCCGCTGGGCCAAGGCGACCGGCGGCTCCACCGCCTACGGCCACCAGCGCGGCGCCGACAAGATCAGCGAGTTCCTCGGCTGGTGCGACGAGACGCACGTCAAGGTCGTCACGCTCTGGATGCTCTCCACCGACAACCTCTCCCGGCCCGCCGACGAACTGGTCCCGCTGCTCGGCATCATCGAGGACGCCGTCACCGGCCTGGCCGCCGCCCGCCGCTGGAAGGTCAACCCGGTCGGCGCGCTGGACCTGCTGCCCCAGCACACCGCGGACGTGCTCAAGAGGGCCGCCGAGGAGACCGCCGGGATCGAGGGGATCACCGTCAACGTGGCGGTCGGCTACGGCGGCCGGCACGAGATCGCCGACGCCGTCCGCTCGCTGCTCCAGGAGCACGCCGGGCGCGGCACCTCGATCGAGGAGCTGGCCGAGATCCTCGACGTCGAGCACATCGCCGAGCACCTCTACACCAAGGGCCAGCCCGACCCGGACCTCGTCATCCGCACCTCGGGCGAGCAGCGGCTGTCGGGCTTCCTGCTCTGGCAGAGCGCGCACAGCGAGTTCTACTTCTGCGAGGCGTACTGGCCGGCCTTCCGCAAGGTCGACTTCCTGCGGGCGCTGCGCGCGTACGAGGAACGGCACCGGCGGATGGGGCTCTGACCCTGCGGGACTCCCGGGGGGAGTCGCGGGCGGGGCGCCGCCGGGCCGAGCTGCGGGGCGCCGTGGGGAGTCACCGGACCGAGCCGCGGGCGACCGCCCCGTAGGAGCTGGCCTACCCGGGCCCGGGGCGAGGCCAAACGTTCACCGGCAATGATCCGTCAGTTCGCCGGGGACGCGAATGCACCGCCCCTCGCCTGGGAATACTCCCGTCAGACCGGCCCCGAGGCCACCGGGGCAGCGGGGGCCGGCTTGCCGCGGATGACGCAGGGTCATCCGCCCTGGAGGCCTAGTGGTCAGTTCCAAGAGCCGCCGGACACCAGACCGGCGCACGTACGTTCTCGACACCAGCGTGCTCCTGGCGGACCCGCTCGCCATGACCCGCTTCGAGGAGCACGAGGTCGTCCTGCCGGTGGTCGTGGTCACCGAGCTGGAGGCCAAGCGGCACCACCCGGAGCTGGGCTACTTCGCCCGCCAGGCGCTGCGACTGCTCGACGACTACCGGATCCGCTTCGGCCGGCTCGACGAGCCGATCCCGGTCGGCGAGCTCGGCGGCACCATCCGGGTCGAGCTCAACCACTCCGACCTGTCGATACTGCCGGTCGGCTACCGGGCCGGCGGCGGCGAGGCGGACGCCCGGATCCTGGCGGTCGCCCGCAACCTGCAGGCCGAGGGGTACGACGTCACCGTCGTCTCCAAGGACCTCCCGCTGCGGATCAAGGCCAGTTCGGTCGGCCTGCTCGCCGAGGAGTACCGGGCCGAGCTGGCGGTCACCTCGGGGTGGACGGGCATGTCCGAGCTGCACGTCCCGGCCGACGACGTGGACGCGCTGTTCGCGGCCGGCCATGACGCCGCGGTGGACATCGAGGGGGCCGCCGAGCTGCCCGTCCACACCGGACTGATGCTCAGCTCCGAGCGCGGCCGCGCGTTGGGCCGGGTGACCGGCGACGGCAGGGTCCGGCTGGTGCGCGGGGAGCGCGAGGCGTTCGGCCTGCGCGGGCGCAGCGCCGAGCAGCGGGTCGCGCTGGACCTCCTGCTCGATCCGGAGGTGGGCATCGTCTCGATGGGCGGCCGGGCCGGCACCGGCAAGTCCGCGCTCGCCCTCTGTGCCGGGCTGGAGGCGGTGCTGGAGCGGAGGCAGCATCGCAAGGTGATGGTCTTCCGGCCGCTGTACGCGGTCGGCGGCCAGGAGCTCGGCTATCTGCCGGGCTCCGAGTCGGAGAAGATGAGCCCCTGGGCGCAGGCGGTCTTCGACACCCTCTCCGCCGTCACCACCCCGGACGTGATCGAGGAGGTCATCTCCCGGGGCATGCTGGAGGTCCTGCCGCTGACCCACATCCGCGGGCGTTCGCTGCACGACGCCTTCGTGATCGTGGACGAGGCGCAGTCGCTGGAGCGCAACGTCCTGCTGACGGTGCTGTCCCGGATCGGCCAGGGCTCGCGGGTGGTGCTCACCCACGACGTGGCGCAGCGGGACAACCTCCGGGTCGGCCGGTACGACGGTGTGGTGGCGGTGGTGGAGAAGCTGAAGGGGCATCCGCTGTTCGCGCACATCACGCTCACGCGTTCCGAGCGTTCGCCGATCGCGGCGCTGGTCACGGAGATGCTGGAGGACATCCACCCGTGATCCCCCTCGCAGGGTCATAGTCGGACAATACGGTCAATTCCGGGCGTGGGGCCCGCTCCTGATGGGGCGGGCCCCCGCCCCTTTCATCACATCGAGTGCTTTCTGTCCGGAGAACTCCGGTGCGGTGAATGTGAGATGCGCCACGCAACAGGGAATTGCGTCGACAGTGCCCGGTGCGGCATGGTGAGGGTTCTGTCAGGCCCCGCGTACGGCATGACAGGGCTTCCGGGCAACCGGTGGCCCCGTCCGGACGGTCCGCCAACTCCGGTGGGTGGACGCACAATTGAACACCGATGAGTCGTACGCCGCCCGATCTCAACGCCTGGTCGCCTCACGTCGGCCGGCGCCGGGTCAGTACCTCCCGTGACCATCACCGTACGGAGGGCAGTGCCAAGGGGCATGTTGCGTCCGCACGGTCACGCGTGGGCGATGCTGGAAGGAAACCATGTGACTCGGATCTCGGTCCGGGGAGTTGCTGTGGCCTCCGCCACCGCCGTCACCGCTGTCGGTGCCGTCGTGGGTATGGCCTCGGGCAGCGAGGGCAAGACGACGCAGACGGTCGATGTCGCCGGCGCGACCCTGCTTGCCGAAGTCCCCTCTGGCGCCCAGGCGCAGACCATCAGCGACAACATCGGCACCCAGGCCTCCGCCCAGCAGGCCGCTGCCGACGCCGCCGCCAAGGCCGCTGCGGAGCAGAAGGCCGCCGAGGAAGCCGCGCGCCAGAAGGCCGCCGCCGACGCCCAGGCCAAGGCCGACGCGCAGGCCAAGGCCGACGCGGACAAGGCCGCCAAGGCGGCCGAGGAGAAGCGGAAGGCCGACGAGGCCGCCGCCAACCGCTCCAAGGCCCGCTCGGCGATGGCCGCCACCGACACGTCGGCTCCGCCGGTCTCGGTCAGCCCCGGTTCGGTCCAGGCGCTCGCCCAGCAGATCGTCGGCAGTGACGCGCAGTTCCAGTGCTTCAGCCAGATCGTGAAGCGCGAGAGCGGCTGGGACTACACCGCCACCAACAAGAGCTCCGGCGCCTACGGCCTCGTCCAGGCGCTGCCCGGCTCCAAGATGTCCTCGGCGGGCGCCGACTGGCGCACCAACCCGGCGACGCAGATCAAGTGGGGCCTGGACTACATGAACAGCCGCTACGGCAGCCCCTGTGGCGCCTGGTCGTTCTGGCAGTCGCACCACTGGTACTAAGAAGAGCCGGTACCGAAACCGCTGTCCGACGCAGCCCCCGACCGCTCGACTCGCGGCCGGGGGCTGCGTCGCGTTCCCATGCCGGCCGGACCGGCCCGGGGGGCGGGCCGCGCCGCCCGGGCTGCGCTGACCAGTGCGCTCGCGGGCGGTGCGGTCCTGGGTGCGGACGCGGGGCGCGGGAAGGGGTCCTGGTTGCTTCCTGCACCTGCCGGTCCGCTGACGGATGGCTCCGGTTCTCGTCCGGAGTCCTCCCCGCTGCCCGGCGCCTGAAACACCCCGGATTAGGAGGTTTTGTCCTGGTATGGCGCCGAGGTACGCGGCCCGTCCGGCCGTTCGCCCCGGTACCGATCGCGGCCAACCCACCCGCCCGCCGGACTCGCCGGGCACCGGGCGGGTAGTTTCATTCCTGACGGCCGTGGCGGTACACGGCGTACCGCCGGGCACGGCGGCCCAGCGGGGGAGCGGTGGTAGCGAGAATGGCGCGGGGCGGGAAGGCCTTCAAGGCCATGGCCAAGGGCGCGGCCGTGGTGGCGAGCGCGGTCGCCGTGATCGAACGGCGCCGGCGTGCCGCGATCGCGGCCGACTTCCACGAGCCGCCGGTCGAGGTGGTGCCGCTGCCGGCACCGGCCGCGGTTCCGGCCGCTCGGCCGGCACCCCGCGAGGAGGCCGCGCCCTCGGCCCAGGCCGCCCCCGCGGCGCCGGCCGCACCCACCCCCGCACCGGTGCCCACCCACGGCGCGTTCGGGCGCGAACTCCACCCCGGACGTCCCGCCACTCCCGCCGAGGCCGTGCCGTGGGGCTTGCGGGTGGCCGCCGAGTCGACCTGGCGGCTGCTGCTGCTCGGCGCCGCGCTCTACGTCGTCTTCATGGTCGTCGACATGCTGCGGCTGGTCGCGTTCGCCGCTCTGGCCTCGCTGCTGATCTCCGCGCTGCTGGAGCCCAGCGTCTCCTGGCTGCGCCGGCACGGCGTACCGCGCTCGCTGGCCGCCGGCGGCGTGTTCATGAGCGGCCTGGCCGGGATCGGGCTGGTCGGCTGGTTCGTGGTCTGGCAGGTGACCACCAACCTGTCCGACGTGACCAGCAAGGTCCAGGACGGTGTCGCCACCCTCCGGGACTGGCTGATCACCGGTCCGCTGCACCTGACCGAGCAGCAGATCAAGGACTTCGCCGACCAGATCACCAAGGCGATCAGCACCAACACCGATCAGATCACCTCGGTCGGCCTCACCGGCGCGCAGATCGCGGTCGAGGTGCTCACCACCGTCCTGCTCGCCTTCTTCACCACCTTCTTCCTCCTCTACGACGGCGAGCGGATCTGGAGCTGGGCGCTGCGCGGTCTGCCCCGGCACTCCCGCTACGCGATGGCCGGCGCCGGACCGAAGGCCTGGGCGACCCTCACCGCGTACGTCCGGGGCACCGTCTGCGTGGCCTTCATCGACGCGGTCTGCATCGGCATCGGCATCCAGCTGCTCGGCGTGCCGATGGCGCTGCCGCTCGCGGTGATCATCTTCCTGGGGGCCTTCGTCCCGCTGGTCGGCGCGCTGGTCACCGGGACGGTCGCGGTGCTGATCGCGCTGGTCACCACCTCGCCGTGGACCGCGCTGATGGTGCTGGTGGTGCTGGTCGCCGTCCAGCAGCTCGAGGGCCACATCCTCCAGCCGCTCATCCTCGGCCGGGCCGTCCGCGTCCACCCGCTGGGCGTGGTCCTCGGCGTGGCCGCCGGCTCGATCATCGGCGGCATCGGCGGCGCCATCGTGGCCGTCCCGCTGATCGCGGTCACCAACACCGTGGTCACCCACCTGCGCCGCCGCAACGAGGCCGGCCAGGCCGTCTTCACCGCTCTCGAAGCCGCCCGCGAAGCCGCCGTCGCCCGGGCGGGCCACCCGGAGGCGCCGGCCCAGGCCGCCGCCGGCAAGCCCTAGCGGAAGGTGCCGGCGGTGAAGAGGCCGGCGAAGGGCGGCGCGACGACGGCGCCCACCAGCGCCGCCTGACCGGCCGGGGAGGCCTTCACGGCCCGGGCCCAGCGGCGGGCGGGCACGCCCGTCCGCCGGTCGGCGCCGGTGCGGTTCCGGCGCGAAACGCCGACGGGCCCCCGCCGGACGGTCGGTCCGGCAGGGGCCCGCTGGGTGCGGCGTTGGCCGTCAGACGGTGACGGCGGCCAGGGCGGCCTCGGAGTCGAGGACGCCGGCGACGGCCTGGAGGACGGCGGCGATCTTGATCGAGGTCTGGATGACCTCGCGCTCGACGCCGGCCTTGCGGAGCACGGCCTCGTGCGAGTCGAGGCACTGGCCGCAGCCGTTGATGGCGGAGACCGCGAAGCACCAGAGCTCGAAGTCGATCTTCTCGACGCCCGGAGTGCCGATGATGTTCATCCGCAGGCCGGCCCGCATGCTGCTGTACTCCTTGTCGGAGAGCAGGTGCGTGGTCCGGTAGTAGACGTTGTTCATCCCCATGATCGCGGCCGCGCCCTTGGCGGCGTTGTACGCCTCCGGGGAGAGGTTGGCCTTGGCCTCGGGCTCCAGCTCGCGCAGCACGGCGGCGCTGCGGGTGGCCATCGCGCAGGAGAGCACGGTGCCCCAGAGCTGCTGGGCGGGGAGGTCGGAGTTGCCGATGACCGCGCTCAGGTTGAGCTTGAGGTCCTTGGCGTAGTCCGGGAGGGCGGACTTCAGGTCGTCGAGAGCCATGATGGTCAGCCCGCCAGCAGGGCCTGGGCGTCGAGGGTGTCCTCGCCCTTGGTCCAGTTGCACGGGCACAGCTCGTCGGTCTGCAGGGCGTCGAGCACCCGCAGGACCTCCTTGGGGTTACGGCCGACGGAGCCGGCGGTCACCATGACGAACTGGATCTCGTTGTTCGGGTCGACGATGAACACCGCGCGCTGGGCGGTGCCGTCGGCGGCCTCGACGCCGCAGGCGCGCATCAGGTCGTGCTTGACGTCGGCCAGCATCGGGAACGGCAGGTCGCGCAGGTCCTTGTGGTCCTTGCGCCAGGCGTGGTGCACGAACTCGGAGTCGCCGGAGACGCCGAGGATCTGGGCGTCGCGGTCGGCGAACTCCTCGTTCAGCTTGCCGAACGCGGCGATCTCGGTCGGGCAGACGAAGGTGAAGTCCATCGGCCAGAAGAAGACGATCTTCCACTTGCCCTCGTAGGACTTGTGGTTGATCTCGGCGAAGGCGTTCGCGGCGTCCAGGTCGACGCAGGCGTTGAGTTCGAACTCGGGGAACTTGTCACCGATCGTGAGCACGTTCGCTTCTCCTGAAGTGAGACTGAGGGGAGTTTGTCCGGATTGCGGACACGTCCCACGATTCCACATCGTGGACTGATCAGGGAAATAGCTAGACTCGATGTGTCTGATCGGAGAGACCTATCAATACCCCCATGCCTCCCTCTCGCCCCACGAACCGCAGGCCCGCCGCCCGCAAACCCGAGACGCCTGTGGCAAGCGCCACAGTCCGCAGCCCCCGGCCGCCGACGGTCGCCCAGCTCAGGGCTTTCGTCGCGGTGGCCGAGCACAGGCACTTCCGGGAGGCGGCGGCGGCCAGCGGGACCAGTCAGCCCGCCCTGTCGGGTGCGGTCGCGGCGCTGGAGGAGTCGTTGGGCGCGCAGCTGGTCGAGCGTACGACGCGGAAGGTGATTATCACCCCGCTGGGGGAGCGCGTGCTCGACCATGCGCGCCGGGTGCTCGCCTCCGTGCAGGCGCTCACCGAGGAGGTCGAGGCCGCCCGCCGGCCGTTCACCGGGCCGCTGCACCTGGGCGTCATCCCGACCGTCGCCCCGTACCTGCTGCCCGACGTACTGCGGCTGGTCCGCGACCGGTATCCGGATCTGGAGCTGCACGTCCACGAGGAGCGCACGCCCTCGCTGCTGGAGGGGCTGGCCGGCGGGCGGCTCGACGTCCTGCTGCTCGCGCTGCCGGCCGGCGGGGGCTCGCCGACCCGGGACATCCCGCTGTTCGACGAGGACTTCGTCCTGGTCACCGCGCCCGACCACCCGCTCGCCGGGCGGACCGGCGTCCCGCGGGACGTGCTGCTCGACCTGGACGTGCTGCTGCTGGAGGAGGGCCACTGCCTGCGTGACCAGGCCCTCGACATCTGCCGCGAGGTCGGCGCCGACGCGGGCGGCTCCACCACCCGGGCGGCCGGCCTCTCCACCCTGGTCCAGCTGGTCGCCGGGGGTCTCGGCGTCACCCTGCTGCCCGCCACCGCGCTGGACGTCGAGGCGGGCCGCACCGACCGGCTGGCCGCCGTCCGCTTCGCCGCGCCCGCGCCCGGCCGCCGGATCGGGCTCGCCACCCGGCCGGGCTCGGCCCGCAGCGCCGAGTACGACCGGTTCGCCGCCTCGCTGCGCGAGGTGCTGGCGGAGCTGCCGGTCCGCATCGTCGAGTAGCCGGCGGCGTCAGCCGGTCCGGGCCGGCGCGCCCAGGCAGAGGCCGACCGTACCGGCGACCAGCAGGTCCAGGGCCCGCAGCGCCTCCTCGTCGGGCTCCGCGTGGTCGGGCCGGAAGACCAGATGGCGGCCGCACAGGCCGTCGAAGCCCGCCAGGAACTGGATGGCGATGTCGTGCGCGGGCAGGGCCAGCGTCAGGCCGTGCGCATCGGCGAGGGCGGTGAGCATGTCCGCCGCGATCCGCTCGGTCTCGGCCTGGAGTCCGCGGATGATCTCCCTCAGCTCCGGGTCGCGCATCGCCAGCGTCTCGACCTCGGCCAGCAGGATGCACCGGCCCGGTTCGGCGACGGTGCTGGTCCAGAGCGCGTGCACCAGCGTCCGCACCTGTTCCCCGAACGGTCCGCCGCCCGGGGAGGCGGCGTGCACCTGGTCGATGAAGTCGGCCATCAGCTGCTCGACCACGGCCCGGTAGAGGTCCTTCTTGGTGCCGAAGGTGTAGTGCACCGTCGCCTGCGCGACGCCCAGCTCGGCCGCGATGGCCCGGGTGCTGCCGGCGGCGACGCCCTCGCGGGTCATGAGGTCGATCGCGGCCCGGATCAGCTGCGGGCGTCGTTCGGAGGCGGGGACATGGGCCATTGAGCCAGGGTATCGCCATGGTCAAGCAACCTGGTCGGCCGAATTGGTCGCTCGCTCCTGTCGGTCGACTTTGTCAGGTGAACAACTTGCGCGTACCGTGGGCCGGGACCTGTTCAGGCACCTGCCTGCCCGACCGATCAGACCGAGGGGTCACCCATGGCCACATACCTCTACCGACTGGGCCGCTACTGCTTCCGGCGAAGGCGGGCCGTGCTGGCCGTCTGGATCGCGGTGCTGATCGCGGTCGGCGGAGCCGCCGGGGCGTTCGCCGGCAAGACCAGCGACGAGTTCAAGGTGCCGGGCACCGAGGCGCAGAGCACCCTGGACCGGATCAAGGACACCTTCCCCGCGCAGGGCCACGGCTCCGCTCAGGTGGTGTTCGCGGCCCCCGGCCCCGGCGGCGTCGCCGCACCGGAGGCGGCCAAGGCCGTCACCGAGGCGGTCGGCCGGATCGCCACCGCCCCCGGTGTCTCCGCCGCGCCCGACCCCTACGCCACCGGAGCGGTCTCACCGGACGGCAAGGTCGCGATCGCGCTGGTCTCCTTCGACCGCAAGCTCGGCGACATCACCGAGCAGCAGCGCGACGCGGTGAAGGCGGCCGCCGAACCGGCCCGCGCGGCCGGGCTGACGGTGGCCTTCGGCGGCGACGCGTACAACAAGATGGCGCAGGTCGACGGCGGCGAGGCGGTCGGGCTCGCGGTGGCCGGGGTGGTGCTGGTGATCACCCTGGGCTCGCTGGTCGCCGCCGGGCTGCCGCTGCTGACCGCCCTGGTCGGCATCGGCGTGGCGATGGCCGGGCTGCTGGCGCTCTCCGGCTCGTTCGAGATCATCAGCACCGCGCCGGTGCTGGCGCTGATGGTCGGCCTGGCCGTCGGAATCGACTACGCGCTGTTCATCCTCTCCCGCCACCGCCGCCACCTCGCCGAGGGGCTGGAGCCGGGCGAGGCCGCCGCCCGCGCCAACGCGACGGCCGGCAGCGCGGTGGTCTTCGCCGGCCTGACCGTGGTGGTCGCCCTGGCCGGGCTCGCCGTCGCCGACGTGCCGTTCCTGACCGTGATGGGCCTGGCCGCCTCGGGCGCCGTCGTGGTGGCGGTGCTCGTCGCGGTCACCCTGCTGCCCGCACTGCTCGGCTTCGCCGGCCGCGCCATCGACCGGCTGCCGGTCCGGCGACGGGCGCCCAAGCCCTCCGACCGGCCGACCCTGGGCGAGCGCTGGGCGACCTTCGTGGTGCGCCGCCCGCTGGCCGTGCTGCTCGCCGGCCTGACCGCACTGATCGCCCTCGCGGTGCCCGCGGCGAGCCTCAGCCTGGGACTGCCCGGCGGCGGCTCGCAGGCCGCCGGCACCGACGCCCGCAAGGCGTACGACCTGATCAGCGGCGGCTTCGGCCCCGGCTTCAACGCGCCGCTGGTGGTGGTCGTCGACGCGAAGGGCGCCGAGCGGCCGGAGCAGGCGGTGCAGGGTGTGGCGGAGAGGCTGTCCGCGCTGAAGGGCGTGCAGACGCTGCTGCCCCCGGCCGTCGACCAGCCCAGCCGGACGACGCTGCTGACCGTCATCCCGCAGACCGGCCCGGACCACGCCGACACCGAGCGGCTGGTCAACGAGATCCGCGACCAGCGCGACGGACTGCAGGCTGCGACCGGCGCGCGGATCGACGTCACCGGCACCACGGCCGCCAACATCGACGTCTCCGCCAAGCTCGGCGACGCGCTGCCGCCGTTCGTCGCGGTGATCGTCGGCATCGCGGTGGTGCTGCTGGCGCTGGCCTTCCGCTCGATCCTGGTGCCGCTGAAGGCCGTGGCCGGCTTCCTGCTCAGCATCACCGCCTCGCTCGGCGCCGTGGTCGCCGTCTACCAGTGGGGCTGGCTGGACGGGGTGATCGACGTGCCCAAGGTCGGCCCGGTGGTGAGCTTCGTGCCGATCCTGCTGATCGGGGTGCTGTTCGGGCTGGCGATGGACTACGAGCTCTTCCTGGTCTCCGGGATGAAGGAGCACCACGCGCACGGCATGGCGCCGCGGGACGCGGTGGTCGCCGGGGTGAAGAACGGCGCGCGGGTGGTCACGGCGGCGGCGCTGATCATGGTGTCGGTGTTCGGCAGCTTCGTCTTCGGCCACGACCCGATCGTGCAGCCCATCGGCTTCGCGCTGGCGGTGGGCGTACTGGTCGACGCCTTCGTGGTGCGGATGGCGCTGGTGCCTGCCGCGATGGCGCTGTTCGGCCGGGCGGCCTGGTGGTTCCCGAAGAGCCTGGAGAAGGTGGTGCCGCGGGTGGACATGGAGGGCGAGCAGCTGATGGCCCGGCTGTCGGAGCCCGCCGACCCCACGAAGGTGCCCGAGCGGGTCTGACCCCGGCGCGCCACCGCCTCACCTCACGACCACGGCTCCCGGCGGCCTCGCCGGGAGCCGTGGTCGCGTCGCGCCTCGGCGGTTGTTCCATGCGACGCCACGCCACGCCAAACCAAGCCACGGCGGCCGCGCCCGTCACGACGGCCGCTGTACTCACGGCACCCGCGCCGGCCACGGCACCCGCCGCCCTCAGGGCAGCCGTTGCTCGAACCACACCACCTTGCCCGTGCCCAGCCGGGTGGCGCCCCAGCGCTCGGCGCAGCGGGCCACTATCTGCAGCCCGCGCCCGCGTTCGTCCTCCGGCCCGGTCCGGCGCGGCCGCGGCAGCAGCGGGCTGTCGTCCCCGACCTCGCAGCGCAGCCGGGTGGTGCGGACCAGGCTCAGGGTGACCGGCCGGGTGGCGTGCTGGACGGCGTTGGTGACCAGCTCGCTGACCATCAACTCGGTTGCCTCGCTGAGCTCTTCGAGCCCCCAGCGGCGCAGCGTGTGGGCGGCCAGCCGGCGCGCCCGCCCCGGGGTCTCGTTGCGCGGCTGGAGGTACCAGTGCGCGACGTCCCCGGCCGGGATGTCGTCGAAGCAGGCGGCGAGCAGCGCGATGTCGTCGCCGCGGTCGCCCGGCGGCAGGATCCGCAGCGCCTCCTGGCAGAGCTGCTCGGGGGCCTGCGGGTGCGCGCTGGCGAGCCGGGCGCGGAGCAGTTCCAGCCCGTCGCTGAGCGGGCGGCTGCGGGTCTCCACCAGGCCGTCGGTGAAGAGCAGCAGCGCGGAGCCGGGCGGCGCGGGAAGCTCGACGGAGGAGAAGTCGACCCCGCCGACGCCGATCGGCGCGCCCGAGTCCAGTTCCAGCAGCTCGGCGGTGCCGTCCGGCCGGACCAGCACCGGCGGCACGTGCCCGGCGTTGGCGAGCACCACCCGGTTGGCGATCGGGTCGTAGACCGCGTACACGCAGGTGGCCAGGTGCTGTTCGCGGCCGAGCCGCTGGGCCTGCTCGTCCAGGTGGTACAGCACCTCGTGCGGCGGCAGGTCGAGGGCGGCCAGGGTCTGGGCGCTGGTGCGGAGTTGGCCCATGATGGCGGCCGAGGTGAGCGAGTGGCCCATCACGTCGCCGACGATCAGCGCCACCCGGTTGCCGGGCAGCGGTACCGCGTCGTACCAGTCGCCGCCGACCTGGGCGCCGCGCTCGCCGGGCAGGTAGCGCTGGGAGAGCCGGACGCCGTGCGACTGGGGGAGGCGCAACGGCAGCATGCTGCGCTGGAGTTCGTTGGCTATCTCCCACTCGCGGGCGTACCGCAGGGCGGTGTCGACGGCCAGGCCGGCCTGGGTGGCGAGGTGGGCGGCGGTCGCGGTGTCGGCGGGGTCGAAGCCGGGGCGGCCGGTCTTCTCGGGCGGCCGCCGGATCAGCACCAGCAGGCCCAGGACGGCCTTGCGCCCGCGCAGCGGCAGGGCGAGTACGGAGCTTCCCGCGCCGAGGCGGGCCAGCCCGCGGGCGCCGTACAGCTCGCGCAGCAGCTCGGTGGTCCGCTCGGTGGCGCGGTCGGCGGGCCCGTCGGGCCCGCGCTCCGCGCCGAGGACGGCGGCCTCGGCGGGGCGCCGGCTGAGCAGGATGTGTGCGAGCGCGCCGCCGCGGGTGACCGGGGTGGCCGGCCCGGTGTCGGCCGTGGAGCGCGACCCGTACCGGGTGCCGTGCCGCGAGCCGCGGTGGTCGTCGCCGGTGGTGGGCCGGCCGCGGCGGCCCAGCCGCGTGCCCAGGCTGTGGTGGATCCGCAGCTCGTCGGGGAACCCGGGCTCGCGCTCGACGTTGGGCAGTGGGTCGCGCAGGTGGACGACGGCGGCGTCGGCGAGGGTCGGTACCAGCACCCGGCAGATGTTGCGCAGCGTCGCGGCCAGGTCGAGGGCGCTGTTGATCCGTCGGGTGGCGGAGTCGATGTAGGTGAGGCGCTCGGCGACCTCGCCGGCCGGAAGAGGCGGCGGACGGCGCTGGCCCGGAAGGGCAGGCGGCTGTCCGGCCTCGGGTTTGAGCTGGTCGCGCACGGCTGCCTGTCCTGGGGAGTGGTGTGGGGAGCTGGTCTTTCCGGGGTGAACTGGTCTCAGCCGACGCGTCGACAGCACAGGAACAGTTGCTCCTCCGGCGGCAGCGAGGTGCTGGCCGGAGCGTAGGAGTACCCCGACCGATCCTCGACGGCGAACCCGGCCTCCACCAGAACCCGTTCCAGATCCTCCCTCAGATACCCGCTGATCCGCAGCTCCCGTCCGAGGAACGGGAGTGGAACGTGATCCAGGTCGGCCTCGACCATGCCGAGCGCCAGCAGCCCGTCGGGCCGCAGGAGCTCGCGCAGCCGGGCGAGCACGACGGGGATCTCGTCCTGGGGGAGCAGGATGAGGGAGAAGAAGGCGGTGACGGCGGCGAAACCGCCCCGCCCGCCGGGGCCGAGCGCGGGGAGGTTCCAGGCCTGGCCCGCCCGGTCGGTGGCCAGGTCGTACATGTCGATGCGGTGGAAGACGGGGGCGTACGGCGCGAGCGGCCCGCGGCGGGCCCCCTCGCGGGCCAGTGTCAGCATCACGTCCGAGAGGTCCACGCCGGTGACGCGCATCCCGGCGGTGGTCAGCTGCCGGACGGTCGGGTCACCGGTGCCGCAGCCGACGTCCAGCACGGCGGCACCCGGTTCGAGCTGCGCCAGCAGCCGGCGCCCGCAGGCGAGCTGCCCGCCCTTGGCCGGGAACGCCTCGCCGTACCCGGCGCCGATGGTGTCGAAGGCGACGGCCTGCAGGGCGCGCTCGGCACGGCGGCGAAGGACGTCGGGCTCGTCCCCGCCGTCCGCGTCCTCGTCGAGGGGGAACGGGTCGGATATCTGTCCGGTCGTCACGATTGAGAGGCACCTTTCCACCCGGGCCTCCGGTCGGCTGTACTCGGCGTACGAGGCCGGGCCGCCGTTCGTCCCGGCGCCCGTGCTGCCTCGCCGGCCCGCTGCCGGTGGCGGTACGTCACGCTCCCCGCGTCACACTGACTGCACTCAGACACGCTGCACAGAGACACTCTGCACCGTGGGAGCGCCGCCGCGCTGCCGTTTCCGGATGCTCGACCGGACAAGTGCACTCGTGTGTACTGGCATCTGAGAATATGCGTGATCACTCCGCCGTGGGGTCCGTTTCCGGCCAACTCGTGACAGTTGGGCGCTGTGACCCGGGTTGCGGAAGCACGGGGTCGCGGCCCGGGGTGGTGCGGCCGGCGTCCGCGCGCCGCACGGCGCGTCGGCTCCATGCGTCTGACCTGGGGTTTTCCGCCTCCCGGCGCCGACAAGCCGACGTTTATCGAACGTCAATCGGTCCGGTGCACAGTGGAATCCAGCGCCGGGGAAGCGTTGAGGGTGCTCCCGCAGCCGGGGGGCTGCGGGGGCACCAACGCTGACGGGGGAGACTCCGCGGGGGACACGGGGGAGTGGCGGAGGTCTACGGCGCGGGGGGAGAGAGGGGCTCGGTGTGCTGCTGGGAGATGAGGTCCGCCACGGGGGAGGCCTCCGGCACACCGAGCCGCGTGAAGATCGCGTGGGCCTCCTGCAGACACGCGAGGCCACGGGCCGGCTGGGCGAGGCCGAGCAACGCCTCGCCCAGCGCGGCATTGGCGAGGCCCTGGCAGTAGGCCCCGTCGATTTCCTGGGCGATGGCCAGCGACACACCTGCCGCCTCCGCCGCCTCGGCGATCCGCTCGCTCGCCAGCAGACTCACCGACAGCCGGGCGAGCGCATAGCCCTCGCGCAGCCGGTTCTGCTGGGACTGGTAGAGGGCGTGTGCCTCGCGCAGATGCTCCACCGCCTCGGCCGGTGACCCGGTCGAGGACAGGACCACGCCAAGCTGGTAGAGGGTGTCCGCGAGACAGGGACCGTTGGCGGAACGCCGGGCGGTGACCGCTGCTTCCTCCACCGATCTGACCGCGGCCTCACTCTGACCGGCGTTGAGCTGGGCACGGGCGATGTTGCCGAGCAGCCTGGCCTCGCCGATGGGGAAGCCGATGACCCGGCTGATCGCGAGGGCCTGTTCGAAGAACGGCAAGGCCTCGGACGCGCGGTTGGAGACGCTGAGGACGATTCCGAGGATGTTGGCCACCATCGAACGCAGCACGGAGACGTCGTTCGCACCCTGCAGATCCAGACTCGCCCGCAGAGAGTGCTCGGCGCCCTGGAAGTTGTTGGCGAAGTACTCCAGCGTCCCCAGGGCGAAATGGACCCGGGCCAGGGCCTGGGTGTCGCCGTGCGACCTGGCGTTGGAGTTGGCGGTCTCCAGCAGGCGGCGCGTGCGCGGGCCGTGCGTCGGGTCCTCGACGATGCTGTTGAGCGCAATCAGCAGGTCGAGAGCGGGCCGCAGAAGCCTGGACGGCCCGTTGACGGCGGCCTCCACCGTGCTGAGCATCATGCCGACCTCGGTGCGCAGCCACTGCTGAGCCGTCGCGCCGGTCGCCAGGGCGAGACCGGGCGTCTTCAGACCGTCGAGCGGCTCGGGCAACTGGTCGTCCGGCTCGATGGCCTGGGCCGCATTGCGCATGGTCGGCAGGACGTGCTCCAGCAGCCGGAGCACGGCCCGCTCCTGCTCGGCCACGTCGGCCGACTTCTCGTTCTGCCGCTGGGCGTAGAGCCGCAGCAGGTCGTGATACCGGTAGCGGCCAGGGGTGAAGCATTCGAGCATGTTCGCTTCGACCAGCGACTCCGCCAGGTGCTCGGCGTACGTCTGGTCCTCCCCGAGGAGCGCGGCCACCGCGTCGAGCGGGAGATCCGGGGTGTCCACGACGGAGAGCAGACGGAACGCGCGGGCCTCGTCGGGCCGGAGCTGGCCGTAGCCGAGGCCGATGGTCGTCTCGACCGCGAGATTGCCCAGCTGCAGCTCGTCGAGCCGGCGCCGTTGGTCCGCTAACCGCCGGGCGAGGTCGGAGACGCTCCATCTCGGTCGGCTGGCGAGTCGTGCCGCTGCGATGCGGACCGCGAGCGGAAGGAAGCCGCAGGACGTGACGACGGCCAGTGCCGCTTCCGGTTCGGCGGCAACACGCTGTTCGCCCACGATGGCGGAGAAGAGCGCCAGGGCCTCCCGCGGAGTCATCTCCTCGACGTCGACCAGGTGGGCACCCGGGATTCCGGCGAGCCGGGAGCGGCTGGTGGCGAGCACGGCGCAGCCGGAGACGCCCGGGATCAGCGGCATCAGCTGCTCCGCGTCCTGCGCGTTGTCCAGCAGGATCAGCATGCGTCGGCCGGCCAGCAGGGACCGGTAGAGCGCGGCACGCTGCTCCAGCGAATCAGGCAGTTCGGTCGCGCCCATGGCGTGCAGGAAGTCGCCGAGCACGACAGCGGGGTCCGCAGGCGACGCGCCGGCGCCCCGCAGGTCGACGTACAGCTGGCCATCCGGGTAGTCGGACCGCACGCTGTGTGCCACGTGCACGGCCAGGGTGGTCTTGCCCACGCCACCGATGCCGGCCAGCGAGGTGACCACGACGGCCTGGCCTGTCCCGCTGCACAGGGTGGCGCGCAACTCATGGACGAGCGCGGCTCGTCCGCTGAAGTCCGAGACGTCGGCCGGGAGCTGTGCCGGGGCCGGGACGGACACGGCGGCGTCGTCCTGGTGCCGGGCCTGCGGCCGCTTGGGAAGGGGCGGCGTCAGCGCGGGGTCCCCGGCGAGGATCCGGGCGTGCATGGCCGAGAGGCCGGCGCCGGGCTCGACACCGAGCTCATCGATCAGGAGCTTCCGTGTGTCCGTGTAGACGCCGAGCGCCTCGGCCTGGCGGCCACAGCGGTAGAGCGCGAGCATCAGCAGTTCGCGAAGCCGCTCCCGGAGCGGATGTTCGGCGGTGAGCGAGCTCAGCTCGGAGACGACCTCGGTGTGCAGGCCGATCTCCAGGGCGGAGGCGCAGCACTCCTCCCACACCGAGACGTGACGCTCGGCCAGGCGGACCCGCTGGGTGTCGGCATAGGGCCCCGGCATTCCGGCGAGGGCCCGGCCGCTCCACAGGTCCAGCGCGGACACCAACAGACGGTGGGCCTCGAACAGCTCGCCGTCGGTCCTGGCCGTGGCGGCCTGCGAAACCGTGTTCTCGAAGACCGAGAGGTCGAGCGCTTCGGGCGGGATTCGCAGGGCGTAGCCGTCTGTCACCGAAATGAGGATCTCCGCAGGTGCGCGAACCTCACGATGCGGTTCGATGACCGCCCGGAGACGGGACACGTAGGTGCGCAATGCGGCGATGGCCTGTGGCGGGGGGCGGTCCCCCCAGAGGCCGTCGACCAGATCCTGTGTCGCGACCGGACGGCCCTGCTGGAGCAGGAGCGAGGTGAGCACCGCTTGCTGCTGCGGGGAGCCCAGCGCGAGCGGCTGCGAGCCGCGCCATGCCTGCACCGGACCGAGCACCCGGAAGCGCAGCGCTGAACTGTGCGGCGTTTCCTGAGGCTCCATGAATTCCCCCGATGACCTGTGGCGGTGCCTTGCACGTACAAGGCGTTCGGCGGTCCCGCTGCGGTCGCATCAGCTTAGGCGGACGGCTGCAAACGCCGGAGATCAGGACCAGCGTCGCGGTGTTTATAGGACATTTAACGGCTCCTACGATACTGTCCCGGCGCCTAGGTCGAGTCGGTCGGGCGCGAGTAGATCCCGATGACCTGAAAGGCAGCCAGCCATGGCCGAGATTGAGCCCACCAACGCCGCGACCCCGTCGGCCGACACGAAGACCGCCGAGGCTGCGGCGACGAAGACGGCCGACGCCCAGGTTGTCGCCGAGGCCGCGGGTGAGGTGGCCGGGTACATCGTCCCCGCGGACGAGAAGCACGAGGACCCGCAGGAGCTTTTCGGCGGCGAGGTCACCGAGCCCGAGCACGCGGACGGCAAGCCGGGCGAGACCGTCCCGCTCGGCGCGATCAACGCCCACCCGTAGTCCCGGCCACACCGGCGCCCGCCCCTCACCCCCGCTCCACGCGGGGTGGGGGGCGGGCTGCTGTCCCCGCACCTCCGCTGGGGCGGGAGACTCATCGGCTCGTCCGGGGACGGGCCGGACGGCCTCGTGCTTGTTCGGGCCGCCATGGATCGGGCACGCCTCAGACGGCTCACACGCGCGCAATACGCGGATGACGGGCGCCGGAATTCGTATGCTCCAGGCGGTACGCGTGGGTGGCCGCGGTTCTGGGAAGTTCCCGCTTGCGGTCGCGGTCAATCGGGCGTGATTCGTCAGAAACATCGACTTCATCCCCAGAGATATCCGGTTGACCGGATTCTGGCGAATGATCACCAATGGCCTCGGGGGTCGGAAGGCTGGTGGTCAGGCCGAGTCGTCGTCCCTGCCGGTTCTGCCCTTGGCGGGCGGAGCGGCGGTCGTCGGGCATGGCGCCACAGCCGCCCCCGCGTCACGCCACCTGGCTCTCGTTGAGGCGGGAGTCCCGGTTGCGGGCGGCGAGCCGGGCGTGCAGGCGGGCGTGGTCGTCCGCAGCCGGGGCCCGGGCGGGGGCCGGGTCGGGGTCGGCGGGGTCTGCGGGGGGCTCGGCGGGCGCCGGGGAGACCTGGTCGGGCCGGGTGGTCCACTCGCGGCCGCCGTCCGGGGGGCGCAGGTAGAGCTCGCCGCCGAGGGTGTCCATGTAGATGCCGGTGCGGCCGGTCCTGGCGTCGAGGACGAGTTCACCTGTATGCGGCCGGTAGGCCGCGGCGTTGCGCTTACGGGTGCTCACCGCAGTGCTCCTTGCTCTGGCACGGGCGCGGCGGTGGTGGCGCCGGCCCTGGTCGCTGTCGGTGCGTGTGTTCTGCTCGGCGACTACCCAGCATCTCTAGAGAAGCTAATATCTCTAGAGATGTCAACGGGCTCCGGTCATACCGGCCTATCGGCTGACTGGCGGCCGCTGGCGCGCCTACGATTTCTGGCGAGGAAGAGGGAGAGAGCGATGGTCGGCAGCAGTGGCGAGAAACAGCCCAAGTACCAGCGGATCGCCGACACGCTCAAGGCGGCCATCGACGCCGGCGAGTACCGCGCCGGCGACCGCCTGCCCGGTGAGAACGACCTCATGGACGCGTACGGCGTCGCCCGCATGACCGCTCGTCAGGCGCTCGGCGTCCTGCAGAGCGAGGGCATCGCGGAGGCGCGCCGGGGCGCCGGGGTGTTCGTCCGGGACTTCCGGCCGCTGCGGCGGCGCGGGATCCAGCGGCTCGCGCAGGGGCAGTGGGGGTCCGGCCGGTCGATATGGTCGGCGGACATCGACAACCGGTCGCTGCTCGTGGACCAGGTCTCGGTCACCGAGCAGGGCGCGCCGGACCACGTGGCACGGGTGCTGGGGGTCGACCCGGGCGCGCCGATGTGCGTGCGCCACCGACGGTTCGTGCTGGACGGCAAGCCGGTGCTGCTGTCGACGTCCTACCTGCCGGCCGGCCTGGTCGCGGGGACGG
Organism: Kitasatospora sp. NPDC022785; assembly: GCF_055561295.1. Classification (NCBI taxonomy): domain Bacteria; kingdom Bacillati; phylum Actinomycetota; class Actinomycetes; order Kitasatosporales; family Streptomycetaceae; genus Kitasatospora; species Kitasatospora sp. NPDC022785. The sequence goes on along the minus strand of NZ_JBVHHB010000004.1, from coordinate 438,305 downwards.
CCATCACCCGCGAGGACACCGGCCCGGGCGGTACCTACGCGCGTCTGGCGGAGATCGGCGCCAAGCCGGTGCACTTCCGTGAGGAGGTCCGCTCCCGGATGCCCAGTGCCGAGGAGAGCACCCGGCTGGAGCTCTCGGCGGGCACGCCGGTCATCCTCATCTGCCGGACGGCCTTCGCCGACGAGGGCCAGGTCGTCGAGCTGAACGAGATGACCCTCGACGCCGCCTCCTACGTCCTGGAGTACGACTTCGACGCGTGAGACCGACGGCCGGCGTCTGGCCGGGTACGGGTGCCAGTGGCCGGCCGAATCGGCCGGCCCGGCGGAACCGCCCCGGTCGCGGGCGGGCGACCGGGGCGGCAGGTGTCGGAACGGAGCGGGGACTACTCCTTGGACCGCACCCGCAGGCTGGTGATGAGCGGGCCCTCCGTGGTCTCGCGGAAGAAGTCGTTGCCCTTGTCGTCGACCACGATGAAGGCCGGGAAGTCCTCGACCTCGATGCGCCAGACGGCCTCCATGCCGAGCTCGGCGTACTCCAGGACCTCGACCTTCTTGATGCAGTCCTGGGCGAGGCGGGCCGCGGGGCCGCCGATGGAGCCGAGGTAGAAGCCGCCGTGCGCGGCGCAGGCGTCGGTGACCTGCTTGCTGCGGTTGCCCTTGGCGAGCATGACCATGGAGCCGCCGGCGGCCTGGAACTGGTCGACGTAGGAGTCCATCCGGCCGGCGGTGGTGGGGCCGAAGGAGCCGGAGGCGTAGCCCTCGGGGGTCTTGGCGGGGCCGGCGTAGTAGACCGGGTGGTCCTGGAGGTACTTGGGCATGCCCTCGCCGGCGTCCAGGCGCTCCTTGATCTTGGCGTGCGCGATGTCGCGGGCGACGACCAGGGTGCCGGTGAGCGAAAGGCGGGTCTTCACCGGGTACTTGGACAGCTCGGCGCGGATCGAGGACATCGGCTGGTCGAGGTCGATGCGGACCGCGTCGTCGGCGCCCCCGGCGGAGCCGCTGACCAGCAGATGCTCGTCCGTGGTGTCCGGCAGGTACTTCGCCGGGTCGGTCTCCAGCTGCTCCAGGAAGACGCCCTCGGCGGTGATCTTGCCCAGGGCCTGGCGGTCGGCGGAGCAGGAGACGGCCATCGCGACCGGCAGCGAGGCCCCGTGGCGCGGCAGGCGGACGACGCGCACGTCGTGGCAGAAGTACTTGCCGCCGAACTGCGCGCCGATGCCGATCTTCTGGGTGAGCTCGGTGACCTTGGCCTCCAGCTCGAGGTCCCGGAAGCCGTGCCCGGTCTTCGCGTTGCCCTCGGTCGGCAGGTTGTCCAGGTAGTGCGCGGAGGCGTACTTGGCGGTCTTCAGCGCGAACTCGGCGCTGGTGCCGCCGATCACGATCGCCAGGTGGTACGGCGGGCAGGCGGCGGTGCCGAGGGAGCGGATCTTCTGCTCCAGGAACGAGAGCATGCTCGCCTCGTTCAGGATGGCCTTGGTCTCCTGGTACAGGTACGACTTGTTGGCCGAGCCGCCGCCCTTGGCCATGAAGAGGAACTTGTAGGCGTCGCCGTCGGTCGCGTACAGCTCGATCTGCGCCGGAAGGTTGTTGCCGGTGTTCTTCTCGTCCCACATGGTGACCGGGGCCATCTGGGAGTAGCGCAGGTTCAGCTTGGTGTACGCGTCGTACACGCCCCGCGCGACGGCGGCCTCGTCGCCGCCCTGCGTCAGCACGTTCTGGCCGCGCTTGCCCATGACGATCGCGGTGCCGGTGTCCTGGCACATCGGCAGGATGCCGCCGGCCGAGATGTTGACGTTCTTCAGCAGGTCCAGCGCGACGAAGCGGTCGTTGGGGCTGGCCTCCGGGTCGTCCAGGATGCGGCGCAGCTGGGCGAGGTGGGCCGGGCGGAGGTAGTGCGAGATGTCGTGCATCGCCTCGGCGGTGAGCAGTCGCAGGGCCTCGGGCTCGACCTGGAGGAAGGTGCGACCGCCGGCCTCGAAGGTGGAGACACCCTCGGAGGTCAGCTTGCGGTACGGGGTCGGGTCAGCGCCCAGGGGGAGGAGGTCGCTGTACTCGAAATCCGGCGTGGGAGCCATGGGGGCGGTCCTTAGTGTTCCAGTGTGTCCGGCTGCGTCGGCGAAGCACCCTCAAGGGTAGGACCCGGCGAAACGTCGCACGCGGACAGGTCCGCCTGCGTGACCAGGGTCACTCGGACATGCGTACGGGGCTTGCCCCGATGGCTAGTCTTGACCCGTGGACAACTCGCCGTCGAGGGACGACCAGGACGACCAGGGGCAGGCGCCCGTACCGATGACCAAGCCGGAGCCGGCGCAGCCCGCCCGGGCCGACCACGCTCCGGTGGCGGAGGCCGAGATGCGGGCCTCGGACGCCGACCGTGAGCGGGTGGCGGAGCTGCTGCGCGACGCCTATGCCGAGGGCCGGCTGGACGCGGAGGAGCACTCCGAGCGGATCGAGGCCGCGTACGGGGCCAAGACCCTGGGTGACCTCGCGCCGCTGACCAGGGATCTGCCGGTGCACCGGTCGATCTCCTTCGACAAGACCCCGCTGGGCGAGCCGGGCCGGCGCCCGGACGGCCCGGTGCGGCTGCCCGCGCGGCAGGAGGCGCCGACCATGGTGGCGATCTTCGGCGCCGCCTCCCGCAAGGGCCGCTGGCGGGTGGGTTCGCAGCTGCGCGCGGTGGCCGCGTTCGGCGGGGTCGAGATCGACCTGACGGATGCCGTCTTCGAGTCGCCGGAGGTGGTCATCGACGTGGTGTCGATCTTCGGCGGGGTGGAGATCAAGGTGCCCGAGAACGTCAGCCTGGTCGGCCACGGCGTCGGCATCTTCGGCGGTTTCGACGTCAAGGAGCAGACCGCCGCCGACCCGTACGCGCCGGTCGTCCGGGTCAAGGGCGTGGCGGTGTTCGGCGGTTGCGAGGCGCGGCCGCGCAAGGGCAAGAAGCTCAAGGAGTGGGTGCGCAAGCAGCTCGGCACGGAGTAGACCGGGCCGGCCCAGCGGCCGGAAGGGTGCCCGGGTGGGAGCAACTCCCGCCCGGGCACTCGTCGTTGCGTCGGGTGCACTCTGTAGTCGATTGCGTGCAGTGTGCATGAATCACGGTGCGGCGGGGTAGTTCCTCACGCACATCGCTTCTTGTACGGCTGCGCACCGGAGGCGGCCTGAGGCCGGCCCGGGGGGTGTTCGCGGGGGCTCGCAGCCGGGCAGGGGTGCGAGCTTCCCCGTGTCCGAGAGCCTCGTCAGGAGTACGGCCGTGCTGCATCCGATCGAGTCCCGCCCCACATCGTCCGTTGCCGCCGCCCAGGTGCTGGAGCGCCGGCCCGGTGCCCAGCCGCAGGGTGACGACGACCCCTGGCACACCGGCGCGGCGTGCCGCAGGGACGAGGTGGGGCTGTTCTTCGCACCCTCCAAGGAGCCCACGGCGGCCCGGCTTTCGCGGGAGGAGCAGGCGAAGCAGGTCTGTGCGCGCTGCCCGGTGCTGCTGGAGTGCCGGGAGCACGCGCTGGCGCAGCCGGAGCCGTACGGCGTCTGGGGCGGGCTTACGGCGGCCGAGCGCCGGGTGGTGCTGGCCCGCCGCCGGCGCCGGGAGACGGAGCTGCGCGAGGCGGCCCGCCCCAGCCGGATAGCGGGCTGAGCGGGGCGCGACGGCCGGGCCGCCGGCGACGCACGCACACGCGAACGCCCGCGGCCTCGGCGAAGGGGGATTTCGCCGAGGCCGCGGGCGTGGCCGACGCGGGTGCGTCCGGGATCAGTTGGCGCGGTCGAAGTCGATCGCGCTGTAGGCCCGCAGCTTGGACAGCTTGTGGGTGGAGTGGATCTCCCGGATGGTGCCGCTCTTGGAGCGCATGACCAGCGAGCTGGTGGTGGCGGTCTCCTGGCGGTAGTGGACGCCGCGCAGCAGCTCGCCGTCGGTGATGCCGGTGGCGACGAAGAACACGTTCTCGCCGCTGACCAGGTCGTCGGTGGTGAGCACGCGGTCCAGGTCGTGGCCGGCGTCGAGGGCCTTCTGGCGCTCGGCCTCGTCCTTGGGCCAGAGCCGGCCCTGGATGACGCCGCCCATGCACTTCATCGCGCAGGCGGCGATGATGCCCTCGGGGGTGCCGCCGACGCCCATGAGCAGGTCGACGCCGGTGCCCTCGCGGGCGGCCATGATGGCGCCGGCGACGTCGCCGTCGGAGATGAACTTGATCCGGGCGCCGGCCTCGCGGATCTCCTTGACCAGGCCCTCGTGGCGCGGGCGGTCCAGGATGACGACGGTGACGTCCTCCACGGCGCTGCCCTTGGCCTTGGCGACCCGGCGGATGTTGACGGCCGCCGGGGCGGTGATGTCGACGAACTCGGCGGCCTCGGGCCCGGCGACGAGCTTGTCCATGTAGAACACCGCGCTGGGGTCGAACATCGTGCCGCGGTCGGCCACGGCCAGCACCGCGACGGCGTTGTTCATGCCCTTGGCGGTCAGCGTGGTCCCGTCGACCGGGTCCACCGCGACGTCGCACTCGGCGCCCGTGCCGTCGCCGACCCGCTCGCCGTTGTAGAGCATCGGGGCTTCGTCCTTCTCGCCCTCGCCGATGACGACGACACCGTTCATGGAGACGGTGGAGACGAGCGTACGCATGGCCTTGACGGCGGCGCCGTCGGCGCCGTTCTTGTCGCCGCGGCCGACCCAACGGCCGGCGGCCATGGCGGCCGCCTCGGTGACCCGGACGAGTTCGAGCGCGAGGTTCCGGTCGGGAGCCTCGGGCGCGACCTCCAGGGCACTGGGGAGGTTGTGCGGGTACTGCGTGGTCATCGTCGTTACCTCTCTGTACGCGACGGCCAGTGAGCGCCCGACTACTGCCAGGTCGAACGCCGTGGTGAGGGTTCTGCGATCGTATCTGCCCACGAGATGACTGTCTGTGGCGCGGGTCGCCACCCCCGGTCGGAAACAGCGGGTTTGCCCCTGTTCACCCGTCCGGGGCCACCCCGGGTGCGGGTGGTCCCGACCGGATGAGTCACCATGTGGGGGTGGCTGGAGAGAGCAGAGGCATGAAGGGCCGGCAGACGGTACGGGACATGGTCCTGTCGATGCTGGCGGTCGGCGCCGTGGTCTGGATCGGGTACCTGTTCCTGCCGCACGACGCGAGCGGCGACGGTGTCCACACCAAGGAGTACCGGGTGGCCGCCGCCTCGGCGAAGCGCGCCGCGCCGTACCCGCTGCTCACCCCGGAGGGTCTCTCCGACCGGTGGCGGGCCACCTCGGTGAGCTACGACCCGGCGTCGCTGGGCAAGGGCAAGGGCAACGCCTGGCACCTGGGCTTCGTCACCCCGTCCGGCCAGTACGCGGCGATCGAGCAGAGCGACGTCGACCGCGCCGTCCTGCTCGACTCGGCGGTGGCCGGCGGCAAGCCGGACGGCACGTCGGAGGTGGCCGGGCAGTCCTGGGAGCGCGTCGCCGGTCCCAAGGCGCGCGCCCTCGCCGTCCAGAGCGGCGACGCCACCACGCTGGTCACCGGCACCGCCTCCTACGAGGAGCTCGCCGAGCTGGCGCAGGCCCTCAAGTAGGCCCCCGGGGCCCCGGGGGGAGTGGGACGGCACCCGGGGCACCGCAGCGAGCGCGAGCGGACGGGAAGGGCCCCGCACCGGTGGAACCGGTGCGGGGCCCTTCTCCTGTGCCGCTCCCGCGTCATCGCATCGCGATCAGACGGTGGTGACGACCTCGTCGTAGGCCAGGCGCGGCGAACGCGGGAACCAGGCGTCCTCGCCCGGCTTGCCGATGTTGACCACGGCCAGCACCGAGTGCTCGCCGTCGCCGAAGAACTCCTTGTCGATGCCCTCGGCGTTGTAGCCGGTCATCGGGCCGGCGGCCAGGCCGGCGGCGCGGACGCCGATGATGAAGTAGCCGGCCTGGAGGGCGCCGTTCATCGCGGCCGAGGCCTCGCGGGCCGGGCGCTCGCTGAAGAACATGTCCTTGGCCTGGGGGAAGTGCGGCAGCTGGGTCGGCAGCTCCTCGTGGAACTCGTTGTCCACGGCCAGGATGGCGACCAGCGGGGCGGCGGCGGTCTTGGCCTTGTTGCCGTCCGCCATGTGCTGGACGAGGCGCTCGCGACCCTCGGCCGAGCGGACCAGGACGACGCGCAGCGGCTGCTGGTTGAAGGCGGTCGGGCCGAACTTGACCAGCTCGTAGATGGCCTGGATCTGCTCCTCGGAGACCGGCTCGTCGGTGAAGGTGTTGGCGGTGCGGGCGTCGCGGAACAGCAGGTCCTGAGCGGCGGCGTCGAGTACCAGGGCGTCGGTGGTCATGCTTGTCTGCACCTCATGCGTCATACGGGACAGGTTCGTGTGGACGACCGACCGTGGCCGATCACCTGTTCCCAACATGTGTGAACATTCAACTGTTCCCCCCATCGACGTGATCTCCGTCACCCTTCCGGCCGCCTACTCCCCGGCCGGCTCGCCCTCCTCGGCGGCCAGCGCGGCGTCCAGCCGGGCCCGGGCGCCGTCCAGCCAGCGCTGGCACACCTTCGCCAGCTGCTCCCCGCGCTCCCAGAGCGCCAGCGACTCCTCCAGCGACGTGCCGCCGTTCTCCAGCTGCCGGACCACCTCCAGCAGCGCGTCCCGGGCGTGCTCGTACCCCAGCGCGTCGTCCGGCGTCCCCGGTGCGGCCTGTGCCTCCTGCTGATCTGCCATGGGAGCCAGCGTAGGGGCTGGGGCCGACAGCGGGCCGCTACGGCCGGGGATCGGCCGTCACGCCGAAGCCGCCGCCCGCCACCCGGGCGTGCAGCGCGTCGCCGGCCGCGACCTGCGCCGGGTCGGTCACCACCGAGCCGTCCTCCCGCTGGAGCACCGCGTAGCCGCGCTCCAGGGTGGCCGACGGGGAGAGCGCGACCACGCGGGCCAGGGTGTGCCCGAGGTCGCTCTGCGCGTGGTCCAGCCGGTGCCCGAGGGTGCGCCGGGCGCGCTCCACCAGGGCCGCCACGTCCTGGCCGCGCCCGTCCAGCATCCGGTGCGGCGCGGCCAGCGCCGGGCGGCTGCGGACGCCGTCCAGCCCGTGCTGCTCCCGGTCGACCCGGCCGAGCACGTGCCGCCGGGCCCGGTCGCGCAGGTTGCGGACCTTGGCCAGCTCCTCGCCGACGTCCGGGACCACCCGTTTGGCGGCATCGGTCGGGGTGGACGCGCGCAGGTCGGCGACGAAGTCCAGCAGCGGCTGGTCCGGCTCGTGGCCGATCGCACTGACCACCGGCGTCCGGGCCGCCGCGACCAGCCGCACCAGCCCCTCGTCCGAGAACGGCAGCAGGTCCTCGACGCTGCCGCCGCCGCGGGCCACGATGATCACGTCCACCTCGGGGTGCTCGTCCAGCTCCCGCACCGCCGCGCTCACCCGCTCCACCGCGCTGACGCCCTGCACGGGGACGTTGCGCACCTCGAAACGGACGGCCGGCCAGCGCCGCCGGGCGTTCTCCAGGACGTCCCGCTCGGCCGCCGAGCCGCGCCCGGTGACCAGCCCGACGCACTGCGGCAGGAACGGCAGCGGCCGCTTCCGGTCGGCCGCGAACAGGCCCTCCCCGGCGAGCCGCCGCTTCAGCTGCTCCAGCCGGGCCAGCAGCTCGCCCAGCCCGACCAGCCGGATCTCCGCCGCCCGCAGCGAGAGCTGGCCGCGCGCCGCGTACCACTCCGGCTTGGCGTGCACGACGACCCGCGAGCCCTCCTGCACCACGTCCGCGACCTGCTCGAAGACCGAGCGGAAGCAGGTCACGGTGAGCGAGACGTCCGCCTGCGGGTCGCGCAGCGTCAGGAAGACCACGCCCGCGCCCGGCCGTCGGCTCAGCTGGGTGATCTGCCCCTCCACCCAGACCGCGCCGAGCCGGTCGATCCAGCCGCCGATCAGCGCGGAGACCTTGCCGACCGGGAGCGGGGCTTCGGGAGAGCTGGTGTTGGCCATGCGTACGAGGCTAGCGGCGCAGGCCGACAGCGCGGTCGGTTCAGCGGCGGATGCCGACCGCGGAGGCTCCCTGGACGACGAGCACCAGGAGCCCCACCCCCAGCCAGACCGCCCCCGCGATCTGCGCTGTGGGCGAGGCCTCGTAGACCACCGCCCCGATCACCGCGATGCCCAGCACCGGTACCACCACGTGCCGCAGCCAGTCCCGCGAGCCGTGTTTCACCACGTACCAGCCGATCACCGAGGCGTGCAGCAGCGCGAAGGCGGTCAGCGCGCCGATGTTCACCACCGAGGTGAGCCGGTCCAGGCCGTCGTCCCGGTCGGCCGCCCAGACCGCCGCGCCCATCGTGATCACCGCCGCCACCAGCAGCGCCCGGCGCGGCACCGCGCTGGCCGGGTCCACGGCGCCCAGGGCCCGGGGCAGCCGGCCGTCCCGGGCCATCGCGTAGACCAGCCGCCCGGCCGCCGCCTGCCCGGCCAGCGCCGCGAACGCCGCGCCGATCGCCTTGGCGGCCGCTACCAGCACGTGCAGCCAGTGCCCGATGCCGCTCTCCACGGTGTCGTAGAAGGCCGAACCCTGGGCGGCCGGGTCGGCGGCCAGCTGCTGCGGGGTCGTCGGCTCCAGCAGCGCCGCCAGGTAGGTCTGCGCCATGAACAGGGCCCCGGCCAGCAGCAGGCACCAGAGCACGGCCCTGGCCACCGCCGCCGACGCGCCGACCGCCTCCTCCACGAAGGTCGCGATCGCGTCGAAGCCCAGGTAGGAGAGCACCGCCACCGAGACCGCCGAGATCACCGCGGTCAGCGAGAAGCCGCCGACCGCGGTGAAGGGGGTGTCCCAGCCGCGCTGCGCGCCGTCCCGCACCAGCACCACCACGGCCGCCACCAGGAACACCGCCAGCACCGCGATCTCCATCGCCAGCACCGCGAGGCCGACCGCCGCCGCCGTCCGCACGCCGGTCAGGTTGAGCGCGGTGGTCACCACCACGGCCAGCGCCGTCCACACCCAGCGCGACACGTCCGGCACCAGCGAGTGCAGCGCGATGCCGGAGAACAGGTACGCCACCGCGGGGATCAGCAGGTAGTCGAGCATCGCCATCCAGCCGGCGATGAACCCCGGCCCCTCGCCCAGACCGGCCCTCGCGTAGGCGAAGACCGAGCCGGTCTGCGGCACCGCGCGCACCATCTGGGCGTACGAGAAGGCGGTGAAACCCATCGCGACCGTCGCCGCCAGGTAGACCGAGGCCACCGCGCCGTGGCTCTTGGCGTCCAGCACGCCGAACACGCCGACCGGCGCCATCGGGGCGATGAACAGCAGCCCGTACACCATCAGATCGCGGACACTCAGGCTGCGCCGCAGACCGCCGGCGTCGACTCGCTCGCTCATAGATTCCACATTTGAGCATCGGCGGCCGGTTCCGGTCCGAAAGCGCCTCCCGTCGGCGCGGCTCGCCTCCGCCCGTACGATGGAGCCATGTCCAACACCGCGCAGCGCCGTGTCCTGCTCGCCGCCCCCCGGGGCTACTGCGCGGGCGTCGACCGCGCCGTGATCGCCGTGGAGAAGGCCCTGGAGCAGTACGGGGCGCCGATCTACGTCCGCAAGCAGATCGTCCACAACAAGTACGTGGTGCAGACCCTGGAGAAGCAGGGCGCGATCTTCGTCGACGAGACGGAGGAGGTGCCCGAGGGTTCGATCGTGGTGTTCTCCGCGCATGGCGTCGCGCCGTCCGTCCACGACGAGGCCAAGGCCGGCAAGCTCGCCACCATCGACGCCACCTGCCCGCTGGTCACCAAGGTGCACAAGGAGGCCGTCCGCTTCGCCGACGAGGGCTTCGACATCCTGTTGGTGGGCCACGAGGGCCACGAGGAGGTCGTCGGCACCATGGGCGAGGCACCGGACCGGATCCACCTGGTGGACGGCGCCGAGGACGTCGCCAACGTCGAGGTCCGCGACGAGTCCAAGGTCGTCTGGCTCTCCCAGACCACGCTCTCGGTGGACGAGACCATGGCCACCGTCGGCGAGCTGAAGAAGCGCTTCCCGCTCCTGGTCAGCCCGCCCAGCGACGACATCTGCTACGCCACCCAGAACCGGCAGGTCGCCGTCAAGCAGATGGCGCCCGAGACGGACCTGCTGATCGTGGTCGGCTCCAAGAACTCCTCCAACTCCGTCCGCCTGGTCGAGGTCGGCCTGGAGTACGGCGCCAAGGCCGCCCACCTGGTGGACTTCGCCGACGAGATCCAGGAGGCCTGGCTGGAGGGCGTCACCACGGTCGGCCTGACCAGCGGCGCCTCGGTGCCGGAGATCCTGGTCGGGGGCGTCCTGGACTGGCTGGCCGCGCGCGGCTACGGCGACGTGTCGACCGTCAAGACGGCCGAGGAGCACCTGACCTTCTCGCTGCCCAAGGAGCTCCGCCGCGACCTGCGCTCCGAGGCCGCGGGCAAGCTGTAACCGCGGCCTCCGGAAAACCCGGCCCCCTGCGGGGGACCGGGTTTTCTGCTGTGCGCGGCCGGGTGTGCTCTCGTAGTTTTGTGCCCAGGTGTGCACAGGCCTGTGGACAACGCCGACCGTGGCGCCCGGCCCGGCCCGTGCGCGACGGTCTCGGGTTACGGCGGAGGGCGGTCGTCATGACGGCGGTATTCGGTGTGGACATCGGCGGTTCGGGCATCAAGGGCGCCCCCGTCGACCTCGGCCGGGGCGTGCTCGCCCAGGAGCGGCACAAGGTCCTCACCCCGCAGCCCTCCGCCCCGGAGGCCGTGGTCGCCGCCGTCCGCGAGGTGGTCCGACACTTCGGCCACCGGGGCCCGGTCGGGCTGACCTTCCCCGGAGTGGTGGTGAACGGCCAGACCAGAACCGCGGCCAACGTCGACAAGGGCTGGATCGGCCTCGACGCCGAGGGGCTCTTCCGCGAGGCGCTCGACCTGCCGGCCACCGTCCTCAACGACGCCGACGCCGCCGGTTTCGCCGAGCTCAGCCACGGCGCCGGGCGCGGTCAGGCGGGCGTGGTGCTGGTCCTCACCTTCGGCACCGGTATCGGCAGCGCCCTCTTCGTGGACGGCACCCTGGTGCCCAACACCGAGCTTGGCCACCTGGAACTGCGCGGCAAGGACGCCGAGCGGCGCGCCTCATCGGCGGCCAAGGAGCGGCACGGGCTGACGTGGGAGCAGTGGGCGGGCCGGGTCGACGAGTACCTCGACCTGGTGGAGATGCTGTTCTCACCGCAGCTGATCGTGATCGGCGGCGGGGTGAGCCGCAAGCACGAGAAGTTCCTGCCGTTGCTGCGCGGGCGCGAGGCCCGGATCGTCCCGGCGGAGCTGCGCAACGACGCCGGGATCGTCGGGGCGGCCATGGCGGCGGCCCGCGCGTCCGCCTGACCCGGTTGCCGGGGTCCTCGCGCGGAGCCGGTCCTGCGTGAGGGCCGGTGCTGTGCGCAGAGGGTGGCTGTGGTGCGGCGAGGGTGGCTGCGGTGCGGCGAGCGCTGGTGCCGGGCGCCGCGTGCCGGTGCCGTGCGCCGAGGGGGTGGCCGGGTGGCCACCCCCTCAGCGCACCCGGTGGAGCCGCCGCTGCGCCATGAACCGGGCGAGGACGATCACCGCCGCCAGACCGGTGCCGGAGAAGAGCCAGCCGGCCCGCAGCGCCAGGCCCGTCGCCAGCGCCACCACCTGCGCGGTCACCCCCGAGGAGGCGACCGGGCCGAGCAGCAGCAGCGAGACGGCGAAGGCGATCGGCCCGCTGATCGGCGCGGCCAGCAGGTCGGCGAAGCGCACCCGGACGGCCAGCTGGAAGCAGACCACCAGGTAGCCGATGCCGAACAGCACCCCGAGCCCGCCGAAGACCAGCCGGTCCAGGCCGGCCACCGCGACGGTCGCGACCAGCGCGGCCACGCCGGTGCCGACCGCGGTCAGCCGGGTCGGCCGCCCGGTGCGCCGGCGCCCGTAGAGGCGGCCGTTCGGGCGGCCGCCACCGCGTTCGCCGGTGCGTTCGGAGGTCTGCCCGTCCGCGCGCTCGCCGGTCCGTTCCCCGGGGCGCGTGCCGAACGGCAGACGCAGCCGGGGCCGGGCGCCACCGGGGCGGACCCGGTCGGGCGCGCCGGCCACGGGGCGTAGCCGGGAGGTGGGGGAGGCGGCGGCCCCGGCCGGCTCGGCGGTCTCGGGGGCCCGCCCGGGCCCGGGGACGGCGGCCCCGGCCGCGCCGTTCGGCGGACGGCGTCTGGGCCCTGGCGGCTGGGTTCGGATGCTCTGCTCCACCCACCCAACGTACGGTCCGATCATCGCCACACTGTGTAATGGGCGTCGGGACCTTGCTCCGTGTCTTCGAACGGAGTACTGATGTGATCGTCGCTCAACTCCACCGGGGGGACGTATGACCAGCGAGTTCGCCTTCGAACGGCTGCACCACGTGCAGCTGGACATCCCGGCCGGCGCGGAGGACGAGTGCCGGGCCTTCTGGCACGGCGTGCTCGGCATGACCGAGCTGGCCAAGCCTCCGGTGCTGGCCGCGCGCGGCGGCTGCTGGTTCCGGGGCGGCGGGGTCGAGGTGCACCTGGGGGTGGTGCCGGAGTTCCGGCCGGCCCGCAAGGGACACCCGGGCATCCAGGTGCGGGCGCTGGACGCGCTCGCCGAGCGGCTGGCCGCACATGGTCATGAGGTCGTCTGGGACGACAACCTGCCCGGGCACCGCCGCTTCCACTCCAGCGACCGCCTCGGCAACCGCCTGGAGTTCCTGGAGCCGCTGCCGGCGGCTGCCGACGCCTGATTCGCTGCCCGTAGACTGGGGGATCGGCCCGCACGGTGCCGACCCAACTCCTCCAAGCCCACGGGACTGCGCTTCATGTCGCTCACGATCGGAATCGTCGGCCTGCCGAACGTCGGCAAGTCGACCCTGTTCAACGCCCTGACCAAGAACGACGTGCTGGCGGCCAACTACCCGTTCGCCACCATCGAGCCGAACGTCGGCGTCGTCGGCGTCCCCGACGCCCGACTGGCCAAGCTCGCCGAGATCTTCGGCTCGCAGCGGATCCTCCCGGCGACCGTGGACTTCGTGGACATCGCCGGCATCGTGCGCGGCGCCTCGGTCGGTGAGGGCCTGGGCAACAAGTTCCTGGCGAACATCCGTGAGTCGGACGCGATCTGCCAGGTCATCCGGGCCTTCGTCGACCCGGACGTGGTGCACGTCGACGGCAAGGTCTCGCCGAAGGACGACATCGAGACCATCAACACCGAGCTGATCCTCGCCGACCTCCAGTCGATCGAGAAGGTGCTGCCCCGGCTCCAGAAGGAGGCCCGCCTGAAGAAGGAGTCGGCCGCCACGCTGGCCGCCGCCGAGGCCGCCCAGAAGATCCTGGAGACCGGCAAGACCCTCTTCGAGGCGGGCTTCGACGCCTCCTCGGTGCGCGAGCTGCACCTGCTCACCACCAAGCCCTTCCTCTACGTCTTCAACGTCGACGAGGACGAGCTGGTCGACGAGGAGTTCAAGGAGGCCCAGCGCGCCCTGGTCGCCCCCGCCGAGGCGATCTTCCTGAACGCCAAGATCGAGTCCGAGCTGATCGGCATGGACGAGGACGAGGCACTGGAGCTCCTCCAGTCCATGGGCCAGGAGGAGACCGGCATGGCCACCCTCGGCCGGGTCGGCTACGAGACCCTCGGCCTGCAGAGCTACCTCACCGCCGGTCCCAAGGAAACCCGCGCCTGGACCATCAAGAAGGGCGCCACCGCCCCCGAGGCCGCCGGTGTGATCCACACCGACTTCCAGAAGGGCTTCATCAAGGCCGAGGTCATCTCCTTCGACGACCTGGTCGAGACCGGCTCCATCGCCGAGGCCCGCTCCAAGGGCAAGGCCCGCATCGAGGGCAAGGACTACGTCATGCAGGATGGCGACGTGGTGGAGTTCCGCTTCAACGTCTGAGCGGATGAAATGACACCACGTCGCTGACGTGGCAAACGCGCAGGTCAGAAGGGGTCGGGCTCAGTCGAGTCCGACCTCTTCGTCGTCACCGTGCTGGACGGGTGCTGGATGTTCTGACGTGCGGCCGGCGGCAATCAGGTCTCGTAGACAGTGGACCGGTGTCCCACGTGAACGACCCAGACCACCCGGCTGCGGCTGGCGCTCTGGGTCGTGCGGGCGCCGGAGGCCTACAGCCTGTCGGTGTCGGCGGCCGCGCTGGTGCTCGGCGTCCTCCGGCGGCGGTGTGATGCGGAGGCCGGTTCCTGGGCGGCGTACGGTCAGGGGCTGGTGCTCGGGCTGGTGCTCGGGCTGGCGCCCAGGGTGGTCGCGGTGTGGGCCGACGGGCACTGGCTGCGTCCGCTGCTGCTGGGTGCCGCCGCGGCGGTGGTGACCGTGCTGGGGGTCAGGTACCGGTTGCTGGGCCCGCTGCTGCTGGGTGGTGCGGCGCTGCTGCTGGTCGGCGTGCACGAGCTGGCGCCGACCGTCGTCCAGGGGCTGGGCCTGCTGCCGCGCTGGGTGCCGCTGGCCGTCGTGGGGCTGCTGCTGCTCGCCCTGGGGGCGACGTACGGGCAGCGGCTGCGGGATGCCCGCCGCCTGGGGGCGAGGCTCGGCCGGCTGGGCTGACGGGCCGGGTGCCGGGGGAGGGTCAAAGTGGAACACTGTCTCTCACTTTGCCTCCACCGCAGGCGAGTTGACCATTTCATGTGATCATTTGAGTGGCTGCTGACCGGCATCTCGGGGGCGGGCGTCCGGCCGTGACCGCACCGGCGTCGTCACCCCGGGCGGGTTGCCGTCCGTGCCCTCACCGCTCGTCGTCACGACGCGCGGGCAGCTACTCCGCACGATCACAGGGGGAAGTCATGACTCGTTCGAACAAGCCTGCCCTGAGCCGCCGCACGTTGCTGGGCGGCACCGCGGCCGCCGGGGTCGGCGCCGTCCTGGCGTCCGGCACCGACGCCGTGGCGGACTCGGACCGCCGGCGCAACCCGATCGACCAGGCCGCGGTCGACGCCGTCGCCGCCCGGCTCGACGCCGACCTGATCGCACTGCGGCGCGAGTTGCACCGCAACCCCCAGACGTCGGGGGAGGAGAAGTTCGCCGCAGGGGCGGTGGCCGACCGGCTCCGGGCGGCGGGCCTGAGCGTCGAGTCGGTGGCCGGGACCGGGGTGGTCGCGGTGCTGAAGGGCGCGCGCCCGGGGCGGACGGTGGCCTACCGGGCCGACATGGACGCGGTGCCCGGGGACGGCATCACGCCCCCGCTCCGGGACCGCCCGGCGGCGCACGTCTGCGGCCACGACATCCACACCACGGTGGGGGTCGGCGTCGCCCAGGCGCTGGCGAGGCTCCAGCCGCGGCTGAGCGGCACGGTGGTCTTCCTCTTCCAGCCCGGCGAGGAGTCCCTGAAGGGCGCCCAGGCGATGATCGACGCCGGGGTGCTGGAGCGGAAGGGCGCCGAGGAGATCCACGCCCTGCACTGCGGGCCGTACCCGGTGGGGCAGTTCGCCGTGACGCCGGGCAGCGGGCTGCCGGGCCAGGACTGGGCCACGGTCACCCTGACCGGGCCGGACGCGGTCGCCGCGGCGGGCCGGCTGAAGGCCGAGATCGGCGGGCTCTCCACGGTGGCCCCGCCGCCGCTGCCGCCGGCTTCGTCGGACGCCTATCTGGAGCAGATGGTCGCGGACGTGCAGACGCCGGACGGGCCGCTGGCCCGGTTCGTGGTGATCCGCGGCAGGGCGGCGGACAAGCCGGACGCCGAGGGCCGGGTCGCGGTCGACGTGACGTTCCGCTGCTGGCCCGAGCAGCGCAACACCGAGATCCGGGAGGAGATCCGCCGGCTGGCGCAGCCGTACGGCGGGGCGGTGACCTTCCCCAAGCCGCCGTTCCCGGCCCTGGTCTGCCCCGCGGACGACGCCAACGCGCTGGCCCGGCACCTGCGCTGTGAGCTCGGCGCCGGCTCGGTGACGGTGAACCGTGCCGCGTTCCCGTTCAACGGGGAGGACTACGCACTGTTCCTGGACCGCGTCCCGGGCACCTACACGTTCCTCGGGGTCCGCACTCCCGGCGCCGCGATCACGACCAGCTACCCGCACTACGAGACCTTCACGCCGGACGAGCGGGCCATCGGCGTCGGCGTCCGGGCGATGGCCGGCTGGCTCGCCACCCGCACCCGCCGGTAGGCGGTCGCGGGGCCGGCGCACCGGTGACGGCCCCGCGGTGGGGCCGTCAGGCGATGCGAACGGTCAGGGTGCCGTCGCCGGACGCCGTGACGGTCACGCCCTCCAGGGTGGCGGCGTGCGCGGTCGGGCGGTGGGCGGCGGCGCGTGGGCCGACGCCGACCACCGGGATGCCGGCGGCCCGGGCTGCGGCGATGCCGGCCTCGGAGTCCTCGAACGCGAGGCAGTCGGCGGGGGCGAAGCCGAGCGCGGCGGCGCCCTTGAGGAAGCCCTCCGGGTCGGGCTTGCTCGCGCCGACCGACTCGGCGGTGATCAGGACGGACGGGAGCGGCAGGCCGGCGGCGGCCATCCGGACCCGGGCGAGCGGCTGGTCGGCCGAGGTGACCAGGGCATGCGCGAGGCCGGCCAGGCCGGCGAGGAAGGCGGGCGCACCGGGGACCGGGACGACGCCCTCGGTGTCGGCCTTCTCCTCGGCGAGCATGCGCCGGTTGTCGGCGAGGTTGACGGCGGCCGGGCGCTCGGGCAGCAGGACGGCCATGGTCGCGTGACCCTGGCGGCCGTGGGCGATCCGGAGCACCTCGTCCGGGTCGAGGTCGTGCTCCTGGGCCCAGCGGCGCCAGCAGCGTTCGACGACGGCGTCGGAGTTGACCAGGGTGCCGTCCATGTCCAGCAGGAGGGCGCGGGTGGTCAGCACGATGGGGGCGACGGTGGCGGCGGCGGGCATGGGGCGGCTCCTCGCGGGCGGGGCCCAGAGAGTGCGAGTCAATTGTTCAATCCAGATACAAAATATCAGCCCAGCAGGTGGGCGTTGACCGCGCGGGCCTCCTCGGCCAGCTCCGGCAGCTCCACCACCTCGACCCCGGCCGCCTCCAGCAGCGCCGTCCCCTGGGTCTCGGCGACGAAGGTGTCCGGCTCGCTCCAGGCGACCACCACCCGCGGGACGCCCGCCGCCAGCAGCAGCCGCGCGCAGGGGTGCGGCCGGGAGGCGCGCTGTCCGCAGGGCTCCAGGGAGCTGTAGACGGTCGCGCCGCGCAGTCGCGGGTCGCCGGCCGGGAGCTTGGCCAGGGCCGCCTCCTCGGCGTGATCGTGCGGGTCGGACTCCCGGCTCCAGCCCTCGGCCAGCACCTCGCCGTCCGCGCCGACGATCACCGCGCCGACCGAGAACGCGGTCTCGGAGGGCGGGCAGCGGCGGGAGAGCTCGACGGCCCGCCGCAGGAACCGGAGGTCGGTCGGGTCGGTGGTCACGGGGCGGGCTCCTTCGGGGCGTACCTGAGCAGGACGACGTCGCCCACCGTACGTGCCTCCAGCAGCCGCATCCGGCGGGCCGGGCCACCGGGGAACGCGGCGGGGTGGACGAAGCGGGGCGCGTCCGCCTGTCCGACCAGCAGCGGGGCGACGGCCAGCTGGAGCTCGTCGGCCAGGCCCTGCGCCAGGAACTGGGTGTGCACGCTGCCACCGCCCTCGACCATCAGCCGGCGCACCCCGCGGGCGCCGAGGTCGTCCAGCACCGCGCCCAGCGCGACCGCGCCGCCCAGCGCCACCACCTCGGCCAGGCCGTCCAGTTCCGGGCGCAGCACCGCGGCGCCCGCGTCGGTGGTGTAGGCGAGGCGGTCGCCACCGGTGTGCCAGAAGCGCAGCGACCGGTCGAGCCCGCCGCTCGCGCTGAGGGTGACCTTCAGCGGGTACTCGGGCCGGCCGGCGGCGAGCCGGGCGGCCCGCCGGGCGGGGTCGTTGACCAGCAGCCGGGGGTTGTCCGCGCGCAGCGTGTTGCCGCCCACCAGGATCGCGTCACTGGCGGCGCGCTCCTCGTCCACCCGGTCGAAGTCGGCCGGATTGGAGAGCAGCAGCCGCTCGGGGGAGGTGTCGTCGAGATGCCCGTCGAGCGACATCGCGGCGCTCAGCAGGACGAAGGGGCGGCCGGGCATGGGGGGAGACCGTTCTCTCGGGGGCCCGTCCACCGTACGGCCCGGGCACGGCCGGTGGTCCGTCGAGGGCTGCTGTTCGTCCGGCGGCCCGCTGCCGGAGGGGCGGCGTTCGCCGAGGGGCTCCACCCTGGTCCGGACCTCGCACCGCCCCCACGTCGAAGGGCTGTCCCCGTGTCCCGTCTCTCCCGCGGCCTGCTGCCGCTGGCCGTCGCCGTCGCCGCACTGCCGGTGCTCGCGCTGCCCGCCGGTTCCGCCGCCGCCGTGACGTACGGAACCCCCACGATCACCCTCTCGGCCGGCTACCTCTCCGGCGCGGTCGGCGCCACCGGCGACCCGACGGTCACCGTCACCGTCGCGCAGAGCGGAGCGTCCGCCTCCGCGCTGTCGGTGGCCGCCTCGGCGAGCAGCCGCAGCTCGGTCGCCCGCACCGGCGACGTCACCGTCACGGGCACCACCGGCACCCGCACCCTCGCGGTCGCCGCGCAGGGCGTCGGCTACACCGACCTGACCGTCAAGGTCACCGGCCTCGGCGGCAAGACCGCGACGAAGACGCTGCACTACGCGGCCTCGCCCGCGGTCCAGTTCTCCGCCGCGAGCCGGTACCTGACCGGCTCCAGCGACGCCTCGGCGGCGGTGGACGCGGGCGGCGGCTACGTCGTGGTGGCCGACGACGAGTCCAACGTGCTGCGGCTGTACGACCGCAACGCCTCGGGCGCGCCCGTCCGCACCTGGGACTTCAGCTCGGCACTCGGCGTCTCCAAGGAGATCGACATCGAGGGCGCCACGCGGGTCGGCAACACCGTCTACTGGACCGGCTCGCTGGGCAACAACAAGGACGGCGAGATCAAGGCCGACCGGCGCACCGTCTTCGCCACCACCGTCACCGGCTCGGGCGCGGGCACGCAGCTCACCCTGGCGGGCAAGTACACCGGCCTGCGCGATGACCTGATCGGCTGGGACCGCGCCAACGGCAACCGCTACGGCTTCGCGGCGGGCGCGGCGGCCGGCCAGGCGCCCAAGCAGATCGACGGATTCAACGTCGAGGGCCTGGAGTTCGCCCCGGGCAGCTCCACCACCGCGTACGTGGGCTTCCGTGCGCCGCTCGCCCCGGCGGTCACCGGGGGCCGGGCGCTGATCGTGCCGGTCACCAACTTCTCCTCCCTGCCCGGCGGTTCGGCGCACGCCACGTTCGGCACCCCGATCGAGCTGGACCTCGGCGGGCTCTCCGTCCGCGACCTGCGGCGCAACGCGCTCGGCCAGTACCTGATCGTGGCGGGCTCCTGGGCGGCGGACGACAACTCCGACCCGTACGCGCTCTACCGCTGGGACGGGCAGCCCGGTTCGCAGCCGGTCAAGGTGCTGGACCTGCCGACCGCCGACGCGGGCGGCTGGGAGGCCGTGCCGGACTTCCCGGACCTCACCGCCCCCGGCGCCCGGGTGCAGCTGATCACTGACGACGGCTCCGCCGACCTGTACGGCGACGGCACCGAGGCCAAGGACCTCACCCACCCGGAGTGGAAGAAGTCCCGCAGCACCTGGTTCACCCTCAACTAGGCGTACCGGCAGGGCGAGAGCCTCCGACCGCAGGCCGGCCGGGGGCTCTCGTGCATCCTAGGGTGACCGTCATATGAGACGAATCTTCTCGTCATGCGGGACGGGTAGTAGCGTCGGAGGCGTCGGAGAACCGAGATCTTCTCAGGGGGACGTCATGACCGGACCGCAGCCCGCCGCCTACACGCACGGCCACCAGGAGTCCGTGCTGCGCTCGCACCGCTCCCGTTCCGCCGCCGACTCGGCCGCCTACCTGGTACCCCACCTGCGGCCCGGTCAGGCCGTGCTGGACGTCGGCTGCGGTCCGGGCACGATCACCGCCGACCTGGCCGAACTGGTCGGCCCCGCCGGGCGGGTGGTGGCCGTGGACACCTCGGCCGAGGTGCTGGAGGCGGCGGCCCGGCACGTCGCCGGGCGGGGTCTGTCCAACGTGCGGTTCGAGGTCGCCGACGTGCACGGACTGCCGTACGCGGAGGGGAAGTTCGACGTGGTGCACGCCCACCAGGTGCTGCAGCACGTGACCGACCCGGTGGCCGCGCTGCGGGAGATGCGCCGGGTGACCGCGGAGGGCGGCCTGGTCGCGGCCCGGGACGTCGACTACGAGAGCATGACCTGGTACCCGCAGGTGCCCGAACTGGACCGCTGGCTGGAGCTGTACCGGCGGATCGCCCGGAGCAACGGCGGCGAGCCGGATGCCGGGCGGCGGCTGCTGTACTGGGCCCGGGCGGCGGGCTTCGCCGAGGTCACCGCCTCGTCCAGCACCTGGACCTTCGCGTCGCCGGAGCGGCGGGAGTGGTGGGGCGGCATGTGGGCCGACCGGACGGTGGCCTCCAGCACGGCCGGGACGGCGGTGGCCGAGGGGTTCGCGGACCGGGCGGAGCTGGAGCGGATCGCGGCCGGCTGGCGGGGGTGGGCGACGGCCGAGGACGGCTGGTTCGCGATGCTGCACGGGGAGGTGCTGGCGCGCGGGTAGCCGGGCCGGGCGGCCAGGGAAAAGGGCGGGAAGGCGTTCGGCAAGATCGGGTAAAGTCGCGCGTCCGTTCCCATCGCAGGGGTGTGCTCCGCCGGCGGAACGTTCGAGTCGAACTGCCGAGCTGATGCCCGTGACCGCCGGGCGGGGGAGTCCACGTGTCCAAGCCCGATCCCGACGCTCCCGTCCCTGTGCCGGACGTTCCCGTGGAGGACGTTCCCGTGGAGGCCGATCCCGACGCTCCCGTCCCTGTGCCGGACGTCCCTGCGCCTTCCGTTCCCGCGCCGGACGCTCCCGCGGCCGAAGGCACGGGGCAGGACGTTGCAGCGGCTCCTGCCGATCCTCCCCAGCCCGTTCCGGCGACGGACGCCCCCGCCATGGACGCCCCCGCCGCGGATGCTCCGGCGCCGGCCGACCGGGTGGAGCTGACCAAGCCGGGCACGGCGGACGCGGAACCCCCGGCCCCGGACGCACCCCTGGCGCCCACCGCACCCGGGGCCCCCACCGCCCCCACCGGATTCGCCGCGCCCGCGGACCCTTGGGCCGCCCCCGCCTCCGCCATGGCAGTCGCCCCCGCCGGCGCCCCGCCGCCGCCGCCGTTCCCGGGCCCGCCGCCGGCCGCCTCCGGCTGGGCCGCCGTCCCGCCCGGCTCGATGTCCGGCTTCCAGCCCGGCTACGCCTACCCGCAGGCCCCCGGGGCCACCAACGGCTTCGCCGTCGCCGCGCTGGTCACCGGCCTGTTCTGCATGTGGCCGATCGCGCTCGTCCTCGGCATCGTCGCGCTGGTCCAGATCCCCAAGCGAAACGAGCGCGGCCGCGGCATGGCCGTGGCCGGCGTGATCTTCGGCGTCCTCGGGGTGCTGGCCACCCTGCTCGCCTTCCTGGGGGTGCTGGCCGCCGGCGTCGACGCGTCCGACCGCGCCGACCGCCCGGCCCGCGCCCCGAAGGCCCCGCCGGGGTCCGTGCTCTGGTCCTCGCTCAAGGCCGGAGACTGCTACAACCCGCCCGGGAACGCCGCCGGCTCGGCCCCCGAGGACAGGGACCAGACGGTCTTCTGGGTGCTGAAGGTGCCCTGTGCGGTTCCGCACCACGGCGAGGTGGCCGGCACCGCCCGGATCCCGGACGGCGACGGCCCGGCCTATCCGGGCGAGACCCGCGTCCGCGACCTCGCCGCCGACCTCTGCGGCCCGGTGCTCGACGACTACGCCCTCGACTACTGGGCCGTGCCGGACGGCATGGAAGAGGTCTACCTCTACCCCAGCCGCGGCAACTGGAAGTCCGGCGAGCACGACGTCACCTGCACCTACGAGGACCGTTACGCCCAGCACCGCGGCAGCGTCCGGACCGACCGCGCCGGCCTGAGCCCGGCCCAGCTCGCCTACCTGGAGGCCGCCCGCGCCTTCAACGCCGCGTACTGGAACGAGCCGGACGGCGAGGTCGCCGGGTCGCGCTCCGAGTACCTGGCGTGGGCCCGGCAGATGGCGGACGCCTCCCGCAAGGAGGCCGACGAGCTCTCCAAGCGTTCGACGGCCTGGCCGGAGGGCGCCAAGGCGAAGGTGGCCGAGTTGGCCGCCGCCCAGCGGGAGGCCGCCACCACCTGGGACACCGCGGCCAAGACGGCCGACGGAGCCGCGCTCGAACGCGAGGTGCGGCGGGCGAAGGCGGTGGTGACCAAGTCGGCCAAGCTGACCTTGGACATCCGCCGCGAGCTGGGCCTGTCGACGGGCGAGCAGGTCGGCGACATCCAGGTCTGACCCCGCGCCGCTCGCGCCCCGCCCGGCCGGGAGTGCCGCCCACCGGTGGCCCCGACGTGCCGGAGCGGGCGGCTCTCACCGGCCGTGCTTCCTTACCCGCCGTTAACAGGGACCGTACCTGCCGGTAGCGGGCCGGGCGTAGCGTCCGGTGGACGCGGCCCCCGACCCGACCCCCACGCGGGCCGGGGCCGTTCCCGCGACGCGGGCCGGGGCCACTCCCTCGACCCGCGCTTGCGAGCGCCCCGGGGAGTACCCCCTACGCTCACCGGCATGGACACCTTTCGGGTGATGCGGCAGGACGACAACGGCAACCGCTTCCTGGTCGCCACGGGCCTGGACCGGGCCGAGGCGGAGCGGATGGCGGCGGAGTTCGAGGCGCGCGGTCACAAGCAGCTGTACTGGGTGGAGAGCGCGGGCCCGACGGGCGCAGGTCCTAAGGTCGGGGCCATGGAGAACCGGATCGTCGTCGGCGGCGCGCTCATCCACCGCGGCCGGGTGCTGGCCGCCCGCCGCAGCGCACCGGCCGAGGTGGCCGGGCGCTGGGAGTTCCCGGGCGGCAAGGCCGAGCCCGGCGAGACCGAGGTGCAGGCGCTGGAGCGGGAGCTGCTGGAGGAGCTGGGCGTCCGGGCGAGGGCCGTGGAGCGGCTGCCCGGTGCGTGGCTGGTCCGGCCGGGCCTGGAGCTGCACCTCTGGGTGGCCGAGCTGCTGGCGGGCGACCCGCGGCCGCTGGAGGACCACGACGAGCTGCGCTGGCTCGGCCCGGAGCAACTGGACGGCGTCGACTGGCTGGACCACGACCGGGCCGTCCTCCCGGACATCGTCCGGCTGCTCGAAGCGGCGCACACGGCCCCCTGACCGCGCACGGCCGCCCCCTGACCGCGCACGGCCCCCGGCCGCCGCCGCACGCCTGCCGCCCGACGCACGCCTGCCGCCCGTCGCCCGCCCGCCACACGCCGCCCGCCCGCCCACGCGAACGCCCGGACGGGAGCCCGAGCAGCCGGCGCCGCGACGCGCAATACGCCAGGTAGGTCAATCGGAAAAGCCGACCCGGAAGCCGGGATAGCCTGGGTTCTGCTGGGTATGTCACTTTTCGGCACTATTCGTCACCATCGGTGAGCCGCCCCAGCCGGCGCCGCCGATCCCGACCAGAGCCGGAGGCCCCGTCGGTGTCGAATACCGGTAACGGCGGCGGGGGAGCGCGGCGCACGGGCACCGGGGGGAGCGCAGCCGCGCGCGCCCGGCTGCGTCGTGGCGTGCGCCCAGCGCCGCCGCAGCCGCCGGTCGGCCGCCGCCGCGGCGGGGAGAACGCGGCCCCCGACGCCCCGCCGCCGGACCAGCCCGCGCCGTCCCTGGTGGTCGCCGACGCGTCCCCTCCGGCGGGAATCCGGAGCCGCCCCGGGCGGCCCTTCCCCGGCGGCCCCGGCGTGGAGCCGGGCGGCCCCGACGACCGCACCGAGGGCACCCTGCTCGACGTGGTCAAGGTAGCCATCGCGATCCTCGACACCGCCGGCCGGGTGGTCCTCTGGAGCCCGGCCGCCGAGGAACTGCTCGGCTGGCCGAACGAGCTGCTGGTGGGGCGCCGGATCGACGAGCTGATCCCGGACGAGGAGCAGGTCGCCCGGATCCGCGCGGCGATCCAGGACACCCTGCGGCACGGACGCTGGGCCGGCCCCGCCGAGCTGCGCGACCGCGACGGCGCCCCCGTCGCCCTGGATGCCCGGATCTCCCTGCTGGTGGATGGCGACGGCACCCCGTTCCTCCAGGTCAACCTGGCCGAGGCGGCCGCCGTCCGGGCCGTGGAGCGCGACCTCGCCGTCCGCGACGCGCTGTTCGAACAGTCCCCGTTGGGCATCGCCGTCCTCGACACCGAGCTGCGCTACACCGCCGTGAACCAGACCCTGGCCGCGATGAACGGCATGAGCACCGAGGACCACGTCGGCCGCACCACCGGCGAGACCCTGCCGGAGCGGGCCGCCGACGAGATCACCGCGATCCAGCGGCAGGTGCTGGCCACCGGCGAGCCGGTCATCGACGTCACCCTCGCCTCCCCCGTCACCGCCCGCTCCGGCTACCGCTCGATCTCCTACAGCCGGATGACCGACCGGGCCGGCCGGGT
Source organism: Kitasatospora sp. NPDC022785 (assembly GCF_055561295.1). Lineage (NCBI taxonomy): Bacteria > Bacillati > Actinomycetota > Actinomycetes > Kitasatosporales > Streptomycetaceae > Kitasatospora > Kitasatospora sp. NPDC022785. Next base: position 413,966 of record NZ_JBVHHB010000004.1, on the reverse strand, counting down.
GCTCGGCATCTCCGGCACCGTGATGGACGTGACCGAGCGGTACCGGGCGGTGGCCAAGGTCGAGCACGCCCGGCGCCGGCTCTCGCTGCTCAACGAGTTCGGCTCCCGCGTCGGCGACCTGCTGGACGCCTCCCGGATCGCCCAGGAGCTGGCCGGCGCCGTCGTCCCCCGGCTCACCGACCACTCCGCGGTGATCCTGCTCCAGGCCGTCGCCCACGGCGACGACCTGCCCCGGCACGGCCACGACCGTCGCACCTCGCTGCTGCAGCTGGGCACCGCCTCCGTCCAGGACGGCCCCGAAGTGGAGGTGATGCTGCGCCGCGGCGCCCGGATCACCTTCGCGGAGGACTCCGCCTGCGGCCGGGTGCTGCGCACCGGCGTCCCGGAGCTGCTCTCCGGCGCCGACCAGCTGGACGACGTGACCTACCCCGGCGACCCGAAGATGCAGGCCGCCCACGACCTGGGCGTGCACTCGATGCTGGTGGTGCCGCTGCGTGCCCGCGGCATCGTGATCGGGCTGCTGCTGGTCAGCCGGGCCGGCTACCGCGAGGGCTTCGACCGCGACGACCTCGCCTTCACCGTCGAGCTGGCCGACCGGGCCGGCAGCTCGCTCGACAACGCCCGGCTCTACGCCCGCGAGCGCACCGCCGCGCTGACCCTGCAGCGCACCCTGCTGCCGCAGCAGGTCCCGCAGCCCACCGGCGTCGAGGTCGCCTACCGGTACGTGCCCGGCAGCAGCGGCACCGAGGTCGGCGGCGACTGGTTCGACGTCATCCCGCTGCCCGGGGACCGCACGGCGCTGGTGGTCGGCGACGTGATGGGCCACGGCCTGCGGGCCGCCGCCACGATGGGCCGGCTGCGCACCGCCGTCCGCGTCCTGGCCGCCCTCGACCTGCCGCCGGACGTGCTGCTGCGCCACGTCCACGAGCTGGCCGACGACCTCGCGCAGGGGCCGGACGAGGCGCTGCTGGCGACCTGCATCTACGCCGTGTTCGACCCGGCCACCGCCCGGCTGACGGTCGCCAAGGCCGGCCACATCCCGCCGGTGCTGATCGTGCCGGGGGAGGGGGCCGACGAGCCGACCCGGACCGGGGGTCCGCTGCCCGGTGGCGCCGGCCGGATTCTCGACCTGCCCTCGGGCGCCCCGCTCGGGGTCGGCGGCGTCCCGTTCGAGGCGGTCGAACTGAAGATTCCCGAGGGCAGCCTGCTCGCCCTCTGCACGGACGGCCTGGTGGAGTCCCGGGACAAGGACCTCGATGTCGGCCTCGGCCGGCTGATCACCGTCCTCCAGCAGCCCCAGGCCTCGATCCAGGCGGCCTGCGAAGCGGTGCTGGACACCATGGAGCAGGGCCGCGAGCCGGACGACGTGGCGCTGCTGCTGGCCCGTCTCGGCCACGGCCAGGCCGGCACCCCGACGGCCGGCTGGACGCTGCCCGCCGAACCGACCGCCGTCTCCCGGGCCCGCCGGCTGGTCCGCGCGACGCTCGCCGAGTGGAGCGTCGAGGAGCTGACCGACACCGCGGAGCTGCTGGTCAGCGAGCTGGTCACCAACTCCGTCCGCTATGCGAGCGCACCCATCGGCGTACGGTTGACGCTGGGCGAGACGCTGCTGGTCGAGATCTCCGACCCGCTGCCCGACCCGCCCCGCGAGCGCCACGCGGCCGAGGCCGACGAGGGCGGCCGGGGCCTGGAACTCGTCCGCCGGCTCGCGCTCCGCTGGGGCGCCCGGGCGGAGGGCATGGGCAAGGTCGTCTGGTTCGAGCAGCCGCTGCCGGGTAATGAGCCCGAGGAGCCGGGAGACGAGTAGGACGCGAGTAGAACGGGGCTGCATATGCCATCGGGACGCCGGGGGGAGCGCGTACTCCGGCAGGGGGCGCGAGCGTGGCATTGTGGTTGCGCGGGCGGTAGGACAAAAACCTTCGCCCGATCTGATGTTGTGATGTTGAGGGCGTGTGAACGTACCCCTCGATGATGAATACTCGGTCTTCTCGGCATCCGGACGGTCGCGGGTTTGGAGGGGTCGGTCCGTTGAACAGCACCCCGGCGCGTAATGCGCCGAGCAGCAGCGGTCATGCCGCTGTGCCCGGGCAGGCCGGTTCCCCACACCTGCCCGCCCCCGCGGCCCCCCAGGCCGCACCCGCCGGGCAGGGCCGTGCCGCCCGCCCCGGGGTCGGCGCCGACCAGTGGGGCGCCGGGGACCCAGGCTCGATCTACGACTACATCCGGGTCGCCACCTTCGCGATCGGCCCCGACGGCCGGATCAGCCAGTGGAGCGACCGGGCCGCCGAGTTCTTCGGCCTGCCCGCCGCCGAGGCGGTCGGCTCCGACCCGATCACCACCTTCGTGCCACGCGAGCTCTGGCAGCGCGGCCGCGCCCGGCTGGAGCGCACCCTGGCCGGCGAGGAGTGGGTGGGCACGGCGCCCTACCGCGACGCCACCGGCGGGGAGGGGCTCGCCGAGCTCTACCTGATGCCCGACAGCGCGCTGCCCACCGCCGGCGCCACCTGTCTCGCCGTCGACCTCGGCCGGCTGCGGCGGATCGAGACCGACCTCGCCGCCTCCGAGGCCGTCTTCGGGCAGACCCCCACCGGCTTCATCCTCTTCGACGACCGGCTCCGGCTCCAGCGCGTCAACGACGCCTTCGCCTCCGGGATGGGCCTCGCCCCCACCGACCTCGAAGGCCTCACCGCGCACGACCTCTTCCCCCAGTCCGAGGCCGACCGGCTGACCGCCGCGCTGCGCAAGGTCGTCGCCACCGGCCAGCCCGTCTTCGACCTGCGCTTCCACTCGGCCGTCCCCACCCGCGAGGGCAACCGGCTCTGGGCCGTCTCGCTGTACCGGCTGAACGGCTCGGCCGGCCAGCCGATGGGCGTCGCCGGCCAGGTCGCCGACGTCACCAGCCGGCACGTCGCCGAGCGCGAGGCCGACGGCGTCCGCCGCAACCTCGCCCTGCTCAACGAGGCCAGCGCCCACATCGGCTCCACGCTCGACCTGGAGACCACCGCCAAGGAGCTGCTGGACGTCGTCGTCCCGCCGTTCTGCGACCTCGCCACCGTCGACCTCTACACCGCGCTGCTCTCCGGCGAGACCGTCCCCAGCGCCGGCCGGTACGGCGACGGCGTGCTCACCGACGGCAGCGGCGAACTGCGCCGGGTCGCCGTCTCCAGCGTGGTCGGCGGCGCCTCCTCGGTGCTCGGCTCGGTCACCGGCCTGCCCATCGCCGAGGCCGGCGGCACCCTCTGCTACCCGCGCCGCTCCCCGCACGCCCGGGCGCTGCGCACCGGCCGCAGTGTCGTCCCCGAGCCCGGGCCGGACCCGCTGCTGCGCTCCACCCTGATCGTCCCGCTGGTCGCCCGCGACCAGGTGCTCGGGCTCGTCCAGCTCTCCCGGGCGATCGGCAGCGAGCCCTTCGACGCCCGCGACGTCGCCATCGCCGAGGAGCTGGTCGCCCGGGCCGCCGTCTGCATCGACAACGCCCGGCTCTACCGCCGCGAGCACGAGCGCGCCCTGATCCTCCAGCGCAGCCTGCTGCCCCCGGGCAACCCGGCCGCCAGCGGCCTGGAGATCGCCTGCCGCTACCTGCCCAGCAACAACAACACCGAGGTCGGCGGCGACTGGTTCGACGTCATCCAGCTGCCCGGCAACCGCACCGCCCTGGTCATCGGCGACGTGATGGGCCGCGGCCTGCGCGCCGCCGTCGCGATGGGCCAGCTGCGGACCGCCGTCCGCACCCTGGCCATGCTCGACCTCGACCCCGCGGAGGTGCTCACCGCCCTCGACGAGATCGCCCGCGGCCTCGGCGACGACTCCGCGCCCGCGAGCTCACCCACCCCGTACGGGCGGCTCACCTCGACCGCCGACGAGGAGGCCCGCGAGGTCTACCTCGCGACCTGCGTCTACGCGGTCTACGACGCCGTCACCCGCCGCTGCGTCTTCGCCAACGCCGGCCACCTGCCGCCCGTCCTGCTCAGCCCCGGCGAGCCCGCCCGGATGCTCGACGTGCCGCCCGGCCTGCCGCTCGGCGTCGGCGGCGAGCCGTTCGAGGAGGTCGAGCTGACCCTGCCGGACGGCGCCGTGCTCGGCCTCTACACCGACGGTCTGGTGGAGAGCCGCAAGCACCAGCTGGACGAGGGCCTGCGCGCCTTCCGCACCGCGCTGTCCGCCGAGGGCAAGGGCCTGGAGGACCTCTGCGACCACGTCCTCGGTGAGCTCAACCCGCACCACGGCGAGGACGACATCGCCCTGCTGATGGCCAAGGTGCACGCCTTCCCCGACGACGCCGTCGGCAACTGGTTCCTGCCGCCCGAGCCCACCTCGGTGGCCAAGGCCCGCGAGCTGGCCTGCAGCTGGCTGCTGGCGCGCGGCCTGGACGAGCTGGTGGACACCACCGAGCTGCTGGTCAGCGAGCTGGTCACCAACGCGCTCCGGCACGGCCGCGGCGAGATCCGGCTCCGGCTGCTGCGCGACCGCTCCATGGTCTGCGAGGTCTGGGACGACGGCTACGCCCAGCCGCGGCAGCGGCGCGCCCAGGAGACCGACGAGGGCGGGCGCGGGCTCCAGCTGGTCAGCCTGCTGGCCGAGCGCTGGGGCAGCAGGCGCACGCCCAAGGGCAAGATCGTCTGGTTCGAGCTGGCCCTGTAGGCGGCAGCCCCACGCCCCGGAGGCGCGCGGGCGGGTCACAGTTCGGCTGTCCGGGTGCAGTCGACCGGCGGCCGCCGTGTCGGCGGGCCGGGCCGCGCCCCGGCGGCGTTCCATGGCCGCCATGCGCGTCCGCCAGCTCACCGCCCCAGCCGCCGTCGCCGCGCTGGTGCTCGCCGCCGGGGCCCTGGCCGGCTGCTCCGGCGCCCCTGCCCCGGCCCGCACCCCGGCGCCCGTCCCGGTGTCCGCCGCCCCCACGGCCGTCACCGGCGACGTCAGCCCGCCCGACCGCAGCGCCGTCGGGGACGGTGGCACGCTGCGCTGGGCGCTGGACGGCGTCCCCGCCACGCTGAACCTCTACCAGCCGGCGGCGACCGCAGACTCGGCGCTGCTCGCGCACGCCCTCTACCCCGCGCTGTTCCGGCCGGACGAGCACGGCCGGCTCGTCCCCGACCCGGACTACCTCGCCGCCGCCGAGTCCACCCCGCCCGGGCAGCGGCCACAGGTCGTCACCTACCGGCTCAACCCGCACGCCGTCTGGAGCGACGGCACCCCGCTCTCGGCCGCCGACTTCACCGCCCAGCGAGCCGCCCTCTCCGGCCTCGACCCCGCCTACACCGGCACCCGCCCCGCCGGGTACGACGCGATCGACTCGATCACCCCGGGCGCGGACCCGTCCGAGATCAGGATCGTCTTCCGGCGGCCGTACGCCGAGTGGCGGTCCCTCTTCGGCCCGCTCTACCCCGCCGCCGTGACCTCCTCCCCGGCCGCCTTCAGCCGGCCGCTGGCGGGCGGTCCGCGGGCGACGGCGGGTCCTTTCGTGATCTCCGGGCCGGGCGGGTACGACGCGGCGGGCGGGCGGGTCACCCTGGTGCGCAACCCGCTCTGGTGGGGCGACCCGCCCAAGGCCGACCGGATCGACTTCCTCGCCACCCCGGCCGAACGGCGGCTGGACGCGCTCGGCCAGGACCTGCTCGACATCGCCCCGCTCACGGCGGCGGTTGACCGGGCCCCGGCGCCCGGCACCTCGGCCGACCGCGCCGAGGCCGCCGACCAGGCGCTGCGCCGGGCCGAGGCACTACCCGGGATCACCGTCCACCGGGCCGCCGCCGCCTCGCTCACCCAGCTCACCCTCAACGCAGGCCGGGAGCCGCTCACCGACCCGGCCGTCCGGCAGGCCCTCGCCCGGGCCGTCGACCGGCGGCGGATCGCCGACGCGGCGCTCACCCCGCTCGGGCTACCCGCCGCCCCGCTCGGCAGCCACCTGCTCGCCGGCGACCAGGACGGTTACCGGGACAACAGCAGCGCCCTCGGCACCGCGGACCCGGGCCGGCTGCTGGACGCGGCCGGCTGGAAGCGCCCGAAGGGCGGCGGCACCCGGACCAGGAACGGGCACGAGCTCTCGCTCTCCCTGCTGATCCCCTCGGGCTCCGCCACCTCCCGGCGCGCCGCCGACGCGCTGGCCGCCGACCTCGCCGGGACGGGCATCGCCGTCCGCCCGGTGGCGCTCCCCGCCGAGGCCCTCGTCCGCACCGGCCTGGCCGCCGGCGACTACGACCTCGCCCTCTTCTCCTGGCCGGCCGGCCCCAACCCGGCGGTCGACCAGCGCCCCGTCTACGCCAAGCCCCGGCCCGGAGCCGACGGCGCCCTGGAGACCGGCACCAACTACGGCCGCACCGGGACGGAGGAGATCGACCGCCTCTTCGACCGCGCCGCCGGGGAACTCGACCCCGCCGCCCACCTCGCCCTGCTCCAGGAGGCCGACACCCGGATCTGGCAGCTGGGCCACTCGGTGCCGTTGTTCCAGCGCCCGGAGCTGGTCGCCGTCCGGGAGGGTGTGGCGGGCGCCGGGGTGTGGGGTTTCGGCTGGCCCCGCTTCCAGGACGTGGGCCTCCTCACCGGCTGACCGGGGCGCCCGATCCGGGCACGCGCACGGCGTCCGCCGGGTGAGCGGCGTGTGATCCACCTGTGATCTTGATCCCGACCGACCTGCTCGTTTCTGCCCACCTGGGCGGTTCCCCGTACGATAGGAGGAAGCCGTGGCATGTCCTGCCCGGCGGGTGGACCGGTAGTAGCAGGCGGAACGGGCGGCGGCGATCGACAGGGATCGCCGGTCGGCGTCTCGCGGCCGGGCGCCGTAACCCACGATTCCGGGAGAATCCGCTCCGCATGCCCACGCGCAATGACATCCGCAACGTTGCCATCGTCGCCCACGTCGACCACGGCAAGACCACGCTGGTCGACGCCATGCTGAAGCAGGCCGGCGCCTTCGCCGCCCACCAGCACCTCGACGACCGGATGATGGACTCCAACGACCTGGAGCGCGAGAAGGGCATCACCATTCTCGCGAAGAACACCGCCGTCAAGTACCACCCCAAGGAGGGTGGCGCGCCGATCACGATCAACATCATCGACACCCCGGGCCACGCCGACTTCGGTGGCGAGGTCGAGCGCGGTCTGTCGATGGTCGACGCGGTCGTGCTGCTGGTCGACGCCTCCGAGGGCCCGCTGCCGCAGACCCGCTTCGTGCTCCGCAAGGCGCTGACGGCCAAGCTGCCGGTCATCCTCTGCATCAACAAGACCGACCGCCCGGACTCCCGGATCGACGAGGTCATCAACGAGACCTACGACCTCTTCCTGGACCTCGACGCCACCGAGGACCAGATCGAGTTCCCGATCGTCTACGCCTGTGCGCGTGACGGCGTCGCCTCGATGACCAAGCCGGAGAACGGCACCGTGCCGGCCGACAGCGACTCGCTGGAGCCGTTCTTCTCCACCATCCTGGAGCACGTCCCGGCCCCGACCTACGACGAGGACGCGCCGCTCCAGGCCCACGTCACCAACCTGGACGCCGACAACTTCCTCGGCCGCATCGCGCTCTGCCGGGTCGAGCAGGGCGAGCTGCGCAAGGGCCAGCAGGTCGCGTGGATGAAGCGGGACGGCTCGGTCCAGCAGGTCAAGATCACCGAGCTGCTGATGACCGAGGCGCTCACCCGCAAGCCGGCCGAGGTGGCCGGCCCCGGCGACATCTGCGCCGTCGCGGGCATCCCGGAGATCATGATCGGCGAGACCCTGGCCGACCTGGAGAACCCCGTCGCGCTGCCGCTCATCACGGTGGACGAGCCGGCCATCTCGATGGTCATCGGCACCAACACCTCGCCGCTGGTCGGCAAGGGCGGCAAGGGCCACAAGGTCACCGCCCGCATGGTGAAGGACCGCCTGGACCGCGAGCTGATCGGTAACGTCTCGCTCCGCGTGCTGCCGACCGAGCGTCCGGACGCCTGGGAGGTCCAGGGCCGTGGCGAGCTGGCGCTGGCCATCCTGGTCGAGACCATGCGCCGGGAGCTGTTCGAGCTGACCGTCGGCAAGCCGCAGGTCGTCACCAAGGTCATCAACGGCAAGACCCACGAGCCGGTCGAGCGGATGACCATCGACAGCCCCGAGGAGTACCTCGGCGCGATCACCCAGCTGATGGCGACCCGCAAGGGCCGCATGGAGACCATGACGAACCACGGCTCCGGCTGGGTCCGCATGGAGTTCATCGTCCCGTCGCGCGGCCTGATCGGCTTCCGGACCCAGTTCCTGACCGACACCCGCGGCACCGGCATCGCGCACAGCATCTTCGAGGGCCACGAGCCGTGGTTCGGCGAGCTGCGGATGCGCAACAACGGTTCGCTGGTGGCGGACCGCGCGGGCGTCGTGACGCCGTTCGCGATGATGGGCATCCAGGAGCGCGGCACGCTCTTCGTCGAGCCCACCACCGAGGTGTACGAGGGCATGATCGTCGGCGAGAACTCGCGCCAGGACGACATGGACATCAACATCACCAAGGAGAAGAAGCTCACCAACATGCGTGCCGCTTCCTCCGACACCACCGAGAACCTGGTGCCGCCGCGCAAGCTCTCGCTGGAGCAGTCGCTGGAGTTCTGCCGCGAGGACGAGTGCATCGAGGTGACCCCGGAGACGGTGCGCATCCGTAAGGTCGTCCTCGACCAGAAGGAGCGTGGCCGTTCGGCTTCGCGCGCCAAGAAGGCCTGATCCCGGGTTTAAACAACCTTTGGCCTGAATCGATCGCCCCCCTTTCCAGTGGAGAGGGGGGCGATCGTTTTCAACTACTCCAAGTTGTCGACGCGCGTATAAACGGAATAGCGCTTACCACGGCAAGGTGTCCGCTGAGCGAACGTGACAGTCCGTCATTCATGACGACTGTCCGTTTAATGCCTGTCTGAGTATGTCTTATATGTCCGATTTTCGAAACTTACCGACCGTTCATGTGACCTAATTGAGATCGGCATTGGTCACTTTCGTGTCCGTGCGTGACACATAGTGGGTGCAGTCAGGCTCGGGTCAAGGGTTAACGCGCAGGGGTGCGCGCCGAAACCACGAGCGCGGACGGCACAACGGAAGCGGCGTCAGCCGCCCGCGGTGCTCTCCTCGTTGGAAAGTCGATTTCAGGAGGCATCCCCCATGCGCGGTGCAACCCAGACCAAGTGGCTCGTTGCGGCGACCGCGATCGCCCTTGCGGCGACCGCTTGCAGCACCAGCTCGAAGAGCAATGACAAGGCTGCTTCCGGCGGCGGCTCCATCGCCGTCCAGCTCGGTGAGCCGCAGCACGGTCTGGTGCCGCAGAACACCGCGGAGTCCGAGGGCACCGAGGTCGAGAACGCCCTCTTCGCCGGCCTGGTCGACTACGACTTCAAGACCAACGCCCCGACCCTGCGCGTGGCCGAGTCGATCGAGTCCCCCGACAGCAAGGTCTGGACGATCAAGCTGAAGGACGGCTACACCTTCCACAACGGCGAGAAGGTCACCGCCAAGTCCTTCGTCGACGCCTGGAACTGGGGCGCCAACCAGGACAACGCCGCCGAGGGCCTCCCGTTCTACGCGAAGATCGAGGGCTCCGAGGAGCTGGCTCCGGGCAAGGACAAGAAGCCCACCGCCAAGGAGCTCAAGGGCCTGAAGGTCGTCGACGACAAGACCTTCACCGTCACCCTGTCGGCGCCGTTCTCGCAGTTCAAGACGATGCTCGGGTACAACCCGTTCTACCCGCTGCCGTCGGCGTTCTTCGCCGACCCGAAGGCCTTCGGCGACAAGCCGATCGGCAACGGCCCGTTCGAGATGGACGGCAGCTGGGAGCACAACAAGCAGATCAAGGTCAAGCGCTACGAGAACTTCCCGGCCTCGGACGGCAAGGCGAAGCTCCAGGGCGTCACCTTCAAGATCTACGACAACCTGGACACCGCGTACAACGACCTGCGCGCCGACAACATCCAGGCCACCGACAAGCTGCCGATCTCGGCCATGTCGACCGTCAAGAGCGAGTTCGGCGACCGCTACATCTACAAGCCGGAGTCCGGCGTCGGTTACATCGGCCTCCCGATCTCGACCAACCCGGCCGCGTACGGCAAGCCGGAGATCCGCAAGGCGATCTCGATGGCGATCGACCGCGAGGCGATCACCAAGACCATCTTCTCGGGCACCCGCGTCCCGGCCGACGACTTCGTCAACCCGCTGATCCCGGGCTACCGCAAGGGCGCCATGGGCGACGCGGCCAAGTACGACCCGGCCAAGGCCAAGGAGCTCTTCACCACGGCCGGCGGTGTCCCGAACAACACCATCGAGCTGGGCTACAACGCCGACGGTGGCCACAAGGAGTGGATCGAGGCCGTCGGCAACCAGCTGAAGAAGAACCTGGGCGTCGAGGTCACCTTCAAGCCGTTCGAGAAGTTCGGCAAGATCCTGGACGCGCTGGGCGCGAAGGAGTACTCGGGCGCCTTCCGCATGGCGTGGTCGATGGACTACCCGTCGATCGAGGACTACCTGCGCCCGATCTTCTCCAAGGTCGCGATCGAGAACGGCTCGAACTACGGCGGTTACGTCAACGACAAGTTCGAGACCCTGCTGGACCAGGCCGACCAGGCGAAGACGGACGACGAGGCCATCAAGCTGTACCAGCAGGCCGACGACATCCTCGTCCAGGACCTGCCGTACATCCCGGTGTACACCTACATGTCCTCCGCGGCCTACACCAAGAAGATCAAGAACTTCGACACCGACGCCCAGGGTCGCATGAACCTGGCCAAGGTCGAGCTCGCCGGCTGATCCGGTAGTCAGACGATCGGGGGCGGGTGGACCGGACTACAGTCCGAGTCCTCCCGCCTCCCTTCCTTGTCCGAAAGTATGGAGGTCTGATGGGCCGCTATGTCATCCGCCGACTGATACAGGCAATCCCTGTCCTGCTCGGCGCGACGCTGCTGATCTACGCGCTGGTTCACTACCTGCCCGGTGACCCGGTGCAGGCACTGGCCGGCGAGAAGCGAGCCGACCCGATCGTGGCGGAGATGATCCGCCAGAAGTACCACCTGAACGACCCCTTCCTGCTCCAGTACTGGAACTACATCTCGGGGGTCTTCCAGGGGAACCTCGGTGAAAGCCTGACCGGTCGCTCCGTGACCGACATGATCAGTGAGGCGTTCCCGTACACCGTCAACCTCGCCTTCGTCGCCTTCATCATCGAAGCGGTCATGGGCGTGCTGGCGGGTGTCATGGCGGCCCTTCGCAAGGGCAAGTTCATCGACCAGCTGGTCCTCATCAGCACGCTGTTCGTGATCTCGATCCCGGTCTTCGTCACCGGCTTCGTCCTCCAGCTGCTGCTGGGCGTGAAGCTGAAGAACGACTACGGCTTCGACTTCTTCCCGGTCTCCTTCAACGAGGAGGACGGACTGCGGGCGTACCTGCTGCCGGCCTTCGTGCTGGCGTCCACCTCGCTCGCGTACGTCGCCCGACTGACCCGCACCAGTCTGATGGAGACCATGCGCGCGGACTACGTCCGCACCGCGGTCGCCAAGGGCCTGAAGCGCCGTCGGGTGATCGGCCGTCACGCCCTGCGCAACGCGCTGATCCCGATCGTCACCTTCCTCGGTGCCGACCTGGGCGGCCTGATGGGTGGCGCGGTCATCACCGAGAAGATCTTCAACATGCACGGCATCGGCGGCCTGCTCGCCCAGTCCGTGTACCAGAAGCAGGGCACGGTGATCGTCGGCATGGTCACCCTGCTGGTGATGATCTACCTCATCACCACCCTGCTCGTGGACCTGCTGTACGCCGTGCTCGACCCGAGGATCCGCTATGAGTGACACCATCACCGTGGGCAGCGAGGCCCCGTCCGAGGACAACAGCCCGAAGACCTCCCCGGAGAAGAAGCAGAAGCCGGAGCGGGTGGCCAGCCTCTGGACGGACGCGCTGCGCGACCTGCGCCGCAACCCGGTCTTCATCATCGGTGCCGCTCTGGTGCTGTTCCTGCTGGTCATGGCGGCCGTTCCGCAGCTGTTCACCGACGGCAGCCCGACCGCGAACGGTGCCTGCGACCTGGCCGACTCCCTGAAGCGCCCGAGCGCCGAGCACTGGTTCGGCTTCGACGTGCAGGGCTGCGACGTCTACACCCGCACGGTGTGGGGCGCCCGCAACTCGATCATCGTCGGTGTCCTGACCACGCTGCTGGTCACCGTGGTCGGCTCGCTCCTCGGCCTGCTGGCCGGTTGGAAGGGCGGGATCACCGACTCGATCCTGTCGCGCTTCACCGAGATCTTCTTCTCGATCCCGCTGCTGCTCGGCGGCATGCTGATCATGTCGATGCTCGGCAAGGGCAACGCCTACACCGTGTCGCTGGTCATGGCCGTCCTCGGCTGGCCGCAGATCTTCCGCATCATGCGCGCCTCGGTGATCTCCAACAAGCACAACGACTACGTGATGGCGGCCCGCGCGCTGGGCGCCAGCAGCGGCCGGATCACCTTCCGGCACATCCTGCCGAACGCCATCGCGCCGGTCATCGTGGTCTCGGCGATCAGCCTGGGCGTCTACATCGGTGCCGAGGCGGCGCTGTCCTACCTCGGCATCGGCGTGCAGTCCCCGGAGATCTCCTGGGGCCTGATGATCAGCGATGCCTCGGTCCGCTTCCTGGCGGCCCCGCACGTCCTGCTCTTCCCGTCGGCCGCGCTGAGCATCACCGTGCTGGCCTTCATCATGCTCGGCGACGCGGTCCGCGACGCCCTCGACCCGAAGCTCCGCTGAGAGAAGAGGTGACGACCCGATGACCACCGTGATCGAGAAGAACCAGAAGAGCGGCCGGCTCGAAGTTGGCACCCCGCTGCTGGAGGTCCGCGACCTCCACGTGGAGTTCCACACTCGGGACGGCGTCGCCAAGGCCGTGAACGGCGTCAACTACTCCGTCGCCGCCGGTGAGACCCTGGCGGTGCTCGGCGAGTCCGGCTCCGGCAAGTCGGTGACCGCCCAGACCATCATGGGCATCCTCGACATGCCGCCCGGCAAGATCAGCCAGGGACAGATCCTCTTCCGCGGGCAGGACATGCTCGCGATGAAGGAGGAGGAGCGCCGGCTGATCCGCGGCCAGAAGATCGCGATGATCTTCCAGGACGCGCTCTCCTCGCTGAACCCGGTGATGACCGTCGGCGCCCAGCTCGGCGAGATGTTCCGGGTGCACCGCGGCGCTTCCAAGAAGGAGGCCCGGGAGAAGGCCATCGAGCTGATGGAGCGGGTGCGCATCCCCGCCGCCAGGCAGCGCGTGGGCGACTACCCGCACCAGTTCTCCGGCGGCATGCGCCAGCGCATCATGATCGCCATGGCGCTCTCCATGGAGCCCGACCTGATCATCGCCGACGAGCCCACCACCGCCCTGGACGTCACCGTCCAGGCCCAGGTGATGGACCTGCTCGCCGAGCTGCAGGACGAGTACAACATGGGCCTGATCCTGATCACCCACGACCTCGGCGTGGTCGCCGACGTCGCGGACAAGATCGCCGTCATGTACGCCGGCCGGATCGTCGAGACCGCCCCGGTGCGTGACCTGTACGCCAACCCGGCGCACCCCTACACCAAGGGCCTGCTCCGTTCCATCCCGCGCCTGGACCAGAAGGGCCAGGAGCTGTACGCGATCAAGGGCCTGCCCCCGAACCTGCTGAAGGTCCCGGCCGGCTGCGCGTTCAACCCCCGCTGTGACGTCGCCACCGACCTGTGCCGCACGGAGATCCCGAAGCTGCACCAGGTGACCGACAAGGACGGCAAGGAGCTCACCGGCCGCCGCAGCGCGTGCCACCTCTGGAAGGAGACCCTCCATGGCTGAGCCCATCCTGGAGGTCAAGGACCTGGTCAAGCACTACCCGCTGACCCAGGGCATCCTCTTCAAGAAGCAGGTCGGCGCGGTCAAGGCGGTCGACGGCATCTCCTTCGAGCTGGCGAAGGGCGAGACCCTCGGCATCGTCGGCGAGTCCGGCTGTGGCAAGTCCACGCTGGCCAAGGTGCTGATGAACCTGGAGCGGGCCACCTCCGGCGAGGTCCTGTTCAAGGGCGAGGACATCTCCAAGCTGTCCGGCGCGGCCCTCAAGGCCGTCCGCCGCAACATCCAGATGGTGTTCCAGGACCCGTACACCTCGCTCAACCCGCGCATGACGGTCGGCGACATCATCGGCGAGCCGTTCGAGATCCACCCCGAGGTGGCTCCGAAGGGCGACCGCCGCAAGGCCGTCCAGGACCTGCTGGACGTCGTCGGCCTGAACCCGGAGTACATCAACCGGTACCCGCACCAGTTCTCCGGCGGCCAGCGCCAGCGCATCGGCATCGCCCGCGGCCTCGCGCTCAAGCCCGAGATCATCATCTGCGACGAGCCGGTCTCCGCCCTGGACGTCTCCGTGCAGGCGCAGGTGATCAACCTGCTGGAGCAGCTGCAGAGCGAGTTCGAGCTGTCGTACATGTTCATCGCGCACGACCTCTCCATCGTCCGGCACATCTCCGACCGCGTCGGCGTGATGTACCTGGGCAAGATGGTCGAGATCGGTACCGACGAGGAGATCTACGACAACGCGACGCACCCGTACACCCAGGCGCTGCTCTCCGCGGTGCCGGTGCCGGACCCGACGGCGCGCGAGAGCCGTGACCGGATCATCCTGACCGGCGACATCCCCTCGCCGGCCAACCCGCCGTCCGGCTGCCGGTTCCGCACCCGCTGCTGGAAGGCGGAGGAGCGCTGCTCCACCGAGGTCCCGCTGCTGGCGGTGCCGGAGGTGCTGAGCGGCCCGGCCAAGCACCAGTCGGCGTGTCACTTCGCCGAGGTCCGGGAGACGGCCGCCGCCGTCTGATCCCGAGGCGTTTCCCGGAAGGGCCCGCAGCCGTCGTGCTGCGGGCCCTTCCGGCGTTCCGTCAACTCCACGCAGGGCCTGCTGCACCCATCCGGGGGTACCCGGCTCGCGCCGCCGCGCGGGCGCGCTTCTCATGGGGTGTGATGCGACACACACCTTGAGGAGGGACCTCCATGCCCGCAGCCCCCCGTGCTCGATGGGTCCTCGCCGGTGCGACATCCGTGGCCCTGGTGGCCAGCGGGTGCAGCAGCAGCGGCGGAGGCGGAAGCAGCTCGTCGGACAGCAGCAAGACCTTCAGCTACCAGAGCAGTGAGCCGCAGAACCCGCTGCAGCCGGCGAACGCCAACGAGACCGGCGGCGGGCGCATCCTGCAGAACCTCTTCAAGGGCCTGGTCGACTACGACCCCAGCAACGCCAAGATCCGGATGCAGGTCGCGGACTCGATCGACACCAGCGACTCGCAGACCTTCAACGTCACGCTGAAGAGCGGCTGGACGTTCCACGACGGCACGCCGGTCACGTCGGCCAACTTCGTCGACGCCTGGAACTGGGGCGCGACCACCACCAACAACCAGATCAACAGCTCCTGGTTCTCCGACATCGAGGGCTATCAGGACGTCCACCCCGCCAGCGGCCAGCCGACCGCGACCAAGATGTCCGGGCTGACCGTGGTGGACGACACGCACTTCACCATCAAGCTGCGGGGCAAGGTCTCGTACTTCGAGTACAAGCTCGGGTACATCGCCTTCTCGCCGCTGCCGTCCGCCTTCTTCAGCGACCCGACCGGGTACGGGCAGAAGCCGGTGGGCAACGGCCCGTACCAGTTCGTCAGCTGGGACCACAACCAGCAGGTGGTCACCAAGGCCTACCCGAACTATCAGGGCGTGGACAAGCCGAAGAACGGCGGCGTCGTCTTCAAGATGTACAGCACCGCCGAGGCCGCCTACGCCGACCTGCAGTCCAACAACCTGGACGTGATGGACCAGGTGCCGCCGTCCGCGCTGGCCACCTACAAGAGCGACCTGGGCGACCGGGCGATCGACTCCCCGCAGGGTGCCATCCAGAACGTCGGCTTCACGCTGTACCAGGCGGACTGGGCCGCGCCCGAGAAGGCCCAGGTCCGCCAGGGCATCTCGATGGCGATCGACCGCGACACCATCACCAAGACGGTGCTCCAGGGGTCGCGCGCGCCCGCCAGCGCCTGGGTCGCCGAGGGGGTCGAGGGGTACAAGGCGGGTCAGTGCGGTGAGTTCTGCACGTTCAACCCGGACAAGGCCAAGCAGCTGATCGCCCAGGGCGGCGGCATCCCGGGCAACAAGCTGACCATCACCTACAACGCGGACGGCGGCCACAAGGAGTGGGTCGACGCCGTCTGCAACTCGGTCCGACAGAGCACCGGGGCGGACTGCACCGGTGACCCGAAGCCCGACTTCAAGACCGCCCGGGCGGCGATCACCGGCCACCAGATCGACGGCATGTTCCGGACGGGCTGGGTGCAGGACTACCCGCTGAACGCCAACTTCCTCGCCGACGTCTACCGCACCGGCGCGGCGTCCAACGACTTCGGCTACAGCAGCCCGCAGTTCGACAAGCTGTCCACCCAGGCGGACCAGGCGGACAGCGTCCAGGGCTCGGTGACGGGCTACCAGCAGGCAGAGGCGGTGCTGGCGACCGACATGCCGGCCATCCCGCTCTGGTACTACCGCACCAACTCGGGCTACTCCAACAACGTCCAGAACGTGACGTTCGACTCCTTCGGCAACCCGGCCTGGACCCAGGTCGAGGTCAAGGGCTGATCCCCCCTCCCCGCCCGTCACCGGGCTGCGGCACCTCCCGGCCGCCAGGCCGGGGGCGAGGGGCCCGGCCCCGCGCGGCCCCGCCCTCCCCGCACGGGGGGCGGGGCCCGGGCACTCGGTCCAACGGCCCGCCGCACCCGGTCACGGGCCGACCCGTCACCTAGGAAGGAGGCTCGGATGGGAAGTTACGTGCTGCGGCGGGTGCTGCAGATGATCCCGGTGTTCTTCGGCTCCACATTCCTGATCTTCCTGATGGTCTACACGCTGCCGGGCGACCCGGTCGCGGCGCTGTTCGGGGACAAGGCCGCCGACCCGGCGGTGGTGGCCAACCTGAAGCACCGGTACTACCTCGACCAGCCGCTGTGGAAGCAGTACCTGCACTACATGGGGAACCTGTTCCAGGGTGACTTCGGGACGAGCTTCACCGGCCGCTCGGTCACCGACATCATGGCGGACGCCTTCCCGGTCACCATCCGGCTGGCCCTGATGGCCTTCGCCTTCGAGCTGGTCGTCGGGCTGGCACTCGGTCTGATCTCCGGCCTCAGGCGGGGCAGCATCGAGGACACCCTGGTGCTGGCCCTGACCCTGGTGGTGATCTCGATCCCGGTGTTCGTGCTCGCCTACATCGCCCAGACGATCTTCGCCACCAACCTGGGCTGGGTCACCCCGACGGTGCAGGACTCCACGGACCTCTCCCAGCTGATCCTGCCCGCGATCGTGCTGGGTTCGCTCTCCCTCGCGTTCGTCGCCCGGCTCACCCGGACGTCGATCGGGGAGAACCTGCGGGCCGACTACATGCGCACCGCGGTCGCCAAGGGCCTGCCGCGGCGGACCATCATCTCCCGGCACCTGCTGCGCAACTCGCTGATCCCGGTGGTCACCTTCCTCGGCACCGACCTCGGCGCGCTGATGGGCGGCGCGATCGTGACCGAGGGGATCTTCAACGTGCAGGGCATCGGCAACGTCCTGTACCGGGCGATCAACCAGAAGGAGGGCCCCACCGTGGTCGGCATCGTGACCGTCCTGGTGATCGTCTACCTGGTCGCCTCCCTGATCGTCGACCTGCTCTACGCGGTCCTGGACCCGAGGATCCGCTATGCCTGACCTGCATGACGAGGGCGAGTTCAGGCCGCATTCGGTGCCCGGTGTCGACCACCTCGACTACGCCGGCGAGCAGGGCATGGCGGTCGAGCAGGAGACCTTGGTCGAGGGCGACCCGGCCAAACGGGAGGAGGCCCGCAGCCTCTGGGGCGACGCCTGGCGGGACCTCCGCCGGCGGCCGGTCTTCCTGATCTCGGCGCTGCTGATCCTGCTGCTGATCGTGATGTCGATCTTCCCCTGGGCGTTCACGGACGCCAACCCGCGCAAGGCCGACCTGATCCACGACTTCCTCAAGCGCCCGGACTGGACGGACTTCTTCGGCGCCGGCTGGTTCGGCTACGACGGCCAGGGCCGGTCGATCTACGCCCGGGTGATCTACGGGGCCCGGGCCTCGATCACCGTCGGCATCTTCGTGACCCTCGGGGTCACCCTGCTCGGCGGGCTGACCGGCATGGTCGCCGGGTACTTCGGCGGTGCGGTGGATGCCGTGATCTCCCGCGTCGTCGACATCTTCTTCGGCATCCCGCTGCTGCTCGGCGCGCTGGTCCTGCTGGGCGCCTTCTCCGCCCGCACGGTGTGGAGCGTGGTGATCGCGCTGGCGGTCCTCGGCTGGACGCAGATCGCGCGCGTCATGCGCGGCGCCGTCCTGACCGTCAAACAGGCCGACTACGTGATGGCCGGCCGAGCGCTGGGCGCGGGCACCGGGCGGCTGATGCTCCGGCACATCCTGCCGAACGCGCTCGCGCCGGTGATCGTCGTCGCCACCATCGCCCTGGGCGGCTACATCGCGACCGAGGCCACCCTGAGCTTCCTGGGCATCGGCCTGCAGGACCCGACCATCTCCTGGGGCATCGACATCGCCTCCGCCCAGAAGGTGATCCGGACGGCCCCGTACGTGCTCTTCTTCCCGGCCGCGGCGCTCTCCATCACGGTGCTGGCCTTCATCATGCTGGGCGACGCGGTCCGCGACGCCCTCGACCCGAAGCTTCGCTGAGCGAGGGGACTCATCGTGACCACAGCTGTCGACACCGGCAAGCCGAAGCGGGAGGCGCCCTACGAGGGGCCGCTGCTGGACGTCCGCGACCTGCACGTCGAGTTCGTCACCCGGGACGGGGTGGCCAAGGCGGTCAACGGGGTCAACTACAGCGTCCGGGCGGGGGAGACGCTCGCGGTGCTCGGCGAGTCCGGTTCGGGCAAGTCGGTGACCGCGCAGGCGATCATGGGCATCCTGGACATGCCGCCGGCCCGGATCCCCCGGGGCGAGATCAGGTTCCGGGGCCAGGACATGCTCAAGATGGGCAAGGAGGAGCGGCGGCAGATCCGCGGGCAGAAGATCGCGATGATCTTCCAGGACGCGCTCTCCTCGCTCAACCCCGTACTCACCGTGGGGTTCCAGCTCGGTGAGATGTTCCGGGCCCACCAGGGGACGTCGCGCAAGGAGGCCCGGGAGAAGGCCGTCGAGCTGATGGAGCGGGTGCGAATCCCCGCGGCCAGGCAGCGGGTGAACGACTACCCGCACCAGTTCTCCGGCGGTATGCGCCAGCGCATCATGATCGCGATGGCGCTGGCCCTGGAACCGGACCTGATCATCGCCGACGAGCCCACCACCGCCCTGGACGTCACCGTCCAGGCGCAGGTGATGGACCTGCTGGCCGAGCTGCAGGCCGAGTTCCACATGGGCCTGATCCTGATCACCCACGACCTCGGCGTGGTGGCCGACGTCGCGGACAAGATCGCGGTGATGTACGCGGGGCGGATCGTCGAGACGGCGCCCGTGCACGAGCTGTACGCGCGGCCGGCCCACCCGTACACCCGCGGCCTGCTGGACTCCATCCCGCGCCTGGACCAGAAGGGCCAGGAGCTGTACGCGATCAAGGGCCTGCCGCCCAACCTGCTGCGGATTCCGCCGGGTTGCGCGTTCAACCCGCGCTGCCCGCGGGCCCAGGACATCTGCCGGGGCCAGGTGCCGGAGCTGTTCCCGGTCACCGAGGACGACGGCCGGGAGATGGCCGGCCGGGGCAGCGCCTGCTTCTTCTGGAAGGAGACCCTCCATGACCGCTAACGGGGCCAGCGCACTGGGGCCGGCGGTGCCGGAGGACGTCGCGTTCGCACGGGAGGTGCCGCCCGGCGAGCCGATCCTCCAAGTCCGGGACCTGATCAAGCACTTCCCGCTCACCAGGGGCGTCGTCTTCAAGAAGCAGGTCGGCGCGGTGAAGGCGGTGGACGGGGTCTCCTTCGACCTGGTCCAGGGGGAGACGCTCGGCATCGTGGGGGAGTCCGGCTGTGGCAAGTCCACGCTGGCCAAGGTGCTGATGAACCTGGAGCCGGCCACCGGCGGGTCGGTGCGTTACAAGGGGGAGGAGATCTCCCGGCTCTCCGGTGCCGGGCTGAAGGCGGTGCGCCGCAACATCCAGATGGTGTTCCAGGACCCGTACACCTCGCTCAACCCGCGCATGACGGTCGGCGACATCATCGGCGAACCCTACGAGATCCACTCCGAGGTGGCGCCGAAGGGGGACCGCCGCAAGGCCGTCCAGGACCTGCTGGACGTCGTGGGCCTGAACCCGGAGTACATCAACCGGTATCCGCACCAGTTCTCCGGCGGCCAGCGCCAGCGCATCGGCATCGCCCGCGGCCTCGCGCTCAAGCCGGAGGTGATCATCTGTGACGAGCCGGTCTCCGCGCTGGACGTCTCCGTCCAGGCGCAGGTGATCAACCTGCTGGAGCAGCTCCAGGGGGAGTTCAACCTCTCGTACATGTTCATCGCGCACGACCTCTCGATCGTCCGGCACATCTCCGACCGCGTCGGTGTGATGTACCTCGGCAGGCTGGTCGAGATCGGCTCCGACCTGGAGATCTACGACCACGCGACCCATCCGTACACCCAGGCGCTGCTCTCCGCGGTGCCGGTGCCGGACCCGACGGCGCGTCAGTCGCGGGACCGGATCGTGCTCACCGGGGACGTGCCCTCGCCGGCCAACCCGCCGTCCGGCTGCCGGTTCCGCACCCGCTGCTGGAAGGCGCAGGAGCGGTGCACGGTGGAGGTGCCGCTGCTGGCCGCGCCGGTGTGGCTGGAGGGGCTGGCCCGGCACGACTCGGCGTGTCACTTCGCGGCGGAGCGCGACATCGAGCACGGCGCGGCGGAGCGCGACATCGAGCACGCCGCGGCGGAGCGCGACATCGAGCACGCCGCGGCGGAGCGCGACATCGAGCACGGCGCGGCGGAGCGCGAGACCGGGCGGCCCAGCGCGGCGGAGCCCGGGACCGGGTCCAGCGCGAAGGAGCCCGAGGCGGGGCCCAGCGCGGCCGAGCCCGGGGCCGGCCGGAGCGAGGACGGCGGGGGCCCGACCCCGCCGGCGCCGGAAACCGGTTGACACCACCGTCCAGATCCCGAACCAAGGGCGCGCCCTCCCAGCGGAGGGCGCGCCCTTGCGTTGTCCTGCGGAAACACCGGAATTCCCCCGGCCGGATTTGATCATTACGCTCCGTAAAGCATCGAATACCGGAGAATATTGTTCGTTATCCGGAAGGCGGAGTGCGGGACTCCGTGCGCGATATGCAGGAATTTGGCGAGCAATGTCACGACTTGGTCTGAGCATGTAATTGAAAAGAGATGTGACGTGGATTCCGTCGGAGGGGTCCGGTGATCGATAGTTGCTCTGCGCGTATCAGTGGTCACCTCGCCAACTGTGCGGATCGGCCCTGAGATGTCGACCTTCGCCATGCCCGGCACACCGACTGGCGGGGCGCCGTTCGTTCGTAAGCCCCTAAATCGAGGAGCAGTTGAATGAGGCTCACCAAGACGATGCGTTGGACCGCGCTGGCGGCCTGCACCGCGCTCGCGATCTCCGCGTGCAGCACCGGCGGCGACAAGAAGTCCTCGGACCAGGCGAACGGGTCCGGCAAGAAGGGCGGCTCGATCAGCATCGAGTCGGGTGAGCCGCAGCACGGCCTGGTGCCGCAGAACACGGCCGAGTCCGAGGGGGCCCAGGTTCTCGCGGGGCTCTTCGCCGGCCTGGTCGACTACGACCACAAGGACAACTCGCCGAAGCTGCGGGCCGCCGAGTCGATCGAGAGCAGCGACGCCACCACCTGGACGATCAAGCTCAAGGACGGCTACACCTTCCACAACGGTGAGAAGGTCATCGCGCAGAACTTCGTCGACGCCTGGAACTACGGGGCGAACCAGGACAACGCGCAGGAGGGGCTGCCGTTCTTCGACAAGATCCTCGGTTCGGACGAGCTGGCCCCGGGCAAGGACAAGAAGCCCGCCGCGGACAAGCTCAAGGGCCTCAAGGTCGTCGACGACAAGACCTTCACGGTCACTCTCAAGGCCCCGTTCTCCCAGTTCAAGACCATGCTCGGCTACACCGCGTTCTACCCGCTGCCGAAGGCGTTCTTCGCCGACCCGAAGGCCTTCGAGGACGCGCCGATCGGAAACGGCCCGTTCCAGATGGACGGCAAGTGGGAGCACAACAAGCAGATCAAGGTGAAGCGGTACGAGAACTTCCCGGCGGCCGACGGAAAGGCAAAGCTGGATTCCGTCACCTTCAAGATTTACGACAAGCTGGAGACCTCGTACAACGACCTGCGCGCGGACAACATCCAGATCACCAACAAGCTCCCGATCTCGGCGATGTCGACCGTCGCGCAGGAGTTCGGTGACCGCTACATCTACAAGCCGGAATCCGGGGTCGGCTACCTCGGATTCCCGATCTCGACCAATCCGGCGTTCGGGAAGCCGGAGATCCGCAAGGCGATCTCGATGGCGATCGACCGCGAGGCGATCACGAAGACCATCTTCTCGGGCACCCGCAAGCCCGCCGACGACTTCATCAGCCCGATCATTCCGGGTTACCGGCAGGGCGCACTCGGCGACGCCGCCAAGTACAACCCGGCGAAGGCGAAGGAGCTCTTCACCCAGGCCGGCGGCCTGCCCGGGAACACGCTGGAGATCGGCTACAACGCGGACGGCGGCCACAAGGAGTGGATCGAGGCCGTCGGCAACCAGCTGAAGAACAACCTCGGCGTCGACGTCACCTTCAAGCCGTTCGAGAAGTTCGGCGCGATCCTCACCGCACTGGGCGACCACAAGTACTCCGGGGCCTTCCGGATGGCCTGGCAGATGGACTACCCGTCGATCGAGAACTACCTGCGGCCGATCTTCTCCAAGATCGCGATCGACAACGGGTCCAACTACGGCGGCTACGTCAACGAGGACTTCGAGGCCCTGCTGGCCCGGGCCGACAGCGCGAAGACCGACACCGAGGGCATCAAGCTCTACCAGCAGGCCGACGACATCCTGATCAAGGAACTGCCGTACATCCCGGTCTACACGTACATGACCTCGGGTGCCTACACCAAGGCCGTCAAGAACGTCGTCATCGACGCCCAGAACCGCATCGACCTCGCCAACGTCGAACTGGCCTGACCGCGACCCAGCTGACCGGCACGAGCTGACGGGCGGCGCGGGTGATCCCCGCGCCGCCCGCCAGCGGCGTGCCCCGAGCCACGAGGAGGCCGCATGGGCCGCTATGTGGTCCGCCGGATCATCCAGGCCATACCGGTGATTCTCGGCGCGACGTTCCTGATCTACGCACTGGTCTTCCTGCTGCCCGGCGATCCCATCACGGCACTGGCCGGTGAGAAGCGGCAGGACCCTGCCGTCGTGGCGGTGCTGCGCGACCGCTACCACCTGGACGACCCGTTCTTCGTCCAGTACTGGGACTACCTGGTCGGCCTGTTCAAGGGCGACTTCGGCGAGGACTACCGCGGCAACCAGGTCGTGGACGTCATGAAGACCGCCTTCCCCTACACCATCAACCTGGCGGTGACCGCGCTGGTCATCGAGATGGTGGTGGGCATCACCGCGGGCGTGGTCGCCGCTCTGCGGCGTGGCAGGTTCATCGACAACGTGGTGCTGATCTCGACCCTGATGGTCATCTCGATCCCGGTCTTCGTGATCGGCTTCGTGCTCCAGCTGATCCTCGGGGTGAAGCTCAACACCGACTACGGCATCGACTTCTTCCCGGTCTCGTTCAACGAGGAGGCGGGCTTCCGGTCCTATCTGTTGCCGGCCTACGTCCTCGCCTCCACCTCGCTGGCGTACGTCGCCCGCCTCACCCGGACCAGCCTGATCGAGGTGATGCGGGCGGACTACGTCCGGACGGCGGTCGCCAAGGGGCTCAGCCCGATGCGGGTGGTGGTCAGGCACGGACTGCGCAACGCGCTGATCCCGATCGTCACCTTCCTGGGCATGGACCTCGGCGGGCTGATGGGCGGTGCGGTGATCACCGAGGGCATCTTCAACATCCCCGGGGTCGGGCACCAGCTCTTCCAGTCCGTCTACCTGCGCGAACGCACCATCGTGGTGGGCATCGTGAGCGCCCTGGTGCTCGTCTACCTGTTCGCCAACCTGGTGGTCGACCTGATGTACGCCGTCCTGGACCCGAGGATCCGCTATGAGTGAGCCGACGAAGAGCGAGGACACGAGGGTGTCGGTCCCGGGGCAGCCCGGCTCCGGGTCCGCCGCGAGCGGGCCCGCGGCGGAGGCCGCCACGCTCACCAAGGACGGGAAGGGCGGCAAGGGCGGCGAACGGGTCGCCAGCCTCTGGACCGACGCCTGGTACGACCTGCGGCGCAACCCGCTGTTCCTGATCGGCGGGTTCCTGGTGCTGTTCATGGTGGCGCTGGCCGTCGCCCCGCAGCTGTTCACCGACGGGGACCCGAGGGCCGGCGGCTTCTGCAACCTGGCCGACTCGCTGAAGCGGCCCAGCGCGGACCACTGGTTCGGCTTCGACGTCCAGGGGTGCGACATCTACACCCGGACGATCTGGGGCGCCCGCAACTCGATCATCGTCGGCATCCTGACCACCACCCTGGTGGTCGCGGTCGGCGGTCTGCTCGGCCTCTGGGCCGGCTGGATCGGCGGTCTCTGGGACAACGCGCTCTCCCGGGTCACCGAGATCTTCTTCGCCATCCCGCTGCTGCTCGGCGGCATGCTGATCATGTCCACCTGGGGCAAGGGCAACGCCTGGACGGTCTCGGCGGTGATGGCCGTGCTCGGCTGGCCGCAGATCTACCGGCTGATGCGTTCGGCGGTGCTCTCCAACAAGCACAACGACTACGTGGTCGCGGCCAAGGCGCTCGGCGCCGGCACCGGACGGATCGTCACGCGGCACATCCTGCCGAACGCGGTCGCCCCGGTGATCGTGGTCTCGACCATCAACCTGGGCGTCTACATCGGTGCCGAGGCCGCGCTCTCGTACCTCGGCATCGGCATCCAGTCCCCGGCGATCTCCTGGGGTCTGATGATCAGCGACGCGCAGTCCCGCTTCCTGACCGCGCCCCATGTGCTGCTCTTCCCGGCCGTCGTGCTGAGCATCACCGTGCTGGCGTTCATCATGCTCGGCGACGCGGTCCGCGACGCCCTCGACCCGAAGCTGCGCTGAGGAGGGCCGCGGAGATGAGTGACGCGACGAAGCTGTCGAAGGGTGCGGTACCCCGCCAGAACGCGGTGGAGGTGGTCGGTGGCGGCCGGGAGAGCCTGGTGCCCGGCACTCCGCTGCTGGAGGTCGAGGACCTGCACATCGAGTTCCACACCCGGGACGGCGTGGCCAAGGCCGTCAACGGGGTGAGCTACGCGGTGTCGGCGGGGGAGACCCTGGCGGTGCTCGGCGAGTCCGGTTCGGGCAAGTCGGTGACCGCGCAGGCGATCATGGGCATCCTGGACATGCCGCCGGGGAAGATCACCTCCGGGTCGATCCGTTTCCGGGGCGAGGAACTGCTCACCATGAGCCCCAAGGCGCGCCGGGCGGTGCGTGGCCGGAAGATCGCGATGATCTTCCAGGACGCGCTCTCCTCGCTGAACCCGGTGCTCAGCGTGGGCTACCAGCTCGGTGAGATGTTCCGGGTGCACCAGGGGGCCTCGCGCAAGGAGGCCCGGGAGAAGGCCGTCGAGCTGATGGAGCGGGTGCGAATCCCCGCGGCCAGGCAGCGGGTGAACGACTACCCGCACCAGTTCTCCGGGGGCATGCGCCAGCGCATCATGATCGCGATGGCGCTGGCCCTGGAACCGGACCTGATCATCGCCGACGAGCCCACCACCGCGCTCGACGTGACCGTCCAGGCGCAGGTGATGGACCTGCTGGCCGAGCTGCAGGCCGAGTTCAACATGGGGCTGATCCTGATCACCCACGACCTCGGTGTGGTGGCCGACGTCGCGGACAAGATCGCGGTGATGTACGCGGGGCGGATCGTCGAGACGGCGCCCGTGCACGAGCTGTACGCGCGGCCGGCCCACCCGTACACCCGCGGCCTGCTCAACTCGATCCCCCGGCTGGACCAGAAGGGCCAGAACCTCTACGCCATCCAGGGCCTGCCGCCGAGCCTGCTGCGGATCCCCGAGGGCTGCGCCTTCAACCCCCGCTGCGACCGGGCGGTGGACCGCTGCCGCACCGAACTCCCGCGGCTGGTACCGGTGCTGGACGCAGACGGGGCCGACCTGCCGGGCCGCCGCAGTGCCTGCCACCTCTGGAAGGAGACCCTCCATGGCTGAGCCCATCCTGGAGGTCCGGGATCTGGTCAAGTACTACCCGCTGACCCAGGGGATCGTCTTCAAGAAGCAGGTCGGCGCGGTGAAGGCGGTGGACGGGGTCTCCTTCGAGCTGAAGAAGGGGGAGACGCTGGGGATCGTCGGCGAGTCCGGCTGTGGCAAGTCCACGCTGGCCAAGGTGCTGATGAACCTGGAGCGGGCCACCTCCGGCGAGGTCCGGTTCAAGGGCGAGGACATCACCCGGCTCTCCGGTGCCGCGCTGAAGGCGGTGCGCCGCAACATCCAGATGGTGTTCCAGGACCCGTACACCTCGCTCAACCCGCGCATGACGGTCGGCGACATCATCGGGGAGCCGTTCGAGATCCACCCGGAGGTGGCGCCGAAGGGGGACCGCCGCAAGGCCGTCCAGGACCTGCTGGACGTGGTGGGCCTCAACCCCGAGTACATCAACCGGTATCCGCACCAGTTCTCCGGCGGCCAGCGCCAGCGCATCGGCATCGCCCGGGGGTTGGCGCTCAAGCCGGAGGTGATCATCTGTGACGAGCCGGTCTCCGCGCTGGACGTCTCCGTGCAGGCGCAGGTGATCAACCTGCTGGAGCAGCTGCAGAGCGAGTTCGAGCTGTCGTACATGTTCATCGCGCACGACCTCTCGATCGTCCGGCACATCTCGGACCGGGTCGGCGTGATGTACCTCGGCAAGCTGGTCGAGATCGGGACGGAGGACCAGATCTACGCCCACCCGACCCATCCGTACACCCAGGCGCTGCTCTCCGCGGTGCCGGTGCCGGACCCGACCGGGCGCGAACAGCGTGAGCGCATCCTGCTCAGCGGGGACCTGCCGTCGCCGGCCAACCCGCCGTCCGGCTGCCGGTTCCGCACCCGCTGCTGGAAGGCGGAGGAGCGCTGCTCCACCGAGGTCCCGCTGCTGGCGGTGCCGTCCCTGCTGACCGGGCCGGCCGCGCACGAGTCGGCGTGCCACTTCGCCGAGGTGCGGGACGTGATCGGCGCGGGCTGAGCGCCGTCCGGTGGCCGGGCCGGGCACCGGGGTCGTACCGACTCCGGTGCCCGGCTCGTCACTTGGTGAAGCCGACGTTCTCCCAGACGATGTCGGACAGGCCCTGCGCGCCGATGTTGGCGAGGTCGGCGCGGGCGCCGTACAGCTGCGGGCGCTGGTAGAGCGGCAGGACGCCGGCCACCTTCCACAACTCGCCGTCGGCCTGGTTGATGGCCTCGAAGGCGGTGGCGGCGTCGGTCGCGCCGGAGGCCCGGTCGAGGGCGGCGTCGACGGCCGGGCTGCCGGCCTGGGACTGGTTGGTGCCGCCGTTCTGGGCGAAGTTGGCCCGGTTGCCGCTGGCCGGGAACGGCGTGCCGAGCAGCGAGTAGGCGGCGAGGTCGAAGTCGTGCCGGTTGACGTACTTGTCGAAGAACTCGTTGGGGTTGGCGGTCACCGTGGTGAGCTTGACCCCGACGTCCTTGAGCATCCTGGTGGTGACCTCGGCCTCGGTCTGGGCCTGGGTGACGCCGGCCGGGATGACCATCCGCAGGTTGAGCTCCTTGCCGTCCTTCTTCCGGACGTCGCCGTCGAGCTTCCACCCGGCCGCGTCCAGCTTCCGGACGGCCTCGGCCGGGTCGTAGCGGCTGAGGCCGAGGGAGTTGTCCCGGTAGGCGTTCTGGTTGGCGACCAGCAGGTGGTTGTTGAGGGTGACGGTGGGCCAGTCCAGCCCGTTGAGGTCGGAGCGGGTGATCGCGTCCCGGTTGATCGCCTGGAAGACGGCCTGGCGGACGGCCGGGTCGGTCAGCAGGGGGCTCCTGCTGTTCAGCGTGAACTGGCGGAAGTCCGGCCCGCCGGCGCGGCGGACGGCGGCGCCCTTGGTGCTCTTGATCAGCTGGTAGCCGGCCACGTCCGGGCCGTTGTTGAAGAGGTCGATCTGCCCCTTGGCGAAGGCCGCGGCCATCGCGTTGGGGAGCACGGCGTGGAAGACGATCCGGTCCAGCAGCGGCTTTTCGCCCCACCAGGCCGGGTCGGCGACCAGGGTGACGGTCTGCGCGGCCTTGTCCAGCTTCTCGACCTTGAACGGGCCTGCGGTGACCGGGATCGCGTCCAGGTAGGCGGTGTTGAACAGCTCCGGGGTGGCGAGCCGGCTCGCCGGCATCAGCGGGGCGTTGGCGGCGCCGTTGAACATCGACTGCCACTCGGAGAACGGCCTCGCGAAGGTCATCACGGCCTGGAAGTCGTCCTTGCCCCTGTCGACCGCCGCGACCAGCTCGAAGCCGGTGCTGCTGGACGCCTTGTAGGCCGGGTCGGTGCCGTTCAGCGCCCGCCAGTTGGCCTCGATGTCGCGCCAGGTGATCGGGGTGCCGTCGGACCACCGGGCCTTCGGGTTGAGCGTCCAGGTGACGACCTGGCGGCCGTCCCGGACCTCGGAGCGGGCGTCCTGCAGATAGGCCGGGTTGACGGTCTGGGTGCCGGCCGCGTCGGAGCGGAAGAAGGTCGGCATCAGCGGCTTGGTGACGGTGATGGTGGAGGACTCGCTGCCGTCGGCCTGGACCGGCGACCACTGGCTGGAGAGCTGGGCGATCGCGACGTTCAGGGTGCCGCCCTGGCGCAGCTCCCCGCGGTCGTGCGGGTTGACGTCGACGGTGGTGAGCTTGGGCGTCTCCAGCGTGGTCGGCAGTACCCGGGAGGCGTCACCGCTGTCGGCTCCGGAGCCGCAGCCGCAGAGCGTCAGCGAGACGGCGGTGAGGCAGGCGAGCAGGGCCGTGCGGCGTGAGAGGGGGCGGCGGCCCATGGCGGTTCTCCCGGTGCAGGTGTGACAGGCGGTGAGGGTGGTGTGGCGTCACATCTTGCTGACCGGAGAGCAGAGTTGTCGAGGGGCGGGACCGGCCCCCGGTGACTCCACGGGCCGGCCCCGCCCCTCGGCGGTGCCTGTTCAGGCGGTGGCGGGACCGCTCAGGCGACGGTGAACTTGAAGGTGCGGTCCTTGTCGCCGCTCTTGTCCAGCACCGAGGTGATGGCGTCGGCGACGTCCTGCGGGGTGATCGCGGCGGTCTGGCCGTTCTTCTTGATCTTCACCTTGTCGAACACGGTGCCCAGCTGGCCGCCCAGCGCGTCGAGGTCCCACTTGGGCACGATCTTGCCGGAGGCGTCGGGCACCAGGGTGAGCGTCTTGGGGGCGGTCTTCGGGCCGAAGTCCCAGGTCTTGACGCCGGCCACGATGTGGATCCTGCCGTTCACCGCGGACTTGCCGAGGCTGTCCGCGGCGGCCTGGAGGGCCTGCGGGGAGATCTTCGGCTGGGCGGCCGTGACGGTGAGCGTGACGGGCTGCTCGGGCTTGCCGGCGGCGCGGTCGCGGTAGGCCTGCTCGACCTGGTCGACGGCGGAGGCGGAGTCCACCGCCTGGCCGGCCTTGCCGGGCACCACGATCGGCTCGCCGTTGTCGCCGAACTTGACGTAGCCCTCGGTCAGGCCCTGTCCCGAGCCGGCGGCCAGCGCCTCCAGGGCGGCCTTGAGCTTGGCCCGGTCCACCTTGACCTCCGGCGGTACGGCCTTCTCGTCGCCCTTCAGCGAGGTGATCACGTCGACCGGGCTGTACGAGTGCTGGGTGAGCTTGTCCACGGTGGCCGTGGTGTCGAAGCCCAACCCGGCGACGGCCGGGTCGAGGTCCAGGGTCTGGTCGCCGACCTTCAGCTTGACCGGCTGCTGGCCGGCCTTGCCGACGCTGTCGTCGAGCTGGTGGATCGCCTGGTCGCGGTTGCTGCCGCCGATGTCCGTGCCGAGCACCACGGTGCCCTTGGGGATGTCGGACTGGTTCAGCATCAGGCCGGTGCCGTACGCGGCGGCGCCCAGGAAGAGCACACCGCCGACGCCGTAGACGCCGAGCTTGACGAGCTTCTTGCCGGTGCCGCCCCGCTTGGCCTTGGCCGCCCCGGTCTTGGGGGCCGCCGGCTTGGCGGGCGCGTCCGGCCGGGGGCCGGGCGCGGGGACCGGCACCGCGGTGGGGCCGGCGGGGGCTTCGCCGTCCGGGCCGCCGTGCGCGCCCGGGCGCGGCTGGGCGGGGGAGGTGTTGAAGGGGTCGGCCGGGGCTGCGGGCTCGCCCTGGCGGCCGGGGGCGCCGGGGAAGAGGCCGCCGGGGGCGGCGCTGCCGTACGGCTCGGCGCCGGCCGGGGGCCGCTGGACCGCGAACGGGTCGGTGCCGGCCGGGGCCGAGGCGAACAGGCCCTGCTGCGGGCGGCCGTTCTGCGGGGCGCCGTGCGGGGGCAGGCCGTTCTGGGGCAGGCCGGATATGGCGCCGGGCGGCGGGGTGTCCTCGCGGATCGGCTCGAACCCGTCGACCGAGGTGTCCTCCGGGTTCGCCGCGGCCGGCGCACCGCCGGCCGGCCGGCCCTGGCCCTGGGGCTGCGGACGGCCGCCACCCTGGGGGTTGCGGCGCGGCAGGTCGCGGCTGGGGGCGAAGGGGTCGGCGGGCGCACCGGGGGCGAACGAGGCGTCCTCGTACACACCGGCGTCGTCGGCCGGGGCGTCGCCGCCGGCGCCGAACGGCGAGGCGGGCGCACCGGTGGGGCGCGGGGCGGGGGCGGCGGCCTGGGCGGGCAGCGGGCGGCCGCCCTGGCGGGCCGCGCCGGGGCCCTGCTGCTGGCCACGGCCGGCGTTCTTGGGGCGCGCGCCGTTCGGGCGGGCCTCGGTGCCGGCGGCGGGCGTGGCCAGTCCGGCGGCGGGGGCGCCCGGGGCACCGGCCGGGACCGCGGCGGGGGCGGTCTCGGCGGCGGAGCCCTTCTTCTGGCGCGGCCGGAACCAGGCGCCGGTGGACTCGGACTCCGAGGTGGCCGGCGGGATCTCCCACTCGGGCGGCAGGTTCGGCGGGGTCGCCGTCCGGGCGCTGCCGTCCATCACCCCGAGCACGGGGGAGGCCGGTGCGGCCGAGCGGTGCCGGGGACCGGCCGGCTCGGGGGCGGCCGGCGGGTTCTCCTCGCCGGGGCCGTCCTCGTTCTTGACGGTGGAGCGGACCACCACCGGCGGGATCGGACGCGAGCCGGGGATGTTGATCCGGACCCGCGTGGTGAGCGTGGTCTCGGTCTTCGGGGCCTCGTCCTCGTCACCCGGCGCCGAACCCTCGACGGCACCGGCACCGGCACCAGCACGGTCGCCGCCGGGGAATCCCGGTGTGCCGTAGGGCGGGGTGCCCGACGGGTAGGCGTCCGGGCCCGTGCGCCGAGGCGTCGGGTGGGCGTTCTCAGATTCGCGGCTGCTCAATGCTGCTCTGCTCCGGGTTCGCGGGCGGGCCGTGCGGCGCGACCGCGGTTCGTGGGCGCCGGGCCTGGCGGGATCGGCGGTCGGGTACGGCGTTCTGCCGCACCACCATACTGGGAAGAACTGAGCGGTGAACCGGTTCGGATAGAACCTGATACGTCCGGTTCCTCCGGTATGAGAGTACGGCCGTGTGGTCCTGACTGCTCGTCGTACGCGGTACCGTACGCGGCCCCGCGGGGCGGTCAGCGCGGGGGGCCGGGCACCCCGGGGAACCAGCTGCTCCGGGTCGGCAGGGTGGCACAGATCACGCCCAGGATCGATCCGACGAACAGCCAGGCGAGCGACGTGGCATTGGTCCAGAGCACATTGTCCCCTTCCGGGCGAGGGACCATCAGGAGCAGCAGGGCGAGGAACCAGCCGGCCGCCGGCGCTGCCGCGCCGAGCCGGGTGCCGGTCACCCGCAGGCCCGCGTAGAAGGTCGCGGCGGTCGCGGCGAGCGCCAGCAGGACTCCCACGGGCGGCCACAAGGCCTGCACAAATGCTCCGCAGACCGACACCGCGATGCCCAGCAGAAAGAACAGGACATAAGCCGCGATCCGACCGGCCCGAGGGGGCTGGGGCTCCTTCAGGCGCTCCGCCCGCGTGCCGAGGACGGTCACCGTGATCGAGCGGCGGGGCGCCTTCGTCTCGGTCGGCTCGGTCATCGGGCGCTCTCCTCGACGGTGTGGGCTGCGGTGCTGTCGTTCGTGGTGCCACGGGCCGCGGTGCCGTGGTCCGTGGCGGTCCCGTCCGCGCTGCTGCCGCCGGCGGCGGTGTCCAGGCCGGCGAAGAGGTCGTCCTCGGGCTGCTCCGGCCCGGCCTGGCCGCGTACCAGCTGGTAGTACTCGGTGGCGATCAGCGGCTGGCCGAGGTTGTTGGAGAGCGCGAACGACGCGCCGTGCACGGTGATCTGGGTGGCGTGCGCGGCCATCGCCGCCGCCTTGGGGGCGGCGTACGCGGAGCCGTCCAGCACGGTGGTGACCACGGCGTCGTCCACCACGCCGGGGACGTCGGCCTGCTGCGCGACGCCGGGGTGGCGCGCCTCGGCGGCGGTCTTGGCGAGGCCCTGCTCGATCACCGAGCGGGGCATCCGGTTCCAGTACACCTTGGCGATCCGCCAGGCCGGGCCCAGCCCGGGCCGGTACGCCGGGTCGGCGGCCAGCTCGTACGCGCGCATCGCGACCCGGTGCGCCTGGATGTGGTCCGGGTGCCCGTAGCCGCCGTTCTCGTCGTAGGTGACCAGCACCTGCGGCCGCACCTCGCGGACCACCGCGACCAGGTGGCCGGCGGCCTCGTCCACATCGGCCTGCCAGAAGCAGCCGGGCGCCTCGTTGTCGGGGACGCCCATCATGCCGGAGTCGCGGTAGCGGCCCGGGCCGCCGAGGAAGCGGAAATCGGCGACGCCGACCGCGCGCATGGCGTCGGTCAGCTCGCCGATCCGGTGCGGGCCGAGGGTGTCGTCCCGGTCCGCCGTGAGGTGGGCCAGCTCCGGCGGGATCACCTCGCCGCCCTCGCCGAGGGTGCAGGTCACCAGGGTGACGTGCGCGCCCTCGGCGGCGTACCTGGCCATCGTGGCGCCGTTGCCGATCGACTCGTCGTCGGGGTGGGCGTGGACCAGGAGGAGGCGGCGGCCGGTAGTCACGGTCATGGGAGGAAGCCTAACGACCGGCGGCAGGGAGCTAGAGCTTCAGGCCGTTGATCATCCCGGCGAGGTTGCTGGTGACCTGGCTGATCGAGGGGGCGATGGAGCTGGACGCCAGGTAGAAGCCCAGTAGTGCGCAGACGATCGCGTGCGAGAGCTTCAGGCCGGAGCGGCGGATCAGCACCACCACGATGACCAGCATCAGCATGGCTGCGGAGATGGACAAAGCCATGTCGGTTCAC
The DNA here is from genome assembly GCF_055561295.1 of Kitasatospora sp. NPDC022785. Taxonomy (NCBI): domain Bacteria; kingdom Bacillati; phylum Actinomycetota; class Actinomycetes; order Kitasatosporales; family Streptomycetaceae; genus Kitasatospora; species Kitasatospora sp. NPDC022785. The sequence goes on along the minus strand of NZ_JBVHHB010000004.1, from coordinate 380,555 downwards.
ACCCCTTCTCGGGTGCGCCACCCCCTCGGGGAGGGCGGCGGTCGGGACCGTGGGGACCTGCGGTCGGGTGACCGCGGCCCGGGACGGGGCTTGACGATCACTCGTTGGACCAGTCATACCCGATGAGTGAGGGGCGCATTACGTTCAGTGAGTCCGCACGCGCCGGGGCATTGTTGTACGGCGGGGGCGTACGGGCCGGTCGGAAGGGGTGCGGGCCCGTTCGGTGCACACTTCCGGGCGATGCTCCGAACGAGTGATCACAATCCGCCGGGCGGTGGCACCGGAACGTCATAAGGTCTGGTGCCATGACCTCCCACACCCCTGCGGACACCTTCCCGAGGCAGTACGCGCGCACCCTGCGCTACACCGTCGGCGCGCCCCGGTCGTTCTCCGTCGCATCCGACGGTTCCCGGGTCGTCTTCCTTCGTTCGCGCTCCGGCAGCGACCGCGCCAACCTGCTCTGGACCCTCGACACCGCCACCGGCGAGGAGCGCATCGCCGCCGACCCGGCCGTCCTGCTCGGCGGCGGCGAGGAGGACCTCTCGCCGGCCGAGAAGGCCCGCCGCGAGCGCAGCCGCGAGGGCTCGGCCGGCATCGTCGGCTACGCCCTGGACGGTGCCGGCGCGCTGGCCGCCTTCGCCCTGTCCGGCCGGCTGTTCACCGCCGACCTGGTCGCCGGCACCAGCACCGAGCTGCCCGCCGAGGGCCCGCTGCTGGACCCGCGGCTCTCCCCGGACGGCACCTTCGTCGCGTACGCCAACACCGCCGGCGAGTTGCGGCTCACCCGCACCGACGGCACCGCCGACTGGGCCTTCGCCGAGCCCGACGGCGCGAACGTGAGCTGGGGCCAGGCGGAGTTCATCGCCCAGGAGGAGATGGGCCGCGACCGCGGCTTCTGGTGGTCCCCCGACAGCGACCGGCTGCTGGTCGAGCGGGCCGACGACAGCCCGGTGCGCCGCTGGTGGATCGCGGACCCGGCCAACCCCGGCAGCGAGCCCGCCGAGATCGCCTACCCGGCCGCCGGCACCGCCGACGCCGAGGTCGGGCTCTGGTCCCTCGGCCTGGACGGCACCCGGGTCGAGGTCGACTGGGACCGCGCGGCCTTCCCCTACCTGGCCCGGGTGCACTGGTCGACGGGCGGCGTGCCGCTGCTGCTCGTCCAGGCCCGCGACCAGCGCAGCCAGCAGATCCTCGGCGTGGACGTGGAGACCGGCGCCACCGAGGTGCTGCACGAGGAGCACGACGAAGCCTGGCTGGAGCTGTTCCAGGGCGTCCCGGCCTGGACGCCGGACGGCAAGCTGGTCCGGATCGGCGACGAGGGCGGGGTGCGCGCGCTGGTGATCGGCGACCACGCCGTCACCGGGGCCGACCTGCACCTGCGCTCGGTGCTCGCCGTGACCGCCGAGGAGGTCTTCTTCACCGCCTCCGGCGGCGCCGAGGAGACCGACCCCGAGCCGGGCTGGATCGCCGCCGGCCGGATCGGCCACGACGGCAAGCGGCTCGGCTGGGAGGCTTCCAACGGCCGGCCGTTCACGTCCGTCACCACCGCCGTGCACGCGGGCGGGATCACCGTCCGGGCCACCGCCGAGCCCGACCTGCCCGGCACGCTGGTCCAGGTCGCCCGCGACCTGCCGGAGGGCGTGGTGGTCGACGACGTCGCGACCATCGAGTCCTACGCCGAGACCCCGGTGATCACCGCCCGTCCGGTCTTCCGCTACGCCGGCGAGCGCCGCATCCCCGCCGCCGTCTTCCTGCCCACCAGCTACGACCGGGAGCGGGACGGCCTGCTGCCCGTCCTGATGGACCCGTACGGCGGCCCGCACGGCCAGCGCGTCGTCCAGGCGCACAACCCGCACCTCAACTCGCAGTGGTTCGCCGACCAGGGCTTCGCGGTGATCGTCGCCGACGGGCGCGGCACCCCCGGCCGCGGGCCGGCCTGGGAGAAGTCGATCGCCTTCGACTTCGCCGGTGCCACCCTCGACGACCAGGTGGACGCGCTGCACGCGCTCGCCGAGGAGTTCCCGCTGGACCTCGACCGGGTCGCCATCCGCGGCTGGTCGTACGGCGGTTACCTCTCCGCGCTGGCCGTGCTGCGCCGTCCGGACGTCTTCCACGCGGCCGTCGCCGGCGCCCCGGTGACCGACTGGGAGCTGTACGACACCCACTACACCGAGCGCTACCTCGGCCACCCCGCCGAGCGGCCCGAGGTGTACGCCGCCAACTCGCTCAGCGGGTACGCGGCCGGGCTGGAGCGCCCGCTGATGATCATTCACGGCCTGGCGGACGACAACGTGGTGGCCGCGCACACCCTGCGGCTCTCCTCGGCCCTGCTGGCGGCCGGCCGGCCGCACACCGTGCTGCCGCTCTCCGGCGTGACGCACATGACCCCGCAGGAGGAGGTCGCGGAGAACCTGCTGCTGCTCCAGGTCGACTTCGTGAAGAAGTCGCTGGGGATCTGACCCCCCGGCCCTGCTGGCCCCAACCCTGCTGACCTGCGGCTTCGGCGGCCGGTGCCCGTGACCCGGGTACCGGCCGCCGGCATGACATCCGTCATGCGGAAGCCACGACGGCGGGCACTGCCGCCGTACCGGGCCGGCGCGGGACGCTGAGGTGGTGCGAACGACACCAGCAGGGGAGAGGACCGGGGCGATGGGCACAGACGTGGCTGCCTTCCGGGGCGTCAGCAAGAACTACGGGCGGGTGCGGGCCGTCGACGGCCTGGACCTGGTGCTGAGGCCGGGAGAGACCGTCGCCCTGCTCGGCCCGAACGGCGCCGGCAAGTCCAGCAGCCTCGACCTGCTGCTCGGCCTCCGCGAGCCGGACCACGGCACCGTCGCGCTGTTCGGCGGCGCCCCGCGCGACGCGATCACGGCCGGCCGGGTCGGCGCGATGCTGCAGAGCGGCGGGCTGATGGCCGACGTCAAGGTCCGCGAGCTGGTGAAGCTGGCCTGTGACGTCCACCCCCGCGGCCGGGCCGTCAAGGAGGTGCTGGCCGACGCCGGGATCACCGAGCTGGCCGAGCGCCGGGCCGACAAGCTCTCCGGCGGCCAGGAGCAGCGGGTGCGCTTCGCCCTGGCGATCGCCGGCGCCAACGACCTGATCGTCCTGGACGAGCCCACCACCGGCATGGACGTCTCCGTCCGGCAGGCGTTCTGGGCGAGCATGCGGGCGCAGGCCGACGCCGGGCGCACCGTGCTGTTCGCCACCCACTACCTGGAGGAGGCGGACTCGATCGCCGACCGCGTCCTCGTCCTCCACCGGGGACGGCTGATCGCCGACGGCACCTCCGCCGAGATCAAGGCGAAGGCCGGCGCCCGCCGGATCACCTTCGAACTGCACGACGTGGACGGCCCGTTCGAGGAGTCGCTGCTGCGCACCCTGCCGGGCACGCTGGCGCTGGACGTCAGCGCCCGGGTGCCGGGGGTGCGGACGGTCCGGATCCGGACCGCGGACGCCGACGCGGGCGTCGCCGGGCTCTACCGCGCGGGCCTGTACCCGCGCGGCCTGGAGGTCACCGGCCTGGGCCTGGAGCAGGCCTTCCTGACCATCACCGGCGAGCAGGACGCCGCCGGCACCAACCGGTTCGCGACGGAGGCCGTGCGATGACCACCCTGATCCAGCTGGAGATCATGCGCACCCTGCGCAACAAGAAGTACCTGCTCTTCACGATCCTCTACCCGGCGCTGATGTACTTCTTCTTCATCAACGCCTACGGCACCGGCAAGGTCGCCGGCGGCCTGCCGGTGAAGACCTACTTCATGGTGTCGATGGCCACCTTCGGCGCGGTCGGCTCGGTGCTGACCGGCAGCGCGCAGCGAATCTCGCTGGAGCGCAAGAGCGGGTGGACCAGGCAGCTGCGGCTGACCGCGCTCCCCGGCCGGGCGTACACCGTGGCGAAGATCGCCTCCAGCGCGGTGACCACCCTGCCCGCGATCCTGGTGGTGTTCGCGGTCGGCGCGACCCAGGGCGTGCGGCTGAGCGCGGGACAGTGGGCCGGCCTGGCGGCCGCGCTCTGGCTGGGCAGCTTCGTCTTCGCGGCGCTCGGGGTGGCGTTCGGCTACGCGGCGGCGCCGGACTCGGTGCAGACCATCGTGATGATCGCCTACATGGCGATGGCGCTGTTCGGCGGGACGTGGTTCCCGGTGACCGGCACGCTGGAGAGGTTCGCGCGGTTCGACCCGGTGTACCTGTACAACAGGCTCGCCACCTTCACCCAGCCCGGGCACTCGCTCGACCTGGTCGCGGTCGCCGGGCTGGCGGCCTTCCTGGTGGTCTTCGTCGCCGCCGCGGCCGGGCTGTACCGCCGTGACACCCGGCAGGCATGATGACCCTCATGCCCGACACGCCCCGTACCCACCGAACCGACGAGCAGCCGGAGGCGGGGGCGGGGCGCGTGTCGTTCATGAACGTCCCCGGCGCTCCGGTGGAGACCGGGCGGCAGCTGCTGGTCAAGGTCAGCTGGATGCTGCTCTGGATGGTCTACCTGGCCTACCCGGTGGGCGACCTGCTCCAGCACAAGCACGGGACGGCCGCCACCGTGGCCGGCTGGATCGCCCTGGCCGCCTTCGTCGCCGCCTACGTCAGCCTGGTGGTCTTCCGCTCCCGCCCCGGCTCGCCGCCGCGCGCCGCCCAGGCGGTGGTGGCGATGATGGCCGTCATCGCGGTGGTCACCGCCTTCGGCCTCGGCACCTCCTGGCTGACCCTGTTCACCTACGCCTCGGTGGCGGTCGCGATCATCGCGCCGCCGCGGTACGGGATCGCCGGGGTGGGCGGGATGGCCGGGCTCACCGTGGCGGTCGGGCTGCTCAGCCACGCCGACCCCGGGGCGATCCCCACCATCGCGCTCACCGCCTTCCTCTCCGGCGCCGCCATGACCGGGCTGCAGCGGCTGGTCACCACCATGCGGGAGCTGCGCGAGGCGCGGGCCGCCGTCGCCCACCTCGCCGCGTCCGAGGAGCGGCTGCGGCTCGCCCGGGACCTGCACGACCTGCTCGGGCACTCGCTCTCGCTGATCACGCTGAAGAGCGAGCTGGCCGGGAGGTTCATGGACGGCGGCAAGGACGAGGCGGCGCGGGCGCAGGTCGCCGACATCGAGAAGGTCGCCCGGCAGTCGCTGATCGACGTCCGGGAGGCCGTGACCGGGTTCCGCCGGCCCACCCTGCCGGTCGAACTCGCCGCCGCCCGCACGGCGTTGGCGGCCGCGCAGGTCCGGCTGGAGGCGGCGCCCGAGCTGGTGGACGCCTGGCCGGGGCTGGCCACCGAGGAGGCGGGCGCGCTGGCCTGGGCGCTGCGCGAGGCGGTCACCAACATCGTCCGGCACGGCGAGGGCGCGACGCTCTGCACCGTGCGGGGGGACGAGGCGTGGGAGGGCGGCGGAGAGCGGTACGCCGTCCTGGAGATCACCGACAACGGGGCAGGGCCGGGCAAGTCGGCGCCGGGGAACGGGCTTTCCGGCCTGGACGAGCGGTTGGCGCTGGTCGGCGGCCGGCTGGAGACCGGGCCGGGCGAGCGGGGGAGGGGCTTCCGGCTGCGGGCGCTGGTGCCGCTGCGCACGGTGTCGGCCCCCACCGTGGGGCAGGCGACCAACATCTCCTAGGGGTCGGGGAGTTCGAGGAGGAAGCGGGCGCCGCGCGGGGAGGGCGCGACCCGCAGGGTGCCGCCGTGCCGGGTGGCGATGTCGGCCGCGATGGCCAGCCCGAGGCCGCTGCCGCCGGCGTCCCGGCTGCGCGCCTCGTCGAGCCGGGTGAACGGTTCGAAGATCCGCTCGCGGTCCTGCGGCGGCACGCCCGGCCCGTCGTCGCGGACCTCCAGGACGCAGCCGTGCGCCGTCCGGCGGGTGGCCAGCACGATCTCGGACGTGGCGTGCCGGCGGGCGTTGTCGAGCAGGTTGCGGACCAGCCGGTGCAGCCGGAGGCGGCTGCCGCGCACCGGCAGCGGGTCGGGCGCGTCCACCACCAGCACCGGCCGGCCGCCGATCACCGGGCGGTACTGGTCGGCGAGTTCGCGCAGCACGGCGGAGAGGTCGACGGTGGTGTCCGGGCCGGCCGCGGCCGGGTGGGCGCCGCGGGCCAGGAAGAGCAGGTCCTCGGTGAGCTGCTGGAGCCGCTCGACCGAGGTCAGCGCCTCCTGGGTGGCGGCCGGCCAGTCGGTGCGCTCGGGGTGGGCCAGCGAGACCTCCAGGTTGGTGCGCAGCGCCGCGATCGGGCTGCGCAGCTCGTGCGAGGCGTCCGCGACGAACCGCTGCTGCTGGACGGACGAGCGCTCCAGCCGGTCCAGGGTGGCGTTGGTGGTGGTCGCCATCCGGGCGATCTCGTCCCCGGACCTCGGCACCGGCACCCGGCGGTCCAGCCGGAGCTCGCCGATCTCGGCCAGCTCGGCGCGGATCGCCTCCACCGGCCGCAGCGCGCGGCTGGTCGCCACCCAGGCGATCAGGGCCACCAGCAGCGCGGCGGCCGGCACGCCCGCCCGGAGCACCGGGTCGATGGTGTGCAGGGCCGCCTCGGCGGCGAACGGGGTGGCCAGCACGTACACGGTGACCGGGCCGAGCGGGGGCGTGGTGGGGCCGGTGGTGTCGGTCACCCGGTAGTACATGCCCCAGCTGCCCATCGCGGCGAAGGTACGCCCCGAGTACCGGTTGGCGGCGGCCGGGCTGGCCGGGCCGACGGTGATCCGCTCGCCCTCCGGCTGCCAGTCGGTGGGGGCGAGCGCCGGGGCCACCGGCGGCAGCGGGGCGGCCAGGCGCTGGGTGGTGAGCGGCCCGCCCAGGGTGAGCAGCCGGCCGTCCTTGTCGAGCACGAGGTAGGGCATCAGGTCGCTGTCCGGCAGCTGCTGGCCGAGCGTGAAGGCGCGGCCGATCTCCCGCGCCTGGTACTGAGCCTCCGACTCGGCGGCGGCCAGCTGGGCGTCGTACATGTGGTCGCGCAGCCACCAGGCGCCGACGCCGAGCAGCAGCAGCGCGGCCAGGCCGGCCGCGAGCGAGGTGCGGACCCGGGTGGAGAGCCGGCCCAGCACCGTCAGGCCTCCAGCCGGTAGCCGGCGCCGCGGACGGTGCCGATCGAGTGCCGGCCGAAGGGCGCGTCCACCTTGCGGCGCAGCATGCTGATGTACACCTCGACGATGGACTCCTCGCCGTCGAAGGCGATGTCCCAGACCTCGTCGACGATCCGGCGCTTGGACAGCACCTCGCCGGGGTGCTGGGCCAGGAACCGCAGGACGGCGAACTCGCGTTCGGTGAGCGTGACTTCGGCGTTTCCTCGGCCGCAGCGGCGGGCCGCCGGGTCCAGCCAGAGGTCGCCGACCCGCAGCAGCGCGCCGGGCGTCTGGCTGCGGCGGAGCAGGGCGCGCAGGCGGGCCAGGAAGACCAGGTAGGAGAACGGCTTGACGAGGTAGTCGTCCGCGCCGGTGTCCAGGCCCTCGGCCTCGTCGTACTCGCCGTCCTTGGCGGTGAGCATCAGGATCGGGGTGGTGTCGCCGCCTTCGCGCAGCGCCTCGCAGACCTTGTAGCCGTTCAGGCCGGGCAGCATGATGTCGAGGACGATCGCCCGGTAGGCGTGCCGCTGTGCCAGCCGGAGGCCGGTCAGGCCGTCCGGGGCGAGGTCGACGGTGTAGCCCTCCGCCTCCAGGCCGCGGCGGACCGCGGCGGCGACCTGGGCGTCGTCCTCCACCACCAGAATCTCCATGCGGATCAGGATGCCACCCGGCCGCGAAGCGTTCCTTAAGCGGTCTTCAGCTTTCTCAGCCTCGCTTCAGGCGCCCCGGCGCATGCTCTCGCCGTCCGCCGGCGCTCCCCGCCGGCGCCCTGAGCGAGAGGGGATCGCCGATGACCGTCGTCGTCCCGGAGGCCGCTGCCGCCTGTCCGGCGGACACCGGTCCGCTGCGGGTGGTGCCGATACCGGCGGCGGAGCACGCCGCCTGGATCGCCGCCCACGGCGGCACGACCTTTCTGGAGTGCCCGTCCTGGGCCCGGGTGAAAGCGGGCTGGCGGGCCGAGAGCCTGGCCTGGACCGGCGCCGAGGGACGGACGGTCGCCGTGGCGCTGGTGCTGTACCGGGATGTGCGCGGGCTGGGGCGCAGCTTCGCCTACCTGCCGGAGGGCCCGGCGATCGACTGGGCCGGGCCGGACCTCGGCCGCCGGCTGGATCCGCTCGTCGACCTGCTGCGCTCGCGCGGCGTCTTCACGGTACGGATCGGCCCGTCGCCGGCCCACCGGATCTGGGAGGCGGCGACGGTCCGGGCGGCGGTGCGGGGCGGCTCGATCTCCCGGCTCTCCGAGGTGCTGCCGGACGCCGTCGACCCGGTCGGTGCGACGACCGGCGAGCGGCTGCGGGCGCTCGGCTGGCAGCCGGCCGGACGGGACACCCAGCCCCGGTTCACTTTCCGACTGCCCCTCGCCGGGCGTGAACTCGGCTCCGTCTGGGAGGGGTTGAGCCCGGAGTGGCGGCGCAACGTCCGCCGGGCGCGGGCGGCGGGCGTGTCGGTCGCCGAGGGCGCGTTCGAGGATCTGGAGTGCTTCTACGCACTGGTGCGGGAGACCGAGCGGCGCGGCTGCTTCGACCTCGGCCGCGGACTCGCGTACTACCAGCGGCAGTTCACTGAGCTCAACGCCGAACTGCCTGGCCGGATGCGACTGTTGCTGGCCCGCCACCGCGGGGAGGTGCTGGCCGCGCACACCCTCGTCACGGTCGGCCGGCGGGCCTGGTACCTGACCGGCGGATCGGCCACGCAGGGGCGGCAGGTGCGGCCCAGCAACGCCCTGCAGTGGTCGATGATCCAGGCCGCCCACGGGCTCGGTGCCGACGTGTACGACCTGCGCGGCGTCCAGCCCTCACTGGACCCCTCCGGGCCCGACTACGGCCTGCTGCGCTGGAAGCTCGGCACCGGCGGACAGGTCGTGGAGGGCCTCGGAGAGTGGGAGCTGCCGCTGAACCGGCCGCTGCACGCGGCGTTCCGGCGCTACCTGGCACGGCGGCAGGGGTGAGTCGTTTGAGTGCAACTCTGGCCGAGCACACCGTAGTTGGGGCCGACGGGGGGAGGCCGCCCGTGCAGCGTCTGCGCCACCGCAAGCCGCGCCGTCGGATACCGCCCAGCCTGGTGATGGCCGCCGGCACCATCGTCTCCCGGGCCACCGGCTTCGTCCGTGCGGCGCTCGTCGTCGCGGTCCTCGGCTCCGGCCTGCCGGCGGACGGCTACAACGTCGCCAACACCGTGCCCAACATCCTCTTCGTGCTGCTCATCGGCGGTGCGCTGAACACCGCCCTGGTGCCGCACCTGGTCAAGGCGGCACGGGAGTCCGAGGACGGCGGGGCGGCCCACGTCAACCGGCTGGTCAGCCTGCTGGTGACGGTGCTGGTCGTCATCACGGCGGTGGTCGTGCCGGCCGCGCCGCTGATCGTCCGCGCCTACACCTCGTACGGCGGCGAACAGTTGGACCGCACCGTCCTGCTGGCCTACCTCTGCCTGCCGCAGGTGTTCTGCTACGGCCTGTTCACCGTGCTCGGCCAGGTGCTCAACGCCCGGCAGCGGTTCGCGCCGATGGCGTGGGCGCCGGTGCTCAACAACCTCGTGGTGATCGCCGTCTTCGGCTCGCTGCTGGGGACCGGCTCGCCCACGCGGGCGCAGCTGGCGTTCCTGGGCGCGGGGACGACGCTCGGCGTGGTCGTCCAGAGCGCGGCGCTGCTGCCCTGCCTGCGCGCCGCCGGGGTGCGGCTGCGCCCGCGCTGGGACTGGCGCGAGGCCGGCCTCGCCGACCCGCTGCGCGCCGCCGGGTGGACGCTGCTGCTCGTCCTGACCGACCAGGCGGGCTACTGGGTGGTGACGCGGCTCTCCACGGCGGTCGGCGCACACGCCGAGGCGGCGGGCGTGGCCGGGGGCGTCGGCTACACCGCCTACAGCAGCGCGTACCTGCTCTGGATCGTGCCGCACGGCGTGATGACGGTGTCGCTGGTGACGGCCGTCCTGCCGGGCATGAGCGCGGCGGCGGCCCGGGGCTCGCTGTCGGAGGTGCGTGACCTGGCCTCGCGGGCACTGCGGACGGTGGCCGTGGTGACGGTGCCCGCCGCGTGCGGACTCGCCGTACTGGCACCGCAGTTGGCGAAGGTCGCATTCGGGCACGGGAAGGCCGGGGAGGCGGACGTGCGGGCCATCGGATGGATGCTGACGGCCTTCGCGCCCGGGCTGGTGCTGTACTCGGCGGCCTACGCGCTCACTCGCGTCCTCTACGCGATGCGGGACAGCCGGACGCCGTTCCTGCTCAACCTGCTGCCCGTCGCGGCGGCGGCCGCCGGCTCACTGCTCTGCTACGCGTACCTGCCGCTGCGCTGGGCGATGACGGGCATGGCGGCCTGCTACGGGGCATCGTTCCTGCTGGCGGTGGGCGGGGCGGCGCTCCTCCTCCGCCGGCGACTGGGTGCCCTGGGCTCCGCGAGGATCCTCGGCACGCACGCCCGGCTGCTCGTGGCCGCCCTGCCTGCGGGCGCGGCCGCGTGGGCGGCGTCGCGGGCGGTCGGGCCGGCGTGGGCGGGTCTGGCGGTGGGAGGTCTGGCGCTGGCCGCGGTGTTCCTCCTCCTCGGCCGGCTGCTGCGAGTGGAGGAGGTGGCCGTGCTGACTGCGCGCCTGCGCCGCCGGTAGGGCCGGGCCGCTCGACCCGGCCGGGGCCGCCCAGGCGGCCCCGGCGCCGTCGTGCCCCAGTCGCGGCTCAGGGCTCGATCACGGGCGCGCTCAAGACGTGGGCGACGCCGGCGTTGCTCACGGTCTCGACAGTCCAGCGGATGGCGTCATCGGAACCGCCCGCGGCGAGCCAGTCGGGGCTCCCGTCGAGCGGTGCCGGCATCCGCGAGGGTGGGTGTGCGGCCTTCGGTGGACTGTGTCGGAGGCAGCAATGCCCCCGGAACCATACGGCTGGACGAGGCGTGTACCGATCATGTCCACTACTCTCGTTCTTGGAATCGACCCGCACGCCGTCCCAGGCACGGACGGCGACGCCCTTCGCGCAGCCCTCGACGCCGAGCTCGCCCGCTTCGGTGACCACGGCATCGACGCCGCCATGACACTGATCGCCCTGGACGAGTCCGCCGAAGCCACGGTGATCGCGGCCCTGACCTCGCGCGAGTGGGACGTCGTGGTCATCGGCGGCGGCATCCGCAAGACCGAACAACTCCTCCCGCTCTTCGAGCAGGTCGTCAACCTGACCCGCCGCCATGCTCCGAGTGCCGCGATCGCCTTCAACACCAACGGGGGCACCAGCGTCGAGGCCGCCAAGCGCTGGCTCTAGCGGTGCCGGCGGCGTAGGAAGTCGGCCAGTCCGACTTCCTACGCCGCTCCCCCTCCCGCGAGCAGCTCCGGCAGCTTGCGCATGTCGTGGAACACCACAGTCCCCGGGCCCTCCAGCAGCTCGGCCGCCGTCAGGCCACCCGCGTATCCGAAGGCGCGCATGCCGGCGGCGCGGGCGGCCTGGACGCCGGGGCGGCTGTCCTCGACCACCGCGCAGGCGGCCGGGTCGGCGCCCATCTGCCGGGCGGCGTGCAGGAAGAGGTCCGGGGCGGGCTTGCCGTGGGTCACTTCGGTGGCGCTGTAGATGCGGCCGGCGAACCGCTCGTAGAGGCCGGTGCGGCCCAGGGTGTGGCGCATCTTCTCGTGCGAGCCGCTCGACGCGACGCAGGTCGGCAGGTCGATCGCGTCCAGGGCCTCGGGCAGTCCCTCGACAGCCTCCAGCCGGGTGTCCACCTCTTCCTGGTGGCGTTGCTCGAACCGCTCGCACCAGAGCGCCGCCGTCTCCGCGCCGAGCCGCTCCGCGATCTGCGCGCCGATCGACGCCTGGGACCGCCCGATGAACCGTGCGACGACCTCCGCCTCGGTGAGCGGCCACCCCAACTCGGCGCCCAGCGCGACCTGGACGCGGGCGGCGATGCGCTCGCTGTCGACGAGCACACCGTCGCAGTCGAATATCACGAGTTCTATCGGCTTGATCATCCCCGCAGCCTAGAACGCCCGGACTCCGTGGGCTCGCAGCGCCCGGGTGAACCACTCGAACATTGCAACGTGCGGTCGTCCATGGCTCCACCTTCGCGTCTCCCCCCACGGGAGACTCAAGCGGATCCGCCGGGCGAACGAGTCCGATGTTCGGGCGGGCGGCGACCACGGCGGAGAGTGCCCGCCGGCCGGTCGGTGAGGACGGGCCCGGACACCCTGGTGACGGCGCCGGCCCCGCAACCGATCTTGTCTCCGGCGGCCGGACGTCCCTAGGCTGACCCGATGGGCCTCTTCGACGCATTGACCGGCACCAAGCACCCCGGCGGCGGTGTCGCACCGCGTTCCGCCGAGGACGTCCGGGCGGCGCTGCTCGGTCTGAACGGGCCCGACGTGCCGTACGTCGTGCGGAGCGGCACTGCTGCCGAGGGTGCCGACCTGGTGGCGGAATGGCGGATCAGGGATCCTGCCTGGCGTACGTTCTTCGCCCGGACCCAGCCGGACCGGGTCGTCCGGACCCGGATGCGTCTGGTCCCGGCGCGCCACGAAGTCCGCGCGCTCGACGAGCAGCTGGAGGTCACGTGGGTCGGGGACACACCGAGACTGGCGCCGTCGCGCGAGTACTCCCGTGGGCAGGTCACCGCGGTTTCCCGGGAGTGGAAGGTCGAGCGCGGGGCTGACGGCCGTCCGCGGACGACCGAGGTGTTCCGCTTCGACTCCGCGGAGATGAAGGACCCCTTGCGGGCTGCGGTTCTCGGCGCGGGGTGGACGTGGCGCGGAGCGGTCTTCAAGCTGTGACCGGCCCTGCGGGAGGGGCACGCGGCTGCGGGCCGCCGCCGGAGCGCCGGCCCGGCTCCGGTCCGACCGGGCACTACTAGGGTCGGATCCCATGACTGAGATTCAGAACGATGCCGCTCCCTCCGTCCGCGTGCTGCTGGCGGAGGACCAGGGCATGGTCCGGGAGGCGCTGGCCGCGCTGCTCGGGCTGGAGGGGGACATCGACGTCGTCGCACAGGTGGGCCGGGGCGACGAGGTGGCGGCGGCGGCGGTCGCCAACGACGTGCAGGTCGCGGTGCTGGACATCGAGATGCCCGGGATGACCGGCATCGAGGCGGCGGCGCTGCTGAAGAAGGAGCGGCCGCAGACCAAGGTGGTGATCGCGACCACCTTCGGGCGGCCCGGCTACCTGCGGCGGGCGATGGAGTCCGGCGCGGACGCCTTCCTGGTGAAGGACGCCCCGGCGTCCGAGCTGGCCCAGGCGATTCGCCGGGTGCTGCGCGGCGAGCGGGTGATCGATCCGGCGCTGGCCGCCGCGGCGCTCGCCGAGGGGGCCAACCCGCTGACCGCCCGCGAGCGGGACGTGCTGGCGGCCGCCTCGGACGGCGCGGTGAACGCGGACATCGCCCGGCGGCTGCACCTGTCCGAGGGGACGGTGCGCAACTACCTGTCGATGGCGATCCAGAAGACCGAGGCCCGCAACCGCACCGAGGCGGTCCGGATCGCCCGCGAGAAGGGCTGGCTGTAGGAGCCCGGGGCGGACGGGCCAAGCCCTAGTTCAGCCGGTGCCGGGCCGCCCGGGCGTCGAGGCGGACCCGGGCCGCGGTGTCCGGGTCGAAGGCGTCCAGGATCTCCGCGTACGCGTCCATCTCGGCCGAGCCGGCGAGGAAGTCGCCGGTGCGGACCAGCAGCTCGGCCCGCTCCAGCCGGAGCTGGGCCGGGTGGCGGGGGAGGAGCAGGGCGAGTTCGGTGGCCCAGAGCTGGGTGCGGGCGTGTTCGGGGCGCTCGGCGGCCCAGGCCCGGATGTTGCCCAGCACCCGGTGGACGATGTCCAGGGGCTGTGCGGGGGTGAGCATTTCGGGCGTGAACGGGTGGCCGGTCCGGCCGGCCAGGGCGGCCGCGTCCTCCGGGTCGAGCAGCCGCCCGCCGTGGAACGGGTCGGCGAGGACGTAGTCGTCGCCGCCGCCCGGGCCGCCGACCGCGACGATGAAGTGGCCGGGCAGGGCGACGCCGTGGACGGTCAGCCCGGCCCGCCGGGCGACGGCCGTCCACACCAGCGAGAGCATGATCGGCAGCCCGCGCCGCCGCCGCAGCACCTCCGGCAGCAGCGAGGACTCCAGCCGCCGGTAGTCGGACTGCCGCCCGTGGAACCGCTCGCGCCCGCCCAGGACGGCGGCCAGCAGCGCGGCGGTCTCCTCCGGCCCGGCCGGCGCGCGTTCGGCGACGGCCAGCCGGACGGCGGCGGCGTGCCGCTCCAGCGCGGCCTCGCAGGCGGCCAGCAGGGCCTCCAGGGTGGGAGGGTCCTGCGGGTCGTCGGGGTCCGGGGCGGGGGTGTGTTCGGCGGCGGCGAGCAGGCAGAGCAGCACCGGATCGGGGTGCTCGGCCCGGGCCTCGGTCCGGAAGCGTGCTCTGCTCTGCTCGGTCACGGTGGCTGCGACGGCTTTCGTACGACGGGCGGACAACAGACGGGCGGACAACGGGCGGACGGAAAAGGCAATCGGACGGACGGGTGGACGGAACCCCCCGGGGGGAGTCCTACCCCTGGGGAAGGCGGGCGTAGTGGTAAGTGTGACTGGTCGTGAAGCCAAGTCCGTCATAGAGCGCGTTCGCACCGTCGTTCTCGGCCTCGACCTGGAGGTACGCGCCGGTGGCGCCCTCCTCCGCGGCCCGGGCGGCGAGCACGGCCATCAGCGCGGTGGCCAGGCCCGCGCGGCGGGCGTACGGGGCGACCTCGATCGCGCCGAAGCAGGCCCAGGGCCCGTCGATGACGCAGCGTCCGATCGCCAGCGGCGGCTGCCCGGGGGCGCCCGGTACGGTGGCGAACCAGACCGACGGGCCGCCGTGGATCACCCGGCGCGCCGCCTCCTCCACCGCGGGGTCGTCCGTCACCCGCCGGTACAGCGACATCCACTCGGCGCCGGCCGTGCGCGCGAGCCGGACCCGCTCCACCGCGGAGGAGGCCCCCAGCCGGGCCAGCGGTGCCAGTCCGGCGACCCGCACCAGGGTCGGTGAGTACGCCGCGCCCCGCCGGTCCAGCTCGGCCCGCAGCGCCTCGGGCGAGCCGGGCGTGGAGACCTCGACCCAGGCCGGCAGCCCGCGCGCCGCGTACCACTCCTGCACCGCGGCGAGCGCCACGCCGAGCGGCATCCCGGGGTCGCCGAGCGCCTGGACGGAGTTGGCCCGCCGGGTGAACCCGGACGAGGCGCGCAGCGTCCACGCGCCGAGCGGCTCCTGCTCGACGGCCGGCCAGCCGCGGGCGGCGATGCGCTGGAGCTCGACCGGGGTGGTGGGCGGCAGCGGGGCGCGCCGGGCCGGGAAGAGCGGCACCACCTTGCCCGCGACCAGTAGTTTCTCGTCGAAGGAGACCGGACCGCCGCTGCGCGGGGCGATCGTCAACCCATGATCGTCCCACGATGTGAGCACGCCGATCGCATCCCGGAACATCGGCCGGCCGTCCACGAACTCCGCGACACGCCGGACGGACACGCGTCGTCCCACGTCAGAGCGATCTATCCGGACCTCCGGGCGATCCTGGACCGGTCCTCCAGCCGCCATCTGGGCACCTCCTGTGCATTTGCCGTCTCCGACCCGCGATACTAGGGGCGGGCATCGACGACGCCGCGCTCACCCGCGCACGCGAGCAGAACAGAATGGGCCGCCAGGGCCCTTCCGAGGAGGAACGACAGCGTGACCTACGTCATCGCGCAGCCTTGTGTCGACGTCAAGGACAAGGCGTGCATCGAAGAGTGCCCGGTTGACTGCATCTACGAGGGCGAGCGATCGCTCTACATCCACCCGGATGAGTGTGTCGACTGTGGCGCTTGCGAGCCGGTCTGCCCGGTCGAGGCGATCTTCTACGAGGATGACACTCCGGAGGAGTGGAAGGACTACTACAAGGCGAACGTCGAGTTCTTCGACGACCTCGGTTCGCCCGGTGGTGCCTCGAAGCTCGGCCTGATCGAGCGCGACCACCCGTTCATCGCCGCTCTGCCGCCGCAGAACGCCGACCACTGACGATCGGTGGCAACTGAGCTGTGAGCACCAACGACAGCACGCACGCGCCGTTCCCGGGTCACCCGGGGGCGGCGCGCCGCGTTTCCGACCTCCTGCCGGTCTTCCCCTGGGACAAGCTGGAGCCGTACAAGCGGACCGCGCTCGCCCACCCCGGCGGGCTCTGCGACTTCTCCGTGGGCACCCCGGTGGACCCGGTCCCCGAGGTGATCCAGAAGGCGCTGGCCGCCGCCACCGACACCCCCGGGTACCCGACGGTCTGGGGCCCGGTGGAGCTGCGCGAGGCGATCGCCGGCTGGCTGCGCCGCCGGGTCGGTGCCGAGATCGGCCCCCAGGCCGTCCTGCCGACCGTCGGCTCCAAGGAGCTGGTGGCCTGGCTGCCGACCCAGCTCGGCCTCGGCCCCGGCGACCAGGTCGCGTACCCGCGTCTCGCCTACCCGACCTACGAGGTGGGCGCGCGGCTCTGCGGCGCCGAGCCGGTCGAGTACGACTCGGTGGACGAGCTGGACGGCTCGAGGGTGCGCCTGCTCTGGGTCAACTCGCCCTCCAACCCGACCGGCCGGGTGCTCGGCAAGGACGAGCTGCGCCGCGCGGTGGAGTGGGCCCGGGAGCACCGGGCGCTCCTGGTCAGCGACGAGTGCTACCTGGAGCTGGGCTGGGAGGCCGACCCGGTCTCCGTCCTGCACCCGGACGTCTGCGGCGGCCCCGACGACGGAAAGCAGCACGAGGGCCTGCTGGCCGTCCACTCCCTCTCCAAGCGCTCCAACCTGGCCGGCTACCGCGCCTCCTTCGTGGCGGGCGACCCGGTGGTGGTCAGGGAGCTGCTGGAGGTCCGCAAGCACGGCGGCATGATCGTCCCGGCGCCGGTCCAGGCGGCGACGATCGCGGCGCTCGCGGACGACGCGCACGTGGCCGAGCAGCGTGAGCGGTACGCGGCGCGGCGCTCGGCGCTGCGGGCGGCGCTGGAGGCGTACGGATTCCGGGTGGAGCACTCGGAGGCGAGCCTGTACCTGTGGGCGACCCAGGACCGGCCCTGCTGGGAGACGGTGGCCGAACTGGCCGGGCTGGGCATCCTGGTGGCGCCCGGTGACTTCTACGGGCCGGCCGGCGAGCGGTTCGTCCGGGTCGCGTTCACCGCGACCGACGAGCGGGTCGCGGAGGCCGTGGAGCGGCTGCGCGGCTGAGCACCCGCACAGTGAAGGGGGCCGGTGTCCGGAACGGGACGCCGGCCCCCTTCACGTCGGGGCGGGAGGATCAGCCGATCGGCAGGCCGCCGAGGCCGCCGCCGCCGATGGCGCCGAGCAGGCCGGTGATCGGGGAGAGGCCGGACAGCGGGGAGTTCGGGCCGAGGTCGGCGCCGCCGAGGCGGTTGGCCGAGCCGTGCTCGGCCAGGCCCAGCACGTCGGCGCCGGGCAGGGCGGAGGTGGCCTCGGCCGGCAGCGCACGGCCGAGCGCGCCGAGCGGCAGCGCGTCGGTGACGACGTTGGCGCCGGGGACGGCACCGGTGAGCGCCCCCGTGCCGGGCAGCCCCTGGGTCAGGCCGGCGGTCTGGGAGAGCCCGCCGACGGGGTTGGCGCCGGCCCCGGCGCTGCGGCCGGCCGCGCCGTGGCCGCCGGTGACGGCCTCACCGAGCTTGCCGGCCAGCGTGGACGCGACCTTCGGGGTGATGGCGGAGAGCTGGCCGGTGGTGGCGGCGGTCTTGTCGACCGGAGCGGTCAGCGAGCCGGCCTTCTCGTTCGCCTCGGGGAGCTGGTGGGCGACGATGTTGCCGGTGGCGTCGGCGGTGGCCGGGACGCCCGCGGCGACGGTGGCGGCGCCGGTGTCACCGGCGGCCTGGCCGAGCTCGTGGGTGGTGTGCTGCAGAGTGGACCCCGCGTCGGTGTTGGTCAGCTGGCCCAGCGGGGCGGCCAGGTCCGACTTGGGCAGCAGGGCGTCGGCGGCGGACGCGGAGCCGGCCGCGACCAGCGGGGTCGCGCCGGCCGCCACGAGCAGCGCGGCCTGGGCGATCCGACGCGTGAGGGGGTGAGACATGGGGCTCCTCGAAGGGTCTGGGTCCGTCCCGTCCGCCGGGCGGACGAGGTTATTACCGCTTGAGAAGCCAGAAGGTTTCGGCCGGAGCAAGGAAAAGGACCGGCCGACGATCGGATCGTATGTGCGACGCCGGGGTGCGACGGCCGGCCTGCCGACGAGGTGAAGACGGTGCGGGCCAAGGGCAGAGACGGTTCTGCACCCCGGCCTGCCGCAACGGACCGGTCGTCCACCGAAGTTGACCGCAATCACCCGTTCAGCGGCAACCCGGACACCAGTGCGTCAACGCCCGGGGAGCGCCGTCCGCCGCGCCACCACCCACCGCACCACCGTCCGCCGGGCCACCGCCGCCCCGGCTCCCGAGCCCGCGCGGGCCGATACGCCTGCATCGGGCCGTTACGCCTGGGCGCACCGCCGCTGAGCCCCCGCGCGCCGCTACGCCTTCGCCGGCGCAGCCAGCGAGACCAGCACCAGCTTGGTCGAGGTGCCGGTCGGCTGCGGCTTCCAGCCGTCCTCGGACTTGGCCTTGCGCCAGATCTTCCCGTCGTACGCGACCGTCTCGATGCCCAGCTGCTGGGCCTGCGTCACCGCCCAGTGCGCCACCGCCCAGCCGTTCTGCCGCTCGGCCTCCGGGCCGGCATCGGTGCTGGCGGCCGGGTCCGGGGTGAGCGAGACGGCGCTCTCGGCGCCCTTGATGGAGGAGCTGTAGCCGGTGGCCGGCGTCACCGTCCGGCCGAACTCGCGGCGCACCCGGTCGCTCAGCACCTGCGCCCGGTCCGGCCGCAGGGCCGGGGTGGCGGAGGCCGCGGCGGCGGGGACGGCCGAGGCGGCCGGCGAGGCGGTGTCGTCCGCCGCCTCGGGCGCGGCGAAGTCGTGCACCACGCAGTTGAGCGCGGCCGGCTCGCGGCCGGTCAGTGCGGAGGCCAGCAGGGTCGCCTTGGTCTCGTGCTTGGCGTAGGCCTGCGGGTAGCCGCTCTTCTGCACCTGCTGGGCCGCGTCGGTCAGCGGCAGCCGGGTGTAGCCGGGGACCTTGACCAGGCCGTCGAGGAACTTGTTGGTCGCGTAGACCGGGTCCATGATCTGCTGCGCCGTGCCCCAGCCCTGCGAGGGCCGCTGCTGGAACAGGCCGACCGAGTCCCGGTCGCCGCCGGACAGGTTGCGGATCTTGGACTCCTGCATCGCCGTCGCCAGCGAGATGGTCACCGCGCGGTCCGGGAGGCCGCGTGCGTGCGCGACGGCGGCGATCGTGGCCGCGTTGGCCGCCTGCGGCACCTCCAGCGTGCCCTCGCCGGCCGGCGTCTTCACCGCGCAGCCCTCGGGGGTCAGCAACTTCTGGTCGCGCAGCCAGAACAGGCCCACCGCGACGACCGCGAGCACCAGCAGTCCGATCAGCACCGCGCGCAACGGCCTGCGGCGCCGCCCGGGCGTCGCGTCGCCGCCCTGCTCGCCGCTCTTCTTCCTGGCCACCGCCGCCCCTCTCCACCGTGCTTCTGATCCGTTACCGTACCCACTCGGACGGATGTGCGGCGCCCGCGGTTCTCCGATTCGCGCCCGCACCCGCCCGCGGTCCACGGCCGGACGAGCCCGCAGGACTAGGCTGGACGACCATGAGCAGCCCGAAGACGCCCCTGGACCTCACCCTCGACGGCGGTGCGCTGACCGCCCGGCTCGTCGACTTCCCGTCGGTCAGCGGCGACGAGCAGGCGCTCGCCGACGCCGTGGAGGCCGCCCTGCGCGCCTACCCGCACCTCACCGTCGACCGCTACGGCAACAACGTGGTCGCCCGGACCACCCTGGGCCGCGCCGAGCGCGTCCTGCTCGCCGGCCACCTGGACACCGTGCCGATCGCCGACAACCTGCCGTCCTACGTCGAGGGCGACCTGCTCTACGGCTGCGGCACCTCCGACATGAAGTCCGGTGTGGCCGTCCAGCTCCGGCTGGCCGCCACCCTGACCGAGCCCAACCGCGACCTCACCTACGTCTTCTACGACTGCGAGGAGGTGGAGGCCCACCGCAACGGCCTCGGCCACCTCGCCGCGCAGCACCCGGACTGGCTGGCCGCCGACTTCGCCGTGCTGATGGAGCCCAGCGGCGCCACCGTCGAGGGCGGCTGCCAGGGCACCCTGCGGGTGCAGATCCGGCTGACCGGTGTGCGCGCCCACGCGGCCCGCAGCTGGCTCGGCGACAACGCCATCCACCACGCCGCCGAGGTGCTCGGCCGGCTCACCGCGTACCGGCCGCGCCGGGTGGAGATCGACGGCCTGGAGTACCGCGAGGGCCTGAACGCCGTGCGCATCGACGGCGGCGTGGCCGGCAACGTCATCCCTGACGAGTGCGTGGTGACGGTCAACTTCCGCTACGCGCCGGACCGCAGCGAGGCGGACGCCGAGAAGCACGTCCGGGAGGTCTTCGACGGCTTCGAGGTGACCGTCACCGACTCCTCCCCGGGCGCGCTGCCCGGGCTCTCCCAGCCCGCCGCGCAGGCCTTCCTGGCCGCGACCGGCGGCGTCGCCCGGGCCAAGTTCGGCTGGACCGACGTCGCCCGCTTCAGCGCGCTCGGCGTCCCCGCGGTCAACTACGGCCCCGGCGACCCGAACCTCGCGCACAAGCGGGACGAGCACTGCTCGCTCGCCGCCATCGCCGAGACCGAGAACCGGCTCCGCGCCTGGCTGACCGGCTGACCGGTCCGATGGGCGGACCGGAGGATCAGCAGCCGAACGCCATCTTCCGGTCGCCCAACCGACCTTCCACCGTTGCCTGAAAACGGGGATCAACGGGCGTAGGGTTTCGTCATGACAGGCACTGGAGACGAAAAGCACTACGGTCACGGTCCCGAGCAGGTGGGCGGTCCGCGCCCGAAGAAGGCATGGCCCGAGAAGCAGAAGGGCCCGGTGCTGGTGCGCCGGGACCAGGTCGGCGAAAGCACGACGGACCAGCGCCTGCTGGACACCACCGGCCCGACCGACTGGCTCCACACCGACCCGTGGCGGGTGCTGCGGATCACCTCCGAGTTCGTCGAGGGATTCGGCGCGCTCGCCGAACTCCCGCCCGCGATCAGCGTCTTCGGCTCCGCCCGGACGTCGGTCGACTCGCCCGAGTACGCGGCCGGCGTGGCCATCGGCCGGGCGCTGGCCGAGGCCGGCTACGCGGTGATCACCGGTGGTGGCCCGGGCGCGATGGAGGCGGCCAACCGCGGCGCCTCGGACGCCGGCGGCCTGAGCGTCGGCCTCGGCATCGAGCTGCCCTTCGAGCAGGGGCTCAACGAGTTCGTCGACCTCGGGCTGAACTTCCGTTACTTCTTCGTCCGCAAGACGATGTTCGTGAAGTACGCGCAGGGCTTCGTGGTGCTGCCCGGCGGCCTCGGCACGCTGGACGAGCTGTTCGAGGCGCTGACCCTGGTCCAGACGAAGAAGGTCACCCGGTTCCCGGTGATCCTGTTCGGCAGCGAGTACTGGGGCGGCCTCGTCGACTGGCTGAAGAACACCCTGGTCGCGCAGGGCAAGGCGGCCCCGCACGACCTGGAGCTGTTCCACATCACCGACGACATCGACGAGGTCATGAAGATCCTCGCCGACGCCCGCCGGCCGGTGAACGAGATCTAGGCGAACGAGGTCCAGCGGTTCACGCCAGCCCCCGGCGGGCCACCGCCGGGGGGCGGGTGCCCCGGATCGAGGCGACCATGTCCAGTACCTGCCGGGTCTGCGCCACCTGGTGCGCCCGGTAGACCTGCGCGCCCAGCCAGGCCGAGACGGCGGTGGTGGCCAGCGTGCCGAGCAGCCGCTCGTCCACCGGCTTGTCCAGCGTCTCGCCGACGAAGTCCTTGTTGGAGAGCGAGACCAGTACCGGGAACCCGGTCGCGGTCATCTCCGGCAGCCGCCGCGTCGCCTCCAGCGAGTGCCGGGTGTTCTTGCCGAAGTCGTGCCCCGGGTCGATGATCACCGCGTCCCGCCGCACGCCCAGCCCCACCGCCCGCTCGGCCAGCCCGACGGTCACCCGCAGGATGTCCGCCATCACGTCCTCGTAGCCGACCCGGTGCGGCCGGGTGCGCGGCTCGGCGCCGCCCGCGTGGGTGCAGACCAGGCCGACGTCGTGCCGGGCGGCCACCTCGGCGAGCTTCGGGTCCACCCCGCCCCAGGCGTCGTTCAGCAGGTCCGCGCCGGCCTCGCAGACCGCCTCGCCGACCTCGTGCCGCCAGGTGTCCACGCTGATCACGGCCTCCGGGTGGCGCTTGCGCAGCTCCGCCACGAACGGCACGGTGCGGCGCAGCTCCTCCTCGACCGTGACCTCGTCGCCCGGCCCGGCCTTCACCCCGCCGATGTCCAGGATCGCGGCGCCCTCGGCCATCGCGCGGTCGGCCGCGGCGAACGCGGCCTCGTCGGCGAAGGTCGCGCCCTTGTCGAAGAACGAATCCGGGGTGCGGTTGACGATCGCCATGATCACCAGCTCGTCGTCACCGAATTCCCGTGGTCCCAGGCGCAGTGCCACCGATGTCTCCTCCACAGCTGCTGCGGGTGCGATGATGGCCCCCGGCCTCTCGGGAACCATGATCCCACCAGTACGGGGGCCGGCCGGGAAGTCGGGAGGACAGCACGTGTTCTGGGTGATCGTGGTGGCCATGGCCGTGGTGGTCGGCGGCGCCGCGCTGGTGGCGCTCGGAGGGGGCGGCTCGCTGCCGGAGGCGGTGCAGGACCGGATCGCCGCCCGGTTGCCGCAGGACCGTCCGCTGAGCCGGGACGATGTGGACGGCATCCGGCTGCCGATGGCCGTCCGCGGCTACCGGATGGACGAGGTGGACGACGTCCTCGACCGCCTGGGCGCCGAACTCGCCTACCGGGATGCCCGGATCGCCGAGCTGGAGGCCGTCGCCACGGTGCGCGGCGCCGTCGAGGCGACCGCCGGCCCGGACGCCGGCGCCGAACCGCTGCCGGGCCTGGAGGAGTTCGCCAAGGTGGTCGAGCCGGCGAGCCTCACCAAGCACCCGGAGGGCAGCGGTCCGGCGGCCGACCAGTGAGCGCGGACGGCGCCGTGATCGGCCCGGACGGCCTGCGCCGCTGCGCCTGGGGCGACTCGACGGACGACTACCGGGTGTACCACGACACCGAGTGGGGCCGCCCGGTGCACGGTGACGACGCGCTGTTCGAGCGGGTCTGCCTGGAGGCCTTCCAGTCCGGCCTGTCCTGGATCACCATCCTCCGCCGCCGCGAGGGCTTCCGGTCCGCGTTCGCCGGCTTCGAGATCGGCAAGGTCGCCGAGTTCGGCCCGGCGGACGTCGAGCGGCTGCTCGGCGACACCGGGATCATCCGCAACCGCGCCAAGATCGAGGCGTCCATCGCCAACGCCAGGGTCGCCCGAGAACTCGACGGCGGCCTGGACACGTTGATCTGGCAGTACGCCGGCGACCCGGACCGGCCGGCCCCCCGCAGCCTGGCCGAGGTGCCGGCCGTCACACCCGAGTCGACGGCGCTGGCGAAGGCGCTCAAGAAGGCGGGCTTCCGCTTCGTCGGCCCGACCACCGCGTACGCCCTGATGCAGGCCTGCGGCCTGGTCGACGACCACCTGGCGGACTGCCACGTCCGCCAGGCGCTCCGCAGTCCTTAGGACGCGCCCGGCGTCCAGCGCCGGGCGCGAAACGTCGGACGTGCCCGGCCCTAGCGGCCCAGGTACTTCGGCTTCTCCTTGGCGATGAAGGCGCGGACCGCGATCCGGTGGTCCTCGCTCTCGCCCGCCAGGGTCTGCAGCTCGTCCTCCTTGTCGAGCAGCTCGTCCAGGGAGTGCGAGGCGCCGTACGCCAGCGACTCCTTGAGCGCGCCGAGCGCCACTGTCGGGCCCTCGGCCAGCTCCTTGGCGAAGACCCGCGCGGTGGCGGCCAGCTCGGCGGCCGGCACGACCTTGGTGGCCAGGCCCAGCTCCATCGCCTCGGTGGCCTTCACCGTGCGCGGCAGCATCAGCAGCTCGGTCGCCTTGGCGTGCCCCACCAGCCGGGGCAGCGTCCAGGAGGCGCCCGAGTCGGCGGTCAGCGCGATCCCGGCGAAGGCGGTGTTGAAGCCGGCCGTGTCCGCGATGATCCGGAAGTCGCAGGCGAAGGCCAGCGAGGCGCCCGCGCCCGCCGCCACGCCGCCGACGGCCGCCACGGTCGGCTTGCGCATCCCGGCCAGCGCCCGCACCAGCGGGTTGTAGTGCTCGGCGACGGTCTTGAGCGCGCCCTCGCCGGTCTCCTCGGCCCGCTTCAGCAGGCCCAGGTGCTCCTTGAGGTCCTGCCCGACGCAGAAGGCCCGCTCGCCGGCGCCGGTCAGCAGCACCGCCCGCACCGCCCGGTCCTCGGCGGCGGCGGCCACGGTGTCCCGCAGCGCCACCTTGGTCGCGACGTCCAGGGCGTTCATCGCCTCCGGGCGGTTGATGGTGATGACGGCCAGGCCGCCGTCCAGCTCGTACAGCACGGAATCGGACATGGGCGAGGGGCTCCCTTGTGATCGTCACGGGTCGGTCGTGTGTCAGGATGCCGGAGCACACGGCCGGGTGGGGAGTGTGAGGTATCGCACCTTTCGGTGGCGTACGGACCGGCGCCGCGCCGGGGCTTATGGCTGGAAATGTGCCGCTTGAGGCCGGTCCGGCCCTGGTTGCACCGAGAGTGATGTTGGTCATCAGGCCGTGGCATGCGGGATAATGGCTTCCGATCAATGCGTTCGATACCGGCGGTGGACGGACTGCCGGTGCGTAGCTGAGCGGTTGCAGGAAGGGGAACGAGCATGGCGGCCATGAAGCCGCGGACGGGTGACGGCCCGCTCGAAGTCACCAAAGAGGGGCGGGGCATCATCATGCGCGTTCCGCTCGAAGGCGGCGGACGCCTTGTGGTGGAGCTCACGCCTGACGAGGCCGACGCCCTCGGCGAGGCCCTGAAGAAGGCCTGCGGCTGACCGCAGCGGGTGCTCGCCATCTCCTTGAGATGTGCTGCCGGGCCCGGGTACGACGAATTCGTCTGCCCGGGCTCTGTGGTTCCCGGGGCCGACCGGGGCGCTCAGCCGCCCCCGGCCGGCCCGGAGCGCTCAGCCGCCCCCGGCCGGACCGGGGCCCTCAGCCGCCCCGCGGCCGGACCGGGGCCCTCAGCCGCCCCGCGGCCGGCCCGGAGCGCTCAGCCGCTCCCGGCCCGACCGGGGGTGCTCAGCGCTTCACGGCGCAGAGCAGCCCGTCCGAGACCGGCAGCAGCGCCGGCAGCAGCGACTCGCTCTCCCGGACGTCCCGGACCAGGTCGCGCACCGCGTGGGTCTGCGGGTCCTGGAGCTCCGGCTCGGCCAGCCGGCCCTCCTGGAAGACGCCCTCGAAGCAGACCATCCCGCCCGGCCGCAGCAGCCGCATCGACTCCGACAGGTACTCCCGGGACTCCGCCGGGTCCCCGTCGCAGAACACCAGGTCGTACTGGCCGTCCGCGAGCCGGGGCAGGACCTCCAGTGCCCGGCCCGGTATGAACCGCGACCGGTTGGCCGCGAATCCGGCCGCCTGGTAGGCCTCCCGGGCCAGCTGCTGGCGCACCGGCTCGGAGTCCACCGTGGTGAGCACGCCGTCCGGCCGCATCCCGCGCAGCAGGTAGACCCCGGAGACGCCCGTCCCGGTGCCGATCTCGGCCACCGCCTTGGCGTCGAGCGCCGCCGCCAGCAGGCGCAGACAGGCCCCGCCGCTCGGTCCGATCGCCTTGATGCCGGTCCGCGCGGACTGTGCCCGGGCGTACGTCAGCACCGCATCCTCGCCGACATAGGTGTCGGCGAGGGCCACGCGGGCGGGCCCGAACTCGCTGATGGCTGCCTCTTTCGGAGCCCCGGGTGGTGGCCCGGCGCGGAGCGGATGTCGAAGCGGATGTCGATATTTCCTGCCACAGATTACTGGCCGGGCGGGAACCGCGTACGGCGGCGGGCCGTTGGGTGGAGCAGGGACCGGGTGAGCCGACATCCCCGGGCCCGCAATCCGGGCTTGACGGCCCCGGGCACTTTTATCCGGGCTTGACGGGTGAGGTGGATATGGTGGTGGCCCTGCTGGGCAGAAGAGCCGACCGAGGAGGTGTGGCCGAGGGCGACGTCCCTGTGCGGCGGCACATCCGCAGCACCACGTCGGCCCGTACGCCGAAGCCCGTGATGAACCAGCCTGCGCACTCCCCCCTGGACCAGCCGGCCGCCGCGACGCCGGCCGCCGGTACCACCGAGGCCCCCGCCGCCCTCGCGAGCTTCGCCGAGGGTCCCGACGCGCAGACCTGGACTCCGCCCACGTGGGAGGAGATCGTCGAGGCCCACAGTGCCCGCGTCTACCGCCTCGCCTACCGTCTGACGGGCAACCAGCACGACGCCGAGGACCTCACCCAGGAGGTCTTCGTCCGGGTGTTCCGTTCGTTGTCGACCTACACCCCCGGCACGTTCGAGGGCTGGCTGCACCGGATCACCACCAATCTCTTCCTGGACATGGTCCGCCGCCGCCAGCGCATCCGCTTCGACGCGCTCGGCGAGGACGCGGCCGAGCGGCTGGCCTCCCGCGAGCCCAGCCCGGCCCAGCACTTCAGCGACACCCACTTCGACGCCGACATCCAGCAGGCGCTGGACACGCTGGCCCCCGAGTTCCGTGCCGCCGTGGTGCTCTGCGACATCGAGGGCCTCTCCTACGAGGAGATCGCGGCCACGCTCGGCGTCAAGCTCGGTACCGTCCGCAGCCGGATCCACCGCGGTCGCTCGCACCTGCGCGCCGCGCTCAAGCACCGCGCTCCCGGCGCGGCCCCCGGCCGCGAGCGCCGGGGCGGCTCCGAGGAGCCGGTGCCGGTCGGCGTCGCCGCCGGCGAGGCCCCCGGAGCGCCGGGCGGGCGCGGACGGAGGCGATCGTGAGCGGAACCGGCCGGTCTGGGCCGGGCCGGTCGGACGCGACCGGCAAGGCCGCCAACCGCCGGGGCGGCTGGCCCCAGCTGGGCCGCCGCGGCCAGGACGGCACCGACGTGCCCGTGCCGCCGGCCGCCGCCCTGCCGGGTGATCCCGCGCTGCGCGCGGTCGCCGTCCGGCCCACCGAGCACGCCGAGGAGCACCACCTCGGGGAGCGGCTCTCCGCCTTCGTCGACGGCGAACTCGGCCACGACTCGCGCGACCGCGTCCAGGCCCACCTGGCGACCTGCCCGCAGTGCCTCGCCGAGGCCGACGAGGGCCGCGCCGTCAAGCACCTGCTGACCCGTACCGACACACCCGGCCCGTCCTCGGGGCTGATGGCCCGGCTGATGGCCGTCGGCGCCCTCCCGGACGACGTCCCGGACGAGCGGCCGCCCGCCGCCGACCGGTCGCGCCGGGACGACGACGACCTGCCCGGCGGCGGCCTCCCCGCGGCCGGCGGCACGCTCGGTGGCAGCCGGCTGAACGGCGGCTCCTTCGGCCGCGGCGCCGGCGCCTCCTTCGGCGCGGGCGCGCTCGGTGCCGACGCGCCGGTGCCGGGGATCGACCCCCGGGCGTTCGGCCGCGGCGGTTCGGTGCTGCGCCCGCTGATGGGCCGGCGCAGCGGCCGCCCCGAGGCCTCCGCCCGTCCCGAGCCGGCCGCGGCCGCCGCGAGCCCCGCCGGCGTCCGGCAGGCCCCGCCGCGCGGGCGCCGGTTCGTCTTCGCCGCCGCCGGGGCCTTCTCGGTCGCCGCGGTGACGCTCGGCGGCGTCGGCGGTTTCACCGCGCAGAGCGAGGATCAGCACGGCACCTCGGTCAGCCCGGCGGTCGGCGGCACCGGCCGCAGCGGCGGGCTGGTCCCGATGACCGCGCAGGTCCCGGTGGACTTCCCGGTCCGCCCGGTGGCGGCCACCCGCGGCGCGACCCCGCCGTTCGACGCTCCGGACCGCACCCCCAGCTCCGGCCTGGCCGGTCTCCACCACGAGACTCGTTAGGCACACCGGGTCACCTCGGCCTCGGTCACCGGCCACGGCCATCGGCGGGTCTTCACCACGGCTTCATCACATCGTGGGCCGTGGAACCGCCGGTGGCCATTACGCTGTTAGGAACCGTTGTCCGACGAGCTGAGGGAGCTTAGGTGTTCAGCGACGTAGGCGGACTGGAGATCCTGACCCTGGTCATCATGGCCATCGTGATCTTCGGCCCGGACAAGCTGCCGAAGCTGATCCAGGACACCATGGGCTTCATCCGCAAGGTCCGGTCCTTCGCCGACAGCGCGAAGGAGGACATCCGCAGCGAGCTCGGCCCCGAGTTCAAGGACTTCGAGTTCGAGGACCTCCACCCCAAGACCTTCGTCCGCAAGCAGCTCATGGGCGACAACCCGGACCCGCTGGGCCTCAAGGAGATGCGGGACTCCCTCGACATCCGCTCGGTGCTGGACGACAAGCCCGAGGCCGCGGTGAACGGCCACGGCCGCACCGGCACGGTCAGCATGGACAAGTCCTCCGCCGCCGTCCCGGCGGCCGCCTCGGCGGGCACTCCGCTCGAGCCCGGCGAGCGCCCCCCGTTCGACCCCGACGCCACCTGATCGCGCGTCCGCACCACGACACCGCCGCCCCGCCCGGCCGCACGGCTGAGCGGGGCGGCGGCGTCCGCGCCGCTATTGTGCTGATTGTTCCCGCTGTGCCGTCGGTCACTTCCGGTCCCCTTCGGACCGAAGACGCACGGCGGAGACGCCGCGGTGCGCCACCATGGGAGCGCGCTGCGGCAGGAATACGTGCGTTTGAGGAGGCCCGGGGATGGACGCGACGAGTCATGCGGTGGGGACGGCCACGGCCACGGCCGGTGGCCGGGTGGTCGGCGGCCAGGCCGGCCCGGCGGACCCGCTGGTGCCCTACCTGTCGGCGGACTTCCCCTGGTACGGCCTGGACGACGGCTGGACCGGCCGCCGCTACCTGATGCAGGCCGGCGCGGGCGGCCCGCGCACCGGATCGGCCGGCAGCGTCGACTACGGCTCCCTCGGTCACGGCGAGGAGCCGGCCCGGCAGTACGAGCCGCGCGACATGCGCAAGTTCGCGGTCGTGGTCACCGTCGCCCGCCGGGACAGCCGCCGCAGCGCCGACAACACCGGCACCCTGGAGGCGACCTCCGCCTCCTCCGCCGCCTGGCTGGCCGGCTCCGGCCTGCTCGCCTCGACCTGGCCGGGCCAGCTGGACCGCACCCTGCGCCAGGACTGGCTGGACCAGCAGTCCGCCCTCGCCTGGGACCTCGCCGACGACCTGGCCGGCCCCGGCTGGTCCACCCTCAGCCTCCCGGTGAACGGCCTGCCGCAGCCCTTCCGCTACCGCGAGTCCGAGTACGGCTGGGTGCTCGCGGGCGAGGCCCCCGGCGTCCTGCTCGGCGCCTACGGCCGCGGCGTCAGCGCCTACGGCGCCGGCTTCTCCACCGTCCCCGACCTGACCGCCTACACCCGCCCGTAGCCCGGACGGCACGAGGGGCCGGACAGCACGAAGGGCCGGGCGCGGGCCCGGCCCTTCGAGGTGTGTCCGATCAGAACTTGTTCAACTCAGGCTGGCAGGCGTCTGACCTGCTGCTTTATGTGCTCATTCGGGCCGCTGGGCCGTGTCCGGGCCGTCGGCCGGATCGGGGCCGTTCCCCAAGGCCAGATCGACGGCTTCCTTGGTCCGCCTCTCGCTGCTCGGCATGAGGTGCGTGTAGGTCCGGAGCGTGAAGCCCGGATCGTGGTGGCCGAGATACTCGCTCAGGGCCTTGATGCTCTCTCCCGCGTCCAGGAGCACGGAGGCGTAGAAGTGCCGCAGGGCGTGCATGCCGTTCTCCCGGCCGAGCGGTGCGCCGGCGGCGGTGAGGGCCGGGCGCCAGACCGTGCGGTTGAAGCCGTTGCGGTTCAGGCTCTGCCCTTTGGCATCCACGAACAGCAGGTTCGCGCTGGTTGGCGGCCCGTCCACGCCCCGCCAGGGGAGGGTGACGCGGACCGGCGGGTGTGATGCCAGGTGGGTCCGGAGGGACTTCGCCATCGAGTCCGGCAGCGGGACCTTACGGGTCTTGTTGCCCTTGGGCAGGGAGAACACCGGGCGGTTCCTGATCAGCCGGACCTGACGGCTCACGTGGACCACGCCCTCGGTGAAGTCCAGGTCTTCCACGGCCAGGCCGAAGATCTCCCCCTGTCGCAGACCGCAGCCGCCAGCTAAGTCCACCATCGGTCGGTAGTCGTCGGGGAACGTCGCACGCACGGCCAGCACCCGGGCCACCAGCCACGGGACGATGCGGCGAGCGGCCAGCTTCGGAGCCCGGACCGAGGTCGACCGGCAGGGGTTGTTCGGGATCAGCCGGTCTTCCACTGCCGCAGTGAGCATGGTGCCGAGGTTCGCGAAGATGACCCGCTGTGACGCGGGGGAGAGCCCCTGATCGGTGAGCTTCACCAGCCACTCGCGGATGTCGGACGGCCGCAGCGAGCTGAGCGGGCGCGTCCCGAGGTGCGGCACCACGTGCAGCCGGATGCGTTGCTCGGTGCTGACATAGGACTGAGGGTCCATGCTGAGCGAGGCAAGCCACTTCTCGGCGTGCTGCTTGACGGTCACCCGTCCAGCGTTCGGGTCGATGTACTGGCCGCGCGACATGTCGGCCTCGATGTCGGTCAGCCACTGGTCGGCCTTGCGCTTCTGGCGGTCGGGGAAGCTCTTGGACTTCTCGGTGCCGTCGGGGCCGACGTAGCGGGCGCGGTAGCGCATGCCGATGCCGTACCGGTCGGTCTTGACCCTGCGCGACTTGCCGTCGGGTCCCAACTCGCTTTTGTACCAGCGGTCTTGGACGTGTCCGGCCATCAGGCTGCCTCCTGGCTCAGGGTCTCGATCCAGGCGTGGACCTTGGCGGGGTCGAAGCGCAGGTGTCGGCCGATGCGGAAGCCGGGCGGTCCGGTGCGCTTGCGGCGCCACTGGTAGACGGTCTCGACCGGGATGCCAAGCAGTGCGGCCAGGTCGATCGGTGTCAGGTAGCGGTCGGGCAGTGCCCCCCTCACAGCCATGCGAAGTCCCTTTCCTCTGAGTCGAGTTGTTCTTTGAGTTCCTGTCGGTCGGTGGTTCGGCGTGCGTGTAGATCGGCGGCGATGGTGGCGGCGAGCATGGATTCGCCGGGGCTATTCCCGGCGCCGGCGAACGCCCAGTGGGCGAGGACCAGGGTTTCGGCGTCGGGCAGGTCGTTCAGATCGGGCAGGCCCTTGGCGAGGAGCCGGTCCCGCAGGTCGGCGTGGGCTTGTTCGGCGCGGTAGTCGGCGCGGACCTGGCGCAGGGCGCCGAGCGTGGTCGAGTAGGTCGGGGACTTGGAGGAGAAGTGGCCCCGGAAGCCGAGCATGTGGGACCAGTGCGCCAGCAGCCGACCGGGGTAGAGCTTGTCGAGGTCCCAGCAGGCTTCGATCAGCCGCCGCGTGTGGGCGGGCAGGTCGTGGCGGTCGAGCTCGTGGCGCTCCAGGATGCGCCGGTCCACGGTCTCGGTGGTCTCGGCCGACTTGGTGGCGTACTTGGCGACGTACGAGGCGACGGCCTGTTCCGAGATCTCGCCGGTGGCGAAGGCGCCGATCGGGCGGACGTCCACCTGGTCACCCCACTGGAGGACCCTGGCCGGGTGGTCGCCGGCGGCAGCCACCGGGACACCAGCGCGGCGGGCGGCGGCGCGGATCGCGGCGTCGAGCAGGGCGAGGGTGGCCCACGGGGGCGGAGGTGTGTCGGGTCCGCCGGGGCCATCGATGCGGATGACGGCGTGGAAGTGGACCGCGCCGCGTCGCTGGTACTCGGCGACCTTGCCGAACGAGATCTTCGCCTGCTCCTTGAACTGCCACTGGAACAGCCCGGCCATCTTCGCCATGGTGCGGAACAGGTAGATGGTGAAGCGGCGCCACAGGTCGGGGGCGTGGTTGTTCCAGAGCACGGCGTGCGCGTAGTCGTAGCGCTCCGGATCCAGCGGGGTGCCGAGGAGGGGTGAGTCCTTGGGGTGGGCGTGGCCGCAGCGGCAGGTGCCGGTGTCGGGGCGGTTGTGGACCGGGCCGAAGCTGGGGGCGGTGAGGGTGGCGAAGACGCGGGGGTGGGAGCGGACCGTGTCCGGGACGCCCTTCGAGTCGTCGCCGGCGAGTCCGGCGCGGATCAGGTGGAAGGTGTCGGCGGAGTAGGTGCGGGCGCAGGAGGGGCAGCGGGAGGCCCGCCGGTTGCCGCACGCGACCTTCAGGCGTCCACCGGGTTCGTGGTCGGTGGAGTAGCGGTTCCACACCGCGCCGGTCGGGGCGTGGACCAGGGTGCGGAAGCCCTTGAGGTGGATCGGGTTGGCGCAGCCGCCGGTGCGGCGTAACTGGTCCTGGAGTCGGGGGAGGTCTCCCCGGGAGGCGAGCCGGGCCAGGTCCGCGACCGCGAGCCGGGACGCCTCACCGGGGAGGGCGGAGGCGTGGGTCACGCGGCCACCGCCAGGACAGGCCGAACGCCGGGGGCGTGCTCGGCGCAGGGGCGGAAGAACGGGCCGCCGTCGGTGAACTCCGCGAGCGGGATGGGCTCCCAGCCGGTGTGACCGTCGTTCTCGTCCCAGACATCGACGTGGCACGGGCAGGCGCCGTACTGACCGTAGAGGTGGGTGCTGATGCAGTCGCACGGGACCAGGACACCGACCGTGCCGGACAGGGCGCCGTCCGAGTCCACGACCCGCAGCGTTCCCGAGCAGGCCGGGCATACGTCGGCGGCCGGTGCGGGGGCGGAGTGGAGCGAGCAGGAGACGACGGCGCCCAGCGCGGCCCGGTACTTCGCAGGGACCGGAATGCGGCCGGTCCCGCCGCACAAGCACTGGACGAGCGCGACGGCGAGACCGGCGATGGTGGCAGCAGGCATGATGGAGGCTCCCTTGAACGAGGGGCGAAGGGGACGGCGCGTCGGCTTGGCGGCATGAGCGCGCCGTCCCCGCTGCATTTGCTGGCGGCGTGTTCGGCAGCCCGAGGAGACCGGGGCGACCGGGGATCGAGCAGGCGGCGTGTTCGGCGGCTCCTCCCCGTTAAGGGGGACTTACCACCTGGGGTGCGGGCCTCCCGCTTGCTAAGGGGGGCTTACCAGTAGAGTGCACCCGACTGGTCAGGGTGTCAAGCCCCCCTTAGCATTGGGTCCATGGATCCCTCACGTGGAATGGGAGGCACCTGGCCGTGATCAGTGAAGTCAGCCGCGTCGCGGCCATCAAGGACCACCGAGTCCGCGTCAAAGAAGCTGTTCAGCTCATGGAAGAGCTGCAAGCGGCGGTGGTCGAGACGTCCCGGATGCGGAAGGAAAGCATCGCCTGGCTCCGGCAGAACGGCCTCTCCATGGCCGAGGTGGCGAAGCTGATGGGCGTCAGCCGCGCGAGGGTTGCTCAACTCAAGGATGCGGGCCCGCCGGCGGAGCGTGCCTTCCTCGGCGTCGATCGTGTGGCAGTCGCAGTGCCTCAGCGACCGGGAGAGCGCGATTACGTTGCCGTTGAGGACAGCGCCACGGGGCAGCAACTGATCAACCTGGCCCACCGGCTTCAGCTCGACGGCGAGCTTGAGTACATCCCCACCACCGGGGCGATCGACCTGAACCGCGATGGGCTGGTGGTCGTCTGCGGACCGAAGACCTCGCCCGTCACCGCAACAGCTCTCGCAGGCGACCCCCGCCTGTCCTTCGAGACCCTGGCGGACGGCCGGTGGGCATTGATCGACCGGGAAAGCGGCCAGGCCATCACGTCGCCGACTGACGATCCAGAGACGCCCCGACCGGCGGACGTGGCCTACCTCGGGCGACTGCCCCGACCGGACGGTGTCGGGACCTTCCTACTCGTTGCCGGTGTTCACGCGGTCGGATCGCTGGGCGTGGCTCGCTACCTGTCCGAGAACGTCGCCGAGCTGTACGGCGAAGTCGGGAGCGAGCCGTTCTCCATGGTCATCGGCTGTGACTACGAGGCAGGTACCAAGCGCGTGCTTGCGACCCAGGCCCTGACGGGTGTGCTCCGCCACGAGGCGGCCTGAGTTGCTGATAGCGACGGCGTCGGCCCCGAACCCGGGCCGGGCGAACGAGGACTTCGTCATAGCCGGTGCGGAGACCGTCGTCGTGCTCGACGGAGCAGGCCTGCCAAGTGCCGTCGAGACCGGCTGCGTGCACGGGGTGCCCTGGTTCGTCAGGAACCTCGGGGCGGCCATTTTCATGCAAGCCGCGGAGCGGCCGGCGAGCCTGACCGAGTGCCTGGCCGACGCGATCGCTTCAACAGCTCGACTCCATGCGGACACATGCGACTTGGCGAACCCCATGACGCCCTCGGCCACGGTGGCCGTTGCCCGAGTACGGGGGGGAGCCTTCGAGTGGCTCGCGCTCGCGGACTCGACCGTCGCCCTCAGTCTTTCAACGGGGATAGAGGTACACGCGGATCATCGCGTCTCCGGGGTTACCGATCGGCAACGCGTCGCTCTGCAACCAGAGTTGGCGCACTTGCAGGAGGGGGAGAGGCGTGTAGCCCTGGCGTGGGCTCAGCGAGAGGTCATGAACACCGTCGATGGGTACTGGGTTGCTTCCACAGAGCCCGGAGCTGCCGAGCAGAGCCTGACGGGAGCTGTGTCACTGTCCGAGCTTCACACGGCAGCGATCCTCACCGACGGAGCCGCCCGCGCAGTGGATGACTTCGGTGTCTTGGGCTGGCCGGACCTTCTCCGCAAGCTCGATGTCGACGGGCCGCACGGCCTCATCGAGTACACGCGAGATCTTGAACGCTCCGATCCGCACGGGCGTCGCTGGCCCCGCAGCAAGTGCCACGACGATGCCACCGCCGTACTCATGCGACCTGACTCGGGTGCCGGGAGAGGTTGAGGTTAGGCCGGTAGCCGGTGCGCGTGCGACCCCTGCCCGAAGCCCGGCGGGTGGAGAGGGGTAGGGAAGGAAGAGAGAGGGGTGGGGTGGGAGTGGGTGTTATGAGTTTCGCTACTGAGTCAAGGCGAGCTTCGCTCGCGGCGCTGGCCCGCCGCTCGCCTCCGCTCCTGTCTGCGCCCCGCGACGGCGGCGGCCGGCCGCGCCAGGGCGGACGGACGACGTAAGGACAAACCCGCCGGGGCCGGGGGCGGGCGCCGACGCGATCTTTACCCACCTCCCTGGCCCGGGACCCGCGTCGAGCAAGAACGGGGGGCCACTCGGCCAAATTGCGGTCAGGCCCAGAAGCCCTGACCGAGTCGCAACAGCTTACGGCCCCCCGATCATGCTCGACCCCAGACCAGACAGGACACCGGCCAAAGATCGCGCCAACGCCCGCGTGACTGCAGCTAGTGGTGCGAGACCAGCTTGTTGGTTGGTGGAGGTGTCAGTCCATCGAACGGCACCTACGCTTGATGTAAGCGGATCTGAAGGTTTCTGTGCCGTACCTGTCTGTGGATCTCGGAACCTCGTTAGAACGTCTCAGTTCCTCGTAGATGCTCTTCGAACCTCTCAGTTGCTCTCTATAGCCTGGGTTATAGTGAACAAGTCACGCTACTTGCGCACGTGCAAGGTCATCTTGCTCATGAGCAAGATGAGTCCTTGCTCTCTCGACTCTTCGAGTCACGCAAGACATAGAGGCTCCCAACAGAGGAGCCCGATCTCTGTTGGCGCAGAGACCGGGCTCATGTGTGGAGTAACCGAGTTGGGTCCGGCCGATCAGCTAACGGCCGGGCTCACTTGCGTTTACCTGGGCCTTCCGTCCGGTGTCCATCTCGATCATGAGGGCGCTGCCTAGCGCTTGAACCGCTCCACGCAGATCGCGATCGCCGTAACGGCCTCCAGGAGCTTGATCACCACCACGACTACCGCCGGGTTGATCTTGCTCTCCTTGGTACCGCCAGTCGTCCGCTTCCTCATGCTCGATCTCCTCGCTGTGTGAGAAAATCCCGGCGAACCGGGAGCCCCGGCCGAGTGCCGAGGCGACTGCGACCAGCGAGGGATCTGAACAGGTCTCAGCATACCTGCTCGACAAGGCCATCCGGGTGTATCGGTGGCGCCCCATCGGCTGCTAGAGCGGAAGGCGGTCCCGGGCGGTGGGTCCCGGGGCCGTCGCTGGGCCGTGCGAGGTCTACCAGGGGCGACCAACGTTGACAGTTGGTGACGGCAAACGGGCTGGTCAGCAGGTTGGGCAGGTGCCCAGCCGCTGACCAGCCCGGTGGTTGATCAGAACTTGTTCTTCGGGGTGAGCCCCAGGGAGAGGCCGGAGAGGCCGCGCTGGCGGCCGCCGAGCTTGCCGGCGACGGCGCGCAGGGCGGCGCCGGCCGGGGAGTCGGGGGCGGCGAGCACGACCGGGCGGCCGTCGTCGCCGCCCTCGCGCAGGCGGACGTCGATCGGGATCGAGCCGAGCACCGGGACGGTGGCACCGACGGTCCGGGTGAGCGCGTCGGCGACGGTCTGGCCGCCGCCGGTGCCGAACACGTCGATCATCTCGTCGCAGTGCGGGCACGGCATGCCGGACATGTTCTCGATCACGCCGACGATCTTCTGGTGGGTCTGCACCGCGATGGTGCCGGCCCGCTCGGCCACCTCGGCGGCGGCCATCTGCGGGGTGGTGACGATCAGGATCTCCGCGTTGGGGACCAGCTGCGCCACCGAGATCGCGATGTCGCCGGTGCCGGGCGGCAGGTCGAGCAGCAGGACGTCGAGGTCGCCCCAGTAGACGTCGGCCAGGAACTGCTGCAGCGCGCGGTGCAGCATCGGGCCGCGCCAGACCACGGGGGCGTTGCCCGGGGTGAACATGCCGATCGAGATGACCTTCACGCCGTTCGCCTGCGGCGGCATGATCATGTCCTGGACCTGGGTGGGCCGGCCCTCGACGCCCAGCATCCGCGGCACGCTGTGGCCGTAGATGTCGGCGTCCACCACGGCGACCTTGAGGCCGTCCGCGGCCATCGCGGCCGCCAGGTTCACCGTCACCGAGGACTTGCCGACGCCGCCCTTGCCGGAGGCGACCGCGTAGACGCGGGTCAGCGTGCCGGGCTTGGCGAACGGGATCTCCCTCTCGGGGGCCCCGCCGCGCAGCAGCTGGGAGAGCTCCTTGCGCTGCTCGTCGCTCATCACGTCGAGCTCCACCTCGACCCCGGTCACACCGGGGACCCTCCCGACCGCCTCGCGGACGCGGGTGACGATGGTGTCGCGCATCGGGCAGCCGGAGACCGTCAGGTAGACCGCGACGCGCACCGCGCCGCCCTCGGCGATCTCGACCGATTTCACCATGCCGATCTCGGTGATCGGGCGGTTGATCTCCGGGTCGTTGACGGTCGCCAGCGCCTGGCGTACGGACTCCTCCGTGACGCCGGCCGCGACCTCTGTCTCGTTGGCCATGCCTTGATGGTACGGCTCCGGGCGTACCGGTTAACCCGGCGGTAGCGTGCCGCCGGTCACAGCACCTCGGACGTCTCCCGGCGCTCGTCGATCTCCTTGAGCAGGGACTGCAGTTCGGAGCGGATGCTCCCCAGCTCCGAGGCGATGAAGGCCCGGGTGGCGACCTCGCCGAGGCCTTGGCGCAACGCGGCCACCTCGCGGGTCAGGTACTCGGTGTCGGCGATGTTGCGGTCGCTGCGGGCGCGGTCCTGCTCCATGTTGACGCGGTCCCGGTCGTCCTGGCGGTTCTGCGCGAGCAGGATCAGCGGCGCGGCGTACGAGGCCTGGAGCGAGAGCATCAGGGTGAGGAAGATGAAGGGGTAGTCGTCGAAGTGGACCTGGTCCGGCAGCACGGTGTTCCAGCCCACCCAGATGACCACCACGATCGTCATCCAGACGATGAACCGCCCGGTACCGAGGAAGCGGGCGATCCGCTCCGAGAGCTTGCCGAAGGCCTCCGGGTCGTACGTCGGCAGGGTGATCAGGCCGGGGCGGGTCGTCCGCGGCTGGTCGAGCCGGGAGCGGGCGGGGCCGCCGGCCGAGGGCTCGCGCCGTTCGCGGGCGCCCTCCCGGGCGCGCAGTTCGCGCAGCTGGCGCAGTTGCCGCAGCTCGCCCTGCAGGCGCTGGCGGGGACTGTCGTCCCGCCGGCCCTTGCGGTCAGCGTCCACCGGTGACCTCCCTCTCGTCGGCCGGCCCGTGCAGGGTGGCCTCGCGCCAGTCCTCGGGCAGCAGGTGGTCGAGCACGTCGTCGACGGTCACCGCACCGACGAGGTGGTCGGCCTCGTCGACCACGGGGGCGGCGACCATGTTGTACGTCGCGAGGTAGCTGGTGACCAGCGTCAGCGGGGTGTCCGGCGGAAGCGGGTCGAGGTCGTCGTCCACCAGCGAGCCGACCAGGGTGTACGGGGGCTCGCGGAGCAGCCGCTGGAAGTGCACGGTGCCCAGGTACTTGCCGGTCGGGGTCTCGTTCGGCGGGCGGCAGACGAAGACCTGCGCGGCCAGGGCCGGCTTGTTGTCGGAGACCCGCACCCGGGCGAGCGCCTCGGCCACGGTGGCGTCCGGCTCCAGCACGATGGGTTCGGTGGTCATCAGACCGCCGGCGGTGTTCTCCTCGTACTTCAGCAGGCGCCGGACCGGCTCGGCCTCCTCCGGCTCCATCAGCTGGAGCAGCCGCTCGGCCTCGTCGCCGGGCAGTTCGGAGAGCAGGTCGGCGGCGTCGTCCGGGTCCATCGCCTCCAGGACGTCGGCGGCGCGCTCGTCCTTCAGCTTGCCGATGATCTCGACCTGGTCGTCCTCGGGCAGCTCCTCCAGGACGTCGGCGAGCCGCTCGTCGTCCAGCGCGGCGGCCACCTCGGCGCGGCGCTTGGAGGAGAGGTGGTGCATGACGTTGGCGAGGTCGGCGGCGCGCAGCTGGTCGAAGGTGGCGAGCAGGTTGGCGGCGCCCTGGTTCTCCTCGGGGAGGGCGAAACCGGTGACGTCCTTCCAGTCCACGGTGATCGTCTCGCCCTTGGCCTTGCGCAGCCGGCCGACCCGGCCGACCTGGACGAAGACCTTGCTGATCTCCCACTCGCGCAGCCGGGACTGCACCATCGCGACGTCCAGGACGGTGACCTCCTGGCCGGTCTTGTTCCAGGTGACGGTGCGGTCCAGCAGCTCGCCGAGGACGAGGGTCTCGGACGGGCGCTGCTCGAAGCGGCGCATGTTGATGACGCCGGTGGTGAGCACCTGGCCGGACTCCAGGCTGGTCACCCTGGTCATCGGCAGGAAGATCCGGCGCCGGCCGATCACCTCGACCACCAGCCCGAGCACCCGGGGCGGGCGGCCGCCGAGGCGGAGCGAGACCACCACGTCACGGACCCGGCCGACCTGGTCGCCGTTCGGGTCGAAGACGGCGATGCCGGAGAGGTGCGAGATGAAGACCCGGCTGCCTGCCCCTGCCATGGACTCCCTCGCCTCGTTCGACCTGCTCGACGCCCGCACGGGCGCGGGGGAGCGCCCCGCGGCCAAGGCTACCCGGGCACTCCGGGCCCGGCCCGGCGAGGCACGGCCCGCGGCCGGGGCGCGTGACCTGGGGGGGAGCCGGCTCCGCGGCCGCACAGGAAGCCCGCCCGGCCGGCTTCCTGCTGCGGGGAGGTCCGGGGGGGATCCAGGGGGCTCCAGGGGAATCCGGGAGGATCCCGGGGTGGGGCTCAGCCCTTGCGGCGCTTGAGGAGCAGCTTGGGCAGCCCGGCCGGGATGGGCATCCGGGTGGTCGCGGGGGTGGGCATCGGGGCGGCGGCGTGCGAGGTGTCCGGCATGGCCCCGGGGTGCTCGGCCAGCGCGCCGGCCGGCTCCAGCCGCAGCACCCGGCACTCGCGGGCCCAGCGGTCGGCGATGGTGTCGGTGTCGGGCGCGTTCAGCCGCTTGCCCTTGAGCTCCTCCACGGCGCCGAGCCAGGCCTCGCCGCCCGGCGTCAGCTCGGTGACCCGGGCCGGCCAGCCGGTCAGCCGGCCGCCCTTGTCCTTGCTGCGCACGGTGACCACCGCGCCGACTCCGGCGGCGAGTCCGTGCAGCGGCTGCTCGCCGCCGTCGCCGACCACCACAACCGCGCCGTCGTACCAGGCGTGCCAGAGCGCCCGGCTCTGTTCCTGGCCGTCCGCGCGCACCCAGAGCAGGCCGGACTTCTTGGCAGCCTCCTCCAGCAGAGCCCGGTCGAGGAAGTCGTCGGCGGTCGCGGCTGCGGCAGGCGTACGGTCCATGGCGGACAGCGTAAGGCCTGGGGGCGTGTCGTCGGAGTACTGCCTGCCTGGCGGACACCGCTGCCCCGGCGACGCGCCCGCAGGACGCCCACGAGACGTCTCACTCGTCGGGCGACAGTGCCATGACGGCCCCATGGGCCTTACCTTAGGATCCGCCCGCACCCTCACGACGAGCCAGAGGAGCGCCGTGCCCGCCGCCCGGCCCGAGACCGCCGCCCCCGCCGATTCCGGCCGCACCGCCACCGCGGCCGGCCGGGTGCCCTCGCACCCGCTCCCCAAGCTCGACCTGCTGCTGCTCGCCGTCTCCGTCTCCGGCATCTCGCTCTCCGGGCCGCTGATCAGCGCCACCGCCGCCCCCGCCCTGGCGATCGCGTTCTGGCGCAACGTCATGTCGGTCGGCGTGCTGGGCCCGTACGCGCTGCTGCGGCACCGCGCCGAGCTGCGCGGGATCGGCGGACGGGCGCTGCTGCTGGCGGTGGCGGCCGGTGCGCTGCTCGCGGTGCACTTCGCGCTCTGGATGCCCAGCCTGCGGATGACCTCGGTGGCTTCGGCGACCGCGCTGGTGACCACCACCCCGCTCTGGACCATCCTGCTGATGCGGCTGCTCGGGGTGCGGGCGCCCAGGCTGGTCTGGACCGGCATGTCGGTGGCCTTCGCCGGCGTGCTGGTGCTCACCGGCGTCGACATGTCGCTGTCCCCGCGCGCCATGCTCGGCGACGCGCTGGCGCTCGGCGCCGGCCTCGCGGCGGCCGGGTACATGCTGCTGGGCGCCGAGGTCCGCAGGACCGTCAGCACCACCGCGTACACCCTGGTCTGCTACGCCACCACGGCGGTGGTGCTGCTGGTGATCTGCCTGGTCGCCGGGACCACGATGAGCGGCTGGCCGGCCGGGGCCTGGTGGCAGATCGTGCTGCTGATGGTCACCGCCCAGCTGCTCGGCCACTCGCTGAGCAACCGGGTGGTGCGCACCCTGGGCCCGTCCGTCACCTCCACCGCGATCCTGCTGGAGACCCCGGGGGCCGCGCTGATCGCCGCGCTCTGGCTCGGCCAGTGGCCCCCGGTGGCCGCCTACCCGGCGGTGGTGCTGATCCTGCTCGGCCTGGTCCTGGTCGCCCGCGGGGGCCGCAAGTAGCGCTCCGGCGGCCCCGGGCGGGGCTCTACAGCCAGCCGTTGCGGCGGAAGCCGCGGTACATGCCGATGCAGATCAGCACGACGCTGCCGAGCACCATCGGGTACCCGTACTTGTGGTGCAGCTCCGGCATGTAGTCGAAGTTCATGCCGTAGACACCGGTGATCATGGTGGGCACGGCGAAGATCGCCGCCCAGGCGGTGATCTTGCGCATGTCCTCGTTCTGCGCCACCGAGACCTGTGCCAGGTTGGCCTGGAGCAGCGAGTTGAGCAGTTCGTCGAAGCCGTGCACCTGCTCGGTGACCCGGGCGAGGTGGTCGGCGACGTCCCGGAAGTACTTCTGGATGTCCGGGTCGACCAGCCGCTGCAACGGCTCGGAGAGCTGCTGCATGGGCCGCAGCAACGGCGCCACCGCCCGCTTGAACTCCAGCACTTCGCGCTTGAGCTGGTAGACCCGGCCGACGTCGGTGCCCCGGCCGCCCTTGTTGGAGAAGACGTCGAACTCGATCTCGTCCACGTCGGTCTGCAGCCGGTCGGCGACCAGCAGGTAGTTGTCCACCACCTGGTCGGCGATCGCGTGCAGGACCGCGGACGGGCCCTTGGCGAGCAGCCCGGAGCCGTCCGCGTCGGCCTCCAGCCGGTGCCGCAGCTCCTGCAGCGAGCTGTGCCCGCCGTGCCGGACGGTGATCACGAAGTCCCGCCCGGCGAAGACCATCAGCTCGCCGGTCTCGACCACCTCGCTGGTCGGGGTGAGCTGGTCGTGCTCGACGTAGCGGATCGTCTTGAAGACGGCGAACAGGACGTCGTCGTACCGCTCGACCTTGGGCCGCTGGTGCGCGTGGACGGCGTCCTCGACCGCCAGCGGGTGCAGGCCGAAGCGCTGGGCGATGCCCTCGAACTCGGCCTCGGTCGGCTCGTGCAGCCCGATCCAGCTGAACGATCCTGCACCGTCCGGCACTTGCTGCGAGGCCTTGACGAGGCGGGCCGCCTCGCGCGGGCTGCAGCTCTCGCCCTGTCGCCGGCCGTGCTGGTAGACGGCGCAGTCCACCACCGCCGAGGTGGACGCGCCCGGGTGGATCGAGTCGAACAGGCCGGCCGCCGAGCGGCGGCGGTTGGTGCGGACGGCGGCGCGCAGGCTGTTGATCATCGACATGGCAGGCTCCCTGGGGCAGGAGCCGCCGCACGGCGGCGCGGTGACAGAAGTGGCCGTGGTGCGACGGCGAAGGAACACCGGTGGAAGGGCGCCTGCGGTCGGTCCTCGGCCTTGCTGGGGCACGCGCTGGAACGACCGGACGCCGGTGAGGGTGCTCTCCCGGGCCGGCCTGACACTGCCTCGGTCGTCTCGACGGACGCGGCGGGCCCAGCTACTGCTGGGGCTGTTTCAGCCTGCGTGACGAGGGGTACGGGGAAGGCGTCCGGGCCGGGTAGAGCTGCCGGTACTGCATGGTCGGCTGGTATCCACCGCAACCACCTCCTTCACGCCGCTGCCCCGGAGGAGGTAAGCATCCCCGGTGGCCAGTCGCTCACACTAACATCTGACCGGGCATTGCCGCTGCGGCGTTCCCGTGACGCTCGTGACAACCGGGCGGATGCCCCGGGTTACGCTCACGGCATGGCGCACGACTTCCCGCTCTTCGGCGACCCCTCCTCGGCCTCCGGCGGCGGTTCCCACGACCCCTCCGGACTCTCCCGTGAGGCGGTGCTGGCCGCCGTCGAGGCCCGGCTGCTGACCGCCTTCGGCGAACCGAGCGGCCGCGCGGCGGTCACCTTCCTCGGCGCGGACCGGATCGAGGTGCTGCGCTTCGGCCCGGACGCCGACGGCCTGGTCCGCTACGCCACGCTCGGGATGGCCGCCGCACCGATGGCCGACCCCACCGCGACCGTCGCCGACCAGGTCCGCGGCCCGCGCGCCGAACTGGTCCTGACGGTCCGTGGGGCGCGCGACAGCGTGCTCAGGACCTTGGCCACCTTCGCCGCGACCCCGCAGGTGGAGGGCCTGGTGGTGGCCCCCGGCGGCTCGCTGGACCTCGGCTCCCCGCTCTGGGACGGCGCGCCGTTCACCTCGGTGCTGGCCGCCGAGCCGGGCGGCCTGGTGCCCGATCTGGAGCTGGACGAGCCGGCCGACCCGGTGCGGTTCCTGCCGCTGCTGCCGATGACGCCCAACGAGGCCGGCTGGAAGCGCGTGCACGGCGCGGCCGCCCTGGAGGAGCGCTGGCTCCGGCACGGCGCCGACCTGCGCGACCCCGACCGCGGCGCGGTACCGCTGGACTGACACCGGCTCAGGCCGGGATCGGCGAGCGTCCGGGCGCTTCCGCACCCCGGCTCGCGCGCCGGGGAGGGCCTACCCCCCGATCGGCTTCGCGCCGGTGGCCTGCGCCACCAGCGCCTCGTAGACGGCGGGATCGGTGGTGTGCTCGCCGAGCCGGACGGTCTTGCGGCTGCCGTGGTAGTCGCTGGACCCGGTGGTCAGCAGGCCGAGCTCGGCGGCCAGCCCGCGCAGGTGCTCCCGGGCCGGCTCGTCGTGGTCGACGTGGTCGACCTCCAGCGCGGCCAGCCCGGCCGCCGCGAGGTCCGCGATCACCCGGTCGGAGACGGTCCGCCCGCGCTTGACCGCGCCCGGGTGCGCGAAGACCGGCACCCCGCCGGCCGCCCGGACCAGCCGGACCGCCTCGACCGGGTCGGTCTCGTGCTTGCGGACGTCTGCCCGCCCGCCGTTGGCCAGCCACTGCGGCGTGAACGCGTCCGAGACCGTGGCCACCACGCCGGCCTCGACCAGCGCGCTGGCGATGTGCGGCCGGCCCACCGAACCGGCGCCCGCGATCCGCTCGACCTGCTCCCAGCTGATGTCCGCACCCAGGGCGCGGCACCGCTCGACGATCGCCCGTCCGCGCCGGAACCGGTCGGTGCGCACCAGCTCGCGCTCCTGCGCGAACGCCGGCTCGGCCGGGTCGAACAGGTAGGCCAGCAGGTGCATGCTGATGCCGTCCACGACGCAGGACAGCTCGGCGCCCGGGACGAGGGTCAGCCGCGTGCCGGCCGGCAGCGCGTGCACCGCCTCGGCGGCCTCGGCATGGCCCCCCACCGTGTCGTGGTCGGTCAGCGCCACCACGTCCAGACCCGCGGCGACCGCCGCCGCGACCAGCTCGGCCGGGCTGTCGGTGCCGTCGGAGGCGTTGCTGTGGGCGTGCAGGTCGATGCGCACGGAGTCGGCTCCTGGGGTGGGCGGCGGGGTGCCGCCCAGGATAGTGCGGCCCCCGCGGGGCTCAGCCGAGCAGGCGGGGGGAGAGGGCCCCGCAGGGGAGCAGGTCCAGCTCGGCGCCGGCCTCGCGCAGGTCGGTGATGACCAGCTCGTCGTACATCACCAGCGCCGACTGCTCGGGCCAGGCCACTGCCCAGAGCCAGAGCCCGCGGGCCTCGCCGACGAAGACCGCGCGGTCGGCCGGTGCGTCCGGGACGTGGAACATCGGGGTGGGCCGTCCGGCCGCCATCAGCTTGGCGTCGGCGGGCTTGTAGAGGGCGACGGACTCGCCCGGGTCCGGGCCGGCCAGCCCCGCGTAGCGGGCGCCGAGCCCGACGCCCAGCTCCTCGGCGACCAGCACCAGCTCCCCGAAGCCGCCGAGCGGCGCCGGGCCGGAGCAGGCGACGGCGGTGGCCCGGGCGCCCGAGACGTCGTCACCGACGTGCGCGATGCCGGTGTAGAGCCAGCCGACCGGGAGCGGCCAGGGCAGCCAGACGGGGACCTGTGAACGGGCGACGGCGACGCCGAGCGCTTCCACGCTCGGGGGCAGCACCGGCTGCATCGGGTGC
The DNA here is from genome assembly GCF_055561295.1 of Kitasatospora sp. NPDC022785. Taxonomy (NCBI): domain Bacteria; kingdom Bacillati; phylum Actinomycetota; class Actinomycetes; order Kitasatosporales; family Streptomycetaceae; genus Kitasatospora; species Kitasatospora sp. NPDC022785. The sequence continues at coordinate 335,614 of NZ_JBVHHB010000004.1, read as the reverse complement.
ACGTCCCCGTGCCGGTCACACTGCCAGGTGTCTGAGAACAGACCGGGGGCGCGGACCCGACCGGCGCACCTCGGGCAGCTTGGCTCGCCCCTCATAGCCGACAACGCTCCTCCCTCCGGACCGCCGCGTCAAGGACGATCACCCGTACGGAGGGCGCGGCGGCACCTGTCGGTGGCGGGCGTCCGTCCGGCGCCGGGTGGGCGCGGTGCGGGCGGCTCCCGGTAGGGAATGTCCAGCGGCGGGCGGCGGCAAACGTCCGTCCCGCGGGCCGGGGAGACCCGGACGCACTGACGCCCCGTCATCGGCGATCGCGGCGACGGGGCGTCAGTCGGGTATCGGAACGTCGGTATCGGACGTTCCCGGGTCTTCGGCGGCGGGTGAGGGCTCCCGGTCGGAGGCGCCGCGCTGGGTCAGACGGTCGGGCACGGACGGATGAGCAGGCGCTCGCCGGTGCGGGCGGCGGCCTGGACGAACTCGCGGACGGTCTCGGCGTCGGCGATCAGTCGGTCGGTGGCGGTGCCGTTGGCGTCGTCCAGTCGGAGGATCTCGAAGCGCATGGGCGTCTCCTTTCCTGGCCCCGCGGTGCGGGGCGGTTGCGGCTGAGTCGGTATCAGCCCTTTCGGGGTCTGTCGCGTCGAACGGTCGACGGTCTGCTGTGGCAAAAGGGCTCCCCCCTGCTTGCCCAGGACCTCTGGTCCCGCGTGAACCACGGTGTCGTGGTGCTGCTACCGGGTCGTTGCTCGCCCGTAAAGTCCTGGTTTCGGCTGATTCGCGCCGACGTCGGGGTCGACGATGATTCCCGGACAGAATCAAATATTACCGTAACTAACGAATTTTGTCCCGTGCTGACGCCGGCCGGGCCGGTGGGAAGCACCGGAACCTGCTAGGCCCGGCTCCAGAAGCCGGCCAGCGCCTCGGCGGTGGCGGCCGGCTGCTCGGCGTTGGGGGAGTGGCCGGCGTCCTCGACCACCACCCGGCGGGCGCCCAGCCGTTCGGCCATCTTCGTCTGCTCCGGGACCGGCCAGGCGTAGTCCCGGACGCCGGAGAGCACCAGGGAGGGCAGCGCCCCGGCCGCCGCGGCCAGCTCGTCCACCCGGTCCGGCGCGTCGACCAGGTGGCTGCCGGTGGTCATGAGCGCCTGCGGCACGTTGGCCAGCCAGCGGCGGTGCAGGAACCCGGTGACCTCGGGGGTCCGGTGGCGGGCCGGGTCGCCCGAGCCCTCCTCCATCTGCTGGAGCACCTGCCAGATCTCCTCCAGGCTCATCGTCGGCAGTACCGAGATCAGCAGCTTGGTGCGCTCCGCCTCGCCCGGCTCGATCGCCCCCGGCCCGGTGGACATCAGGGTCAGCGACCGCCAGGGCAGCGGCCCCTCGGCGGCGGCCGCCAGCACGGCCTCCCGGACCACCTGGCCGCCGAAGGAGTGGCCCAGCAGGTGCAGCGGGCCGCCGTCGGCGGCCAGCACGGCGGAGAGCGCCCGGACGTCCGCGCCCAGGGCGTCGACGGCGTAGGCGGCGGGGTCGTCGGGGCCGCCGGTCTCGAACTGGCCGCGCTGGTCGACCGCGGTCACCCGGTAGCCGGCCGCCGCGAGCGGCTCCAGCAGCGCGATGAAGTCCTCCTTGCTGCCGGTGAACCCGGGCACCAGCAGCGCCGACCCGCGTACCGCGCCGGCCGGTTCGGCCAGCAGGGCGGCGAACTCCCCGCGGGCGGTGGCCACTCGCAGCGCACGCGCACAACGGGGGAGGGTGAGGAACGGCGGCGTGCTCATGGGCGGATCTCCTGGATCTCCTGCAGCTCTCCTGTGGCCCGGACGGACTGACCGGCCGGTAACCCTGAGCCTAGGGGGTGGGCGTGACGCACCCCGGGGCGTGAAACGCCGGAGGGGGTGGCCCGCCCCGACGTGCGGGACCGGGCCGCCCCCTCCGGGCGGTGCCTCAGGTGCGTCAGCTCTCCGGCGTCGCCTCGGTGGCCTCGGCGGCCGGGCGGCGGGCCCTGGTCCGGCGGCGCGGGGCCGGGGCCTCGGCCGGGGCGTCCGCGGCGGCCTCGGGCGCCGCAGCGCCCTCGGCGGCCGGCTCGGCCTTCGCCTTGGCCCGGCTGCGGGTGCGGCGGGCCGGCTTCTCCTCGGAGGCGGTCGCGGCCGTGGCCGTGGCCGTCTCGGCGACCGCGGCCGGAGCCTCGGCCACCGTGGCGACGGCGCTCTCGCCGGCGGCGGCGCTGCGCGGACGGCGCCGGCGGCGGCGCGGAGCCGCGGCCTCGCCCTCGGCACCCTCGACGGCCGGAGCCGCAGGGGCCGCCGGGGCATCGACCACAGCGGCGCCCTCGACGGGCGCGCCCGTCACCGCGTCGGCCGCGAGCGCGCTGCCGGCACGGGTGCGGCGGCGCTCACGGGTCCGGCGGGCCGGCTTCTCCTCGGGGGTCTCGACGGCGGCGGCGGGCTTGCCGGAGCCGCCCTTCGCGGCGGCCCGGCCACGGCCGCCGGCCGAACGCGAACCGCGTCCGCCGGTCTCGCCGAGGTCCTCGACCTCCTCCGCGCCGAGCCCGGCCCGGGTCCGCTCCGACCGCGGCAGGACACCGGTGGTGCCCTTGGCGATCTTCAGCAGCTCGTACAGGTGCGGCGAGGTGGAGTAGGTCTCCTCCGGCTCGTTGAACTTGAGGTCCAGCGCCTTGTTGATCAGCTGCCAGCGCGGGATGTCGTCCCAGTCGACCAGGGTGACGGCGGTGCCGGAGGCGCCGGCCCGGCCGGTGCGGCCGATCCGGTGCAGGTAGGTCTTCTCGTCCTCGGGGCACTGGTAGTTGATGACGTGCGTGACGCCCTCGACATCGATGCCGCGGGCCGCGACGTCGGTGCAGACCAGCACGTCGACCTTGCCGCTGCGGAAGGCCCGCAGCGCCTGCTCGCGGGCGCCCTGGCCGAGGTCCCCGTGGACCGCGCCGGCCGCGAAGCCGCGCTGGGTCAGCTGGTCGGAGACGTCGGCGGCGGTGCGCTTGGTCCGGCAGAAGATCATCGCCAGGCCGCGGCCGTCGGACTGCAGGATGCGCGAGACCATCTCCACCTTGTCGAGCGAGTGCGCCCGGAAGATGTGCTGGGTGGTGTTGGCCACGGTGTGGCCGGTGTCGTCCGGCGCGGCGGCCCGGATGTGGGTCGGCTGGCTCATGTACCGGCGGGCGAGGCTGATGACCTGGCCCGGCATGGTCGCCGAGAACAGCAGGGTCTGCCGCTTGGCGGGCAGCATGGTGATGATCTTCTCGACGTCGGGCAGGAAGCCCAGGTCGAGCATCTCGTCGGCCTCGTCGAGGACCAGCGCGCGGACCTTCGACAGGTCCAGCTTGCGCTGCCCCGCGAGGTCGAGCAGGCGACCCGGGGTGCCGACGATGATGTCGACGCCCTTCTTGAGCGCCTCGACCTGCGGCTCGTAGGCGCGGCCGCCGTAGATCGCGAGCACGCGGACGTCGCGGACCTTGCCGGCCGTCTGCAGGTCGTTGGTGACCTGGGTGCACAGCTCACGGGTCGGGACGACGATCAGCGCCTGCGGGCCGTCGGAGAGCTGGTCCTCGGTGGCGCGGCCGGCGTCGATGTCGGCGCGGACGACGACGCGCTCGATCAGCGGGAGGCCGAAACCGAGGGTCTTGCCGGTGCCGGTCTTGGCCTGGCCGATGACGTCGTGGCCGGTCAGCGCGACCGGGAGGGTCATCTCCTGGATGGGGAAGGGGTGGATGATGCCGACGGCCTCCAGGGCCTCGGCGGTCTCCGGGAGGATCCCCAGGTCCCGGAAAGTGGTCTTGGTGGGTTCAGCGGTGGTGGACAGGGTGCTGCCTCTTCCGTGTGGTGGGGCCGAGAGCGAGAGAGCGGCGGGCAGCCGCGCGGCTGCGTACGGGCCGGGGGCCCTGAATACAGCTGCGCGGACGCACAACCGCGCCGGTCCCTGCGGCCGGCCGGTGCGCGCGGCCCGGTCAAGGGGCGCGTCTCCGGCGGCGTCGGGGAGGATTTCCCGTGAGGGACCTGCGCGGGACCTTGCGCCGGGCGGCGCGGTCCGCGGCGGCCCTCGCTCGGCCACTGATGCGGTGCCAAGGCTTGAAGTCCAAGCCATGGTCGGAGCCGATCGGCTCTCCGACCGGGCATCCGCGTACGTGAGTACCCGGCTTCCGGTACGGACACGTCCTGAGGGACGGTCCCGCTACGGAGCGGGCTTGCCCGGCGCACCGAGACGTCGGTGACACCGTGCGAGCACTACGGGCCTCCCTACCACCATACCGTGACGGGCCGACTCGAACACGTGACGCGCATGACATCGCTGCTCGGAGGGCCTGCGGGGCGGCGGGAGGCCTGCTCGCGCGGTGCGCGGCGGCCGGGCCCGGGGCCGGGGCGGCGGGTGGCGCACCATGCGTGTGCGGGAGGGCGGTCGGCACTAAGGTGGCAGGTCATGGAGACCCATGGTGAGACGCAGGACGACGGGGCCGGTTCGATCGGGGACTGGGCGAGCTGCTCGGCCGACCCCGGCTACCGGGCGGCCGTGCTGGATCTGCTCGGCGCCCTCGCCTACGGCGAGCTGAGCGCCTTCGAGCGGCTCGCCGAGGACGCCAAGCTCGCGCCGGACCTCGCCGACAAGGCCGCGCTGGCCCGGATGGCCTCCGCCGAGTTCCAGCACTACCAGCGGCTGCACGACCGGCTCGACGAGGTGGGCGCCGACCCGCAGGAGGCGATGCGGCCGTTCGTCGAACCGCTGGAGCTGTTCCACCGGATGACCGCGCCGTCGGACTGGCTGGAGGGCCTGGTCAAGGCCTACGTGGGCGACGCGATCGCCACCGACTTCTACCGCGAGGTGGCCGTCCGCCTGGACGACGACACCCGCGACCTGGTCCTCGGCGTGATGTCGGACACCGGGCACGCGCAGTTCGCCGTCGACAAGGTGCGGCAGGCCATCGAGGCCGACCCGCGGGCCGGCGGCCGGCTGGCGCTCTGGGGTCGGCGGCTGATGGGCGAGGCGCTGAGCCAGGCGCAGCGGGTGGTCGCCGAGCGGGACGCGCTCTCCAACCTGCTGGTCGGCGGCATGCACGTACAGGGCTTCGACCTGGTCGAGGTTGGCAAGATGTTCAACCGGATCACCGAGGCGCACACCAAGCGGATGGCCGCGCTGGGCCTCGCGTCCTAGACCTGGTGGATCGCGCGCCCGGCGGGAGCGGGCCTGCGGCCGTCAGGCGGGCCGGTGCCGGCGGTGGGCCCCGGCCCGGTGCGGGTGGTGCCGGTGGGCGGGCTGGCGCCCGGCGGCGAGGTCGGGTCGGGCCAGCACCGAGGTGAGCAGGGCCGAGGCGACCGCCGAGACCGCGATGCTGACCGCCGGGAACCCGCCGTCCATCGTGAAGTGCGCGATCACCCCGGCGAGCAGCGCCGAGACCAGTGCCGTCCCCATCGTCAGCCCCCGGCCGGCCGGGAAGTACGCGGGCAGTGAAAGCAGCGCGGCAGCGCCGACGATCAAGCCGACGAGGGCGAAGGCGAGCGTCTCGACTAGCAAGGGTGCCTCCCCGGGGCGGGTGTGCGGCGCTCGGGCGGCCGCACTGTCGCCGTACCCCGGTCCTCCCGGCCGTACACGCCGTGCCGCGGAACAGCTCAGAGCGTGCCGAACCCGACCTTGCGGGCGGCCGGCTCGCCGATCTCCACGTACGCCAGGCGCTCGGCCGGGACGATGACGCGGCGGCCGTGCTCGTCGGTCAGCGCGAAGAGCTTCGAGGGGCCCTCCAGCGCCTTGGCGATCGCGCTCTCGACCTCATCGGCAGTCTGCGAGCTCTCGATCACGATCTCGCGCGGCGCGTTCTGCACGCCGATCTTGACCTCCACGGCTTCCGTCCCTCCGGGGTTGCAGCCATCCACGCGCGGTTCCGGACCGCCTGGGACAGGCGATCGCGGCGACCGCGCCGTACGGCTTCACCATAGAGCACCGGATCAAGGCCGAGGCGAACGTCGGTGGATCACTGCTCGGCGGAGCCCTCGGCCTGCTCGGAGCCGGGGTGCATCGGGAAGCCCTTCAGGCCGCGCCAGGCCAGGCTGGCGACCAGCCGGACGGCCTCGTCGCGCGGGATCTCCAGGCCCTGGGAGAGCCAGTAGCGGGCGGTGATCTGGGCCAGGCCGCAGACGCCGGCGGCGAGCAGCTTGGACTCGGCCTCGGGGAGGTCGGTGTCCTCCTGGATGACCTTGCTGACCAGCGTCGCGCTGGCCTCCGAGGCCCGCTCGACGCGCTCGCGCACGGCCGGCTCGTTGGTCAGGTCCGACTCGAAGACCAGCCGGAAGGCGCCGGACTCGCTGGAGACGTAGTTGAAGTACGCCTCCATCGTCGCGGCGACCCGCAGCTTGTTGTCGGTGGTCGTCGACAGGGCGTCGCGGGTGGACTCGACCAGGGCGTCGCAGTGCTTGTCCAGCAGCGCCAGGTAGAGCTCCAGCTTTCCGGGGAAGTGCTGGTACAGCACCGGCTTGCTGACCCCGGCGCGATCGGCGATGTCGTCCATGGCGGCCGCGTGGTAACCCTGCGCGACGAACACCTCCTGGGCGGCACCGAGCAGTTGTTCACGGCGGGCGCTTCGCGGCAGGCGGGCACCGCGCGGGCGCTCCTGCGCCTCCTGGATGGCCGTCACGGCGCTCCTCACTTCACGGGTTGTTCGGGGCTGGCAAGATGACCGATTCTACTTTTCGGTAACCGCGTTCGCGCTTGGCGAGCGGAAGAAAAGCACGGAGCCCCCTTGTCAGGAGCCCACAATACGGCGCTGACCATGGGCAACGGCAGTGGTGTGACATGAGCTGAGACGGTCGGTCCCGCCCGGGGCCCCGCCGCCGGGGGCTCACTACCATCGTCCACCATGAGCAGCGCTGAGCAGCAGATACGCACAGAGGCGGGGGAGCCCGCACCGTTCCGTACGGTCGAGGTGCCCGGTGCGGCGCTGGCGGTCCACCGGCCCGCCGCGGACGCCGGCACGGCCGAGGGGCGGGAACCGGCCCTCTTCGTCCACGGGCTCGGCGGCTCGGCCGGCAACTGGACGGCGCTGATGGCCGCACTCTCCGGCCTGGTCGACGGCGAGGCCGTGGACCTGCCCGGCTTCGGCCACTCCGCGCCGCCCGCCGACGGCAACCTCACCGTCTCCGGGCATGTCCGGGCGGTGATCGGCTACCTGGAGGCGGCCGGGCGCGGCCCGGTGCACCTCTTCGGCAACTCGCTCGGCGGCGCCGTCTCCGTGCGGCTCGCCGCGCTCCGGCCGGACCTCGTGCGCAGCCTCACCCTGATCTCGCCGGCGCTGCCCGAGCTGCCGCCGCAGCGCACCGCCTGGCCGACCGGCCTGCTCGCGGTCCCCGGCGTCCCCACGCTGCTGCGCCGGCTGCCGGCGAACGGGCGGAGCGCCGAGGACGCCACCGAGGGGCTGCTGCGGCTGATCTACGGCGACCCGCAGGGCCTGTCCCCGGCCACCCGGGCCGAGGCGGTGGCGGAGTACCGCCGGCGCAGCGAGGTGCCGCACGCGATGGAGGCGCTCATCGGCTCGGCGCGCGGGATCGTCTCCGCCTACACCGAGCGCGGGGACCAGGCGCTCTGGCGGCAGGCCGGGCGGGTGACGGCGCCGACGCTGCTGGTGTACGGCCTGCGGGACAAGCTGGTCTCCTACCGCTCGGCGCGGCGGGCCTGCAACGCCTTCGCGGACGCCCGGCTGCTGGTGCTGCCGGAGTCGGGGCACGTGGCGATGATGGAGCACCCGGAGCAGGTGGCCCGGGCGGTGCGGGAGCTGCTCGTGCGGGCCTGAGGGCGGGCGGGGGCGCCTCGGGGCGGACCCGGGAAGGCGGGCGACCAGGGCGTGGGTGAGGGCGCGGACCGGGCACAGCGGTCCGCGCCCGGTTTTTTTGGTGCGCCGTAACGCCCCGGCCCGGGGCAAGGTCACGCCGGTTCACTCGTTCAGGTGGCAGCCAGGCATGTGACCGATGGATCGCCGGAGGCCGGTCCTACCTTTCTGCTGTCGGACCGAACACATGTGGGGGAGTCGCGGCCGCCGAGCATCCGGAAGGCGGCCGCAAGCAGGGGTACCGGCGTGCGGCTCCGCGGTCCTCATGCCCATTCGAGTAGCAAGCCCTTGCCTGCACCGCCCCTGCCGAGGGGGCAAGCCCCGGCAAGGGGTAGCAAAGGAGGTCTCCCGTGCGCGTTGCCCTGCTCACCGAAGGTGTCCGCATGAGTCCGGAGCGTGGCACCGGCACCTGGTTCGACCGGCTGGCCGAAGGCCTGCGGGAGCACGACTTCGAGTTGTACGTGCTGGCGGGCCGGGGGGTCGGGGCCGGCGCCCGGGGCCGCTGGCTCGGGGTGCACGAACTGGCCCTCTGGGGGCACCGGCCGGGTGGCCGGCTGCCGGGAGCCCTGCGCAGACGGCAGTACGGGCGGGCGTACGAGGAGCTGGTCCGGGCACTGGTCATGCCGGGGGAGCGGACCGCCTTCGGCGCCGGGCTGTACCAGCTGGCGGCGCTCGCCAGGGAGGACGGCGCGCTGCCGGCGTTCCTCGCCTCGGCGCACGCGCGGCGCACGCTGGAGCGGGTGTGGCGCTCCCCGGGCGCCGACACCTCGGCCGGGCAGCCGCTGGTCTGCGACGTGCTGGTCGCGGCGGACCTGCTGGAGCAGTGCCTGCGGCCGCTCTCCGCGCCCTGGTACGGCGCCGGACCGGGCGGCCTCGGTGGTGCCGATCTCTGCCACGTGGTCGGCGGCGGCCCGGCCGCACTGCCCGCGCTGGTGGCCAAGCAGATGCACGGGGTGCCGTTCGTCGTCACCGAGCACGGTCTGCACCTGCGCGAGCAGTACCTCGGGTACCGCGAGGCGCCGTACCGGTGGCCGGTCCGGGCGCTGCTGCTCTCGTTCTTCCGGGCGCTCACCGAGGAGACGTACCGGCAGGCCGCGATACTGACCCCAGGCAGCGCCCACGACCAGCAGTGGCAGCGGCGCTGCGGGGCCGACCCGGCGCGGACCAGGGTGGTCCACGAGGGCACCCCGGCGGTGGCCCGGGCGGCGGCCGGCCCGGAGCCCGTCGAGCCGACCCTGGTCTGGGCGGGCGCACTGGAGCCGGGCCGGGACACCGAGCTGATGCTGCACGCCTTCGCGCGGGTCCGGGCCGCGCTGCCCGCGGCGCGGCTGGTGGTCCACGGCGAGGAGGCCGTCCGCGGCTACCGGGCACACTGCGAGGCGGTCGCCGGGCGGCTGGGGGTGGCCGGTGCGGTGGAGTTCGCCGGGCGGCCGGAGTCGACCGCACGGGCCTGGGAGGGCGCCACCGTGGTGGTCTTCTCGGCGCTCTCCCAGCGCAGCCCCCGGCTGCTGGCCGACGCGATGCTGAGCGGCCGGGCGGTGGTCTCGACCGATGTCGGGGTGGTCCGGGAGGTGGTCGGGCCGACCGGGCTGCTCGTCCCGCCGCGTGACCCGCAGGCGCTGGCCGGTGCCTGCCTGGCGCTGCTGCAGGACGAGGAGCGGCGGGCGCGGCTCGGCCTGGCGGGGCGGCTGCGGGCGCAGGAACGCTTCGCCGTCGAGCCGGTGATCGCGGCGTTCCGGGAGATCTACCTGGAGCTGGTCTCGCAGTGGCCGGCCTTCCCGGCCGCGGCCGGCGGTGGGGCGGGCGCGCAGCCGCGCCCGTTCGCCCGGCCCGCCGAGTACTGGCTGGCGGACCGCCGGGGCGAGGGCCTTGAGGGCGCGGAGGGTACGGGGGCGGGCGGGGACGCTCCGGAGGCGGCGGCCGACCGGCCGGGCGCCCTCGCGGAGGCGGTCTGATGGCGGGCGGCGGTCTGGCGGCCGGGGCCACCGGGGCTTCAGCGGTGCCCGGGGCACCCGCGGCGCCGGGGCTCTGCGGTGATCCGGTCCGGGAGGTGATGGCGGAGCACCGGGAGCTCTGCGAGCCGGCCGTCGACCCGCTGGACCTCGCCGTCCGGCTGGAGGAGGCCGGTCTGGGCCAGGAGGCGGCGGCGCGCTGCCGGCACGCGGACCTGTTCGGGCTCGCCGAGGAGCTGTACGCGCGGGTGCCGCGCCGACCGGCCGCGGCCCCGGCGGCCGACGAGGAGGAGGCGGGGGAGGAGGGCCGGCCGAGGCGCTACGGCGTGGCGTTGCGGGCGTCGGTGTGCGCGGGGCTGCCGGTCGCGGCGGCGGCCGCACTCGGTGGCCGGTGGCCGGTGCTGCTCCCGGCGGCCGCCGCGCTCACGCTGCTGCGGGCGGGACCGGCGTCGGCGGCGGGACCGGCGGCGTCGGAAGCGTCGGAGGCGAGACTCTCTGCACCCGGCCCCGCCACCGCCGTCGACCTCGGACCCGGCCCGTCCGCCGCCTCCTGGCAGGGCGCGCCGCACCCGGCCGGGCCGCGGCGGTGGCGGCCGGACGCCCTGGGCCACGGGGCCGGGGTGGCCGGGCTGCTGCTGCTCCCGCTCGCCGGGGCGACCGGCGGGGCCGGTGACGGCCGGGTGACGGCCGCGCTGGTGCTGGCGGCGGCGCTGTCGGCCGGGTCGGCCGAGTGGGCCGGGCGCTGGTTCCGGCACATCGGCCGCGGCCATCTGCGGACGGCGGGCACGCTCGCCGAGTTCCGCGCCCGGATGCGGCCGGTGCTGCCGGTGGCCGTGGTCCTGCACCTGGCCGTGCTGGCGGTGCTCAGCTTCGCCGCGCTCGCCGTGCTGACCGCCGTCGCCCCGCGTCCCGGGCCGGGCCACGACGGCGGGCTGCTGCACCTGGTGGCCGAGCGCGCCGGTCCCGTCCAGTGGGCGGCGCAGGGCGTGCTGGGCCTGCTGCTGGTGCTGCCCGCGGTGCTGGCGCACTGCGGCCGCGGCGGCCTGGCCGCGCTGGGCGCGCTCGCCGGGGCGGTGGCCGCCGGCGTCCCGCTCGCGCTGGGCCGGTCCGCGGCGGCGGCCGGGCTGCTCGGCGGCGGGGCCGTCGCGCTGGCGCTGCTGGCGTACGCGTGGCCGGTGCTCGGCCGGGCCGGGGCGCACCGCTGACTCTTCCTGCTCGTCAACGCTCTGTCCGTCAACTCTGTCCGCCAGGTCGTCCCCGACCTCGCTTCGTGGAAGGACACCCCCGATGAGGGTGCTGCTGCTGGGTGCCGACGGCTTCATCGGCCGCCGGGTCACCGATCGTCTGCTCGTGGACCAGGAGTTGCAGGTGACGGTGCTCGGTCGGCGTGACTCGGCCGACATCCGCTTCGACCTGACCGCCGGCAGTCCGGGCGCGCTGGCCCGGTTCCTGGACGCGGTCGCGCCCCAGGTGGTGATCAACTGTGCGGGCGCCACCTACGGCAGCTCCCGCACCCTGATCCGGGCCAACACGCTGGCCGTCGCCACCGTCTGCGAGGCGATCCGGCGCAGCCGGGAGCCGGCCCGGCTGGTGCACGTCGGGTCGGCGGCGGAGTACGGGCCGGTGCCGGGCGGGGTGCCGGTGTCGGAGAGCGCCGAGCCGCGGCCGGTCGGCCCGTACGGGGTGTCCAAGCTCGCCGGGACGGAGCTGGTGCTGGCCTCGGGGCTGGACGCGACGGTGCTGCGGGTGTTCGACGTGGTGGGGCCGGGGGCGCCGACGGCCTCGCTGTTCGGGCGGCTCGCCGAGGGGCTGCGGCGGGCGCTGGAGCGGGGCGAGCCGCAGGTGCGGATGCCGGACCTGTCCGGATACCGGGATTTCGTGGACGTCCGGGACGTCGCGCGGGCGATCCAGGCGGCGGCGGTCTCGGCGGCCACCGGGGTGATCAACATCGGCAGCGGGCACGCCGTCCGGGCCCGGGAGGCGGCCCAGCTGCTGGTCCGGGCGTCCGGCTTCGAGGGGGCGATCGTGGAGGAGAACCGGCAGGTCCTGCTGCCCGCGCAGGCGGGCGGGCCGGTCGAGCACGGCGTCCCGCACCTGGGGCAGCACCACCTGCCGGGGCACCGCTCGCCGGAGCCCCGGCAGGCCGAGGGGCGCGGCCCGTCGGGCGAGCCGGTGCCGTGGCGGCAGGCGGACGTGCGGACCGCCCGGGACCGTCTCGGCTGGCGGACACAGGTGCCGCTGGAGGAGTCGTTGGGGGACGTCTGGCTGGAGACGGCCTGCCGGGTCTGACCCCCGGCGGCCGGCGCGGCAGGAGGCGCCAACAGCCCAGTGGTGGCGGGCCGCAGCGCCTCCGACCGGCCCGGGAACGGTGTGACCGGCCGGTCCCAGCATCCGACGCAGCCCGTCTCGCCAGTCGGACGGGCTGTCTCGGAATACCGGGGCGGCATGACACTGTTGGCGTAGCAGAGCCACCTCGGTGGCGTCGCAACAAGCCACAAGAGGTTGGCCCTGGCCACCTGAACTGACGACCATCGGAGTCCCCGTGTCGCTGCCACCCCTGGTCGAGCCGGCCGCCGAGCTCACCGTCGACGAGGTCCGCAGGTACTCCCGCCACCTGATCATCCCCGACGTGGGCATGGCCGGGCAGAAGCGGCTGAAGAACGCCAAGGTGCTGTGCGTCGGCGCCGGCGGCCTCGGTTCGCCCGCGCTGATGTACCTGGCTGCGGCGGGCGTCGGCACGCTCGGCATCGTCGAGTTCGACGTGGTGGACGAGTCCAACCTGCAGCGGCAGATCATCCACGGCCAGTCCGACATCGGCCGCTCCAAGGGCGAGTCGGCGCGGGACTCCGTCAAGGAGATCAACCCCTACGTCGACGTGATCCTCCACGAGGAGCGCCTCGACAACTCCAACGTCATGGAGATCTTCTCCGGCTACGACCTGATCGTGGACGGCACCGACAACTTCGCCACCCGCTACCTGGTGAACGACGCCGCGGTGCTGCTCGGCAAGCCGTACGTGTGGGGCTCGATCTACCGCTTCGACGGCCAGGCCAGCGTCTTCTGGGCCGAGCACGGCCCCTGCTACCGCTGCCTCTACCCGGAGGCCCCGCCGGCGGGCATGGTCCCGTCCTGCGCCGAGGGCGGCGTGCTGGGCGTGCTCTGCGCGTCCATCGGTTCGATCCAGGTCACCGAGGCGATCAAGCTGCTGGCCGGTGTCGGCGAGCCGCTGGTCGGCCGGCTGATGATCTACGACGCCCTGGAGATGAACTACCGCCAGGTGAAGGTCCGCAAGGACCCGAACTGCGCGCTCTGCGGCGAGAACCCGACGGTCACCGAGCTGATCGACTACGAGGCCTTCTGCGGCGTCGTGTCGGACGAGGCGCAGGCCGCCGCCGCCGGTTCGACGATCACCTCGAAGCAGCTCAAGCAGTGGCAGGACGACAAGGAGGACATCTTCCTGGTCGACGTCCGCGAGCCCGGCGAGTACGAGATCGTCAACATCCCGGGCGCGGTGCTGATCCCGAAGAACGAGTTCCTGATGGGCGACGCCCTGGAGTCGCTGCCGCAGGACAAGAAGATCGTGCTGCACTGCAAGTCGGGCGTGCGCTCGGCCGAGGTGCTGGCCGTGGTGAAGTCGGCCGGCTTCGCCAACGCCGTCCACCTGGGCGGCGGCGTGCTCGGCTGGGTCAACCAGATCGAGCCGCACAAGCCGGTCTACTAGAGGACCCGGCCGGTCTGCCAAGACCGCGGTACCACCCGGGAAGGGCCCGCTCCGGCGGGCCCTTCCTCGCGTTCGCGGCCGGCCGGCTAGAGCGCGCCCCTGCGCTGGAGCACGTTGTAGGAGATCCAGCCGGGCAGGACCGGCAGCCAGAAGGTGAGCGCACGGTAGAGGAAGACCGCCGGGGTGGCGACCGCCGGGGGCACGTCGGCGACGGTGAGCGCACCGATCAGGGCGACCTCGACCGGGCCGATGCCGCCGGGGGTGGGGATGGCGGAGCCGGCCGCGTTGGCGGTCAGGAAGACCACCGCGACCGCCGAGAAGCTGATCGAGCCGCCGAAGGCCTGCACCGAGGCGTCCAGGCAGGCGGTGAAGGAGAGAGTCAGCAGCAGGATGCCGCCGAAGCCGGTGACCAGTTTGCTGGGCGTCTGCATCAGGTCGAGCATCCGCGGCACCACGCCGAAGAACAGCGAGCGCAGCCGGTTCAGCACGAACCGCCGCAGCGGGGCGACGGCCGCGACCACCAGGGCGAGCACGGCGGCGGTCAGCACACCGATGATCACCGCGCGGGAGGCGGAGAGGTCCCCGTTGGTCTGGCTGCCGGTGATCAGGCCGAAGCTGAACAGCAGCAGCAGGTGCCCGGCCAGGCCGGCCAGCTGGGAGGCGCCGACCGAGGCGACCGCCTGCCCGGAGCGGATACCGGCCTTCTGCAGGTAGCGGGTGTTCAGCGCGATGCCGCCGATCGCGGCCGGTGCGACCAGCTTGACGAAGGACCCGGCCAGCTGGGCGGCGACGGTGCGCCGGAACGGCAGCTTCTCCGGGACGAAGCCGGTCAGGCTCATCGACGCGGCCACGTAGCTGAAGGCGGCCGCGGCGAGGGCCACCGCGGCCCAGGCCCAGTTCATCTGGGACAGCTTGAGCTGGGCCGGCTTGATGGTGGTCAGCGCCAGGTAGGCGGCGAAGGTGAGCGCGACGACCATGATCAGGGTCTTCGGCTTCAGCCGCTCCAGCTTGGCCGTCTCGGTCGGCGCCTCCGGGGCGATCTGGAGGATCTGGCCGCGGATCCGGCTGAGCAGGTCCTCGCCCGCGGTCGCGATGTCCTCCTCGGCCTGCTGCTGGGTGCGCTCGCCGGCGGCGACCTGCTCCAGCGCCCGGGCCCGGGCGGCGGTCTTGCGCTCCTTGGTGAGCTTCCTCAGGTCGACGCGGGTGGAGCGGCTCATCCCGACCGGCTGGAGCAGCGGCAGCGCCTGGGCGACCCGGTCGGCGCCGAGCACGGCGTTGGCGACGGCGACCGCCCGCTCCGGGCCGATCCGCAGCGCGAAGGTGGTGAGCAGCTGGGCGACGTCGATGCGCAGGGTCAGGTCGGTGGCGGCGATGTCGCCGCCGGAGAGGTTGACCAGGCAGGCCGTCTTCTCGTCGACGACCAGCAGCGACTCGCCGGTGAGCCGGCGGTGGGCGATCCGGCGCTCGTGCAGGGCGCCGACGGACTCCCAGAGCGAGGCCATCACCTGGTCGGTGACCTCCTCGTCGGCGAGGTCGTCCAGGGGGCGGCCCTCGACGTTCTCGTACACCAGGATCGCGGCGTCCGGGCCCAGCTCGGAGGTGGCGACCAGTTGCGGGGCGCGGGCGCCCGAGGCGGCGGCCGCGTAGGCGATCAGCGCCTCCTGCTCCAGCGCCTGGCGCAGTGACTGGGGGCTGCGGCGGACGGCCACCGAGCGCAGTCGCAGGCGTCTCCAGGCCCGGTAGAAGAAGCCGGAGGCCTGCTGTTCGCGGTCGATGATGTGGACGTCCAGCGGCGGGCCGCTCTGCTGGGCGACGAAGTAGCGGCGGGTGCCGCCGGGCGCGTCCGCGGCGCGGTGGGCACTGGCCGGGGTGAATCCGACCTTGCGCAGCCCGATCATCAGGTGCTGGCCGGTGGGCCGGATGTTCGGCGAGCCGATCGCGTACAGCGTGCCGTAGGCGACGGACCAGCCGATGAGGACGGTGAGCAGCAGCGAGAGCGGCGTGGTGTAGCCGCCGAGCAGCTCGGTGATCCCGCTGAAGACCACCACCACCCAGAGGGCGACCCGCCAGCGCGGCCGGCTCGACATGCCGACCGCCGTCATGTAGGCGATCACCGGGGCCAGGTAGCCGTGCACCGGGTCGGTGAGGGTGCCGTTGCTGTCCAGCGGGAGCCGGGTGAGGGCGTCCCGGATGTGCTCGGAGGCGCCCTCGGCGACCCACCAGTCGATGCCCAGCGAGACGCCGTAGGCGAGCACCGAGGCGAGCACGCCGTCGGCGACCCGCAGGCCGTCGCGTTTGATCAGCCGCTCGACCGCGAAGGCGAGCGGGACGGCGAGCACCGCGACGCTGGAGACCAGGCCGGTGATGGTGGAGAGCACCGGGGAGAAGCGGGGCGCGTTGGAGGCGATGTCCAGCTCGATGCCGGTGGTGGTCGAGGTCGCCACACCGGCCAGGACGAACACGGCGACTATGCCGAAGACGCCGGCCAGGAAGCGGATCAGGTCGGAGGGGCGGTGCGCGCGGGCGGCGAGCAGCGGCTCGTCGACGTCCAGGTGCGGGGTGTCGTCGTGGGCGTCGGCGTCCTCGGCGTCCCCGGCGGCTTCTTGCCCGTCGAGCGGCGTGGGCTGCTGGGCCGGGACGCCGGTCGGCGTAGGCTCGGCCGCGGGGGCCGGAGCGTGTTCGGGCGCCTCGGCGTCGGTCGGCTGCGGGGTCTTGATCGTTTGGTCCTTGATCAGGGAGACTTCCGGGGACGGCTCGGCGGCGGGCATACCGCCGGCACCTGCGGGCATGGCGTCGGAGGACTCGTCGGAGTCCTCGTCCACGCCCACGTCGGCCATCCCGGTCATCTGGTCTTGTCCTCGTATCACCACTCACCGCCCCGAAGATGGTGGCATGCCGCGGCGCCCCGTGCTGGACAGGGGGCGGATCGGGCGCGGCGGATCGTTCGCACGGGTCCGCGCGTCCGCTCCTATAAGGAAGAATGCCCCAGGTGACGGACGCTGACGACGACGGCGACCGGGGCGCACTCCCGCCCTTCGCCGAACTGGTGCTCGACCTGACCGAGCGGATTCCACCCGGCCGGGTGATGACGTACGGGGACGTTGCCGAGTACCTCGGCCAGGGCGGCCCCCGGCAGGTCGGGCGGGTGATGGCCCTCTACGGCGGCGCCGTGCCGTGGTGGCGGGTGATCCGCGCGGACGGCCGGTTCCTGCCCGGGCACGAGCACCGCGCACTCGCCCACTACGGCGAGGAGGGCACCCCGCTGCGCGAGCTCGCCGACCCGCCCCGGGTCGACCTCCGACGGGCCCGCTGGGACGGCGGGTCCGCGGGGGATTGAGCCGAACCCGGTGCGCGGGCGGGAATGACGGGGCAGGATCGTAGGCTCGATACCGACGGGTCCCGAGCGGGCCCGCCTTTCCGTGGCCCGCAGCACAACCCCCCAGGACATTCGTGAGCTCCCCCTACCGTCTGGTGCGCAGCCCTCTCGCACAGCCCGCCCCGCCCGTGCTGGACGAGTACCAGCGCGCCGTGGTGGAGCACGCGGGCGGCCCGCTGCTGGTGCTCGCCGGGCCGGGGACGGGCAAGACCACGACGCTGGTGGAGGCCGTCGCCCGGCGGATCGAGCACGGCACCGACCCCGAGCGGATCCTGGTGCTCACCTTCAGCCGCAAGGCCGCGATGGAGCTGCGGGACCGGATGTCCGCCCGCCTCGGCGCCGCCTCCGGGCACCGGGCGAGCGCCCCGCAGGCCACCACCTTCCACTCGTTCAGCTACGCCCTGCTCCGCGCCCACCAGGACCCGCGGGACTACGCCGAGCCGCTGCGGCTGCTCTCCGGCCCCGAGCAGGACGTCATGGTCCGCGAGCTGCTGGCCGGCGGCGCCGAGGACGCGCGCCTCGCGGCAGCCGCCGGCACGGCCGCGGGCGGCAGGATCGCCTGGCCGCTCGACCTGCGCGCCTGCCTGACCACCCGGGGCTTCGCCGACGAGGTCCGCGCCGTGCTCGCCCGCAGCCGCGAGCTGGGCCTGGGCGAGGCCGAGCTGGAGCGCTTCGCCGAGGGCGTCCAGCGCCCCGACTGGGCCGCCGCCGCCCACTTCCTCGCCGACTACCTGGACGTGCTCGACCTGCGCGGCGTCCTCGACTACGCGGAGCTGGTGCACCGCGCCGTCCTCCTCGCGGAGCGCCCCGAGGTCGGCCAGGAGCTGCGGCAGCGGTACGACGTGGTCTTCGTCGACGAGTACCAGGACACCGACCCGTCCCAGGTCCGGCTGCTGCGCCGGCTGGCCGGCGAAGGACGCGAGCTGATCGCGGTCGGCGACCCGGACCAGTCGATCTACGCGTTCCGCGGCGCCGACATCAACGGCATCCTGGAGTTCCCGCACACCTTCCGGCAGGCCGACGGCAGCCCCGCCGACGTCAAGGTGCTCCGGGTCTCCCGCCGCTCCGGCGCCGTCCTGCTCGCCGCCTCCCGGGAGCTGGCCCGGCGGATGCCGATGGGCCGGCTGCCCGCCGAGAAACTCGCCCAGCACCGCGCCCTGCTGCCCTCCCGCGAGGGCGGCCGGGTCGAGGTCTACACCTACCCCACCCCCGGCACCGAGCTGGACTCGATCGCCGACCTGCTGCGTCGCGCCCACCTGGAGGACGGCGTGCCGTGGGGTGAGATGGCCGTCCTGGTCCGGGCCGGCGCCCGCTCCATCCCGGGCGTGCGGCGGGCGCTCGGCGCGGCCGGCGTCCCGCTGGAGATCGACGGCGACGACCTGCCGCTGCGCGAGGAGCCGGCCGTCGCCCAGCTGCTGCTCGCGCTGCGGGTCTGCGCCGAGCAGGCCCACCGCGACAGGCACGCGCCCGACGTGCCGGACCCGCTCACCACCGACCTGGCCCACACCCTGCTCACCGGCCCGCTCGGCGGCATGGACGGCTCCGACCTGCGCCGCCTCGGCCGCGTCCTGCGCGAGGAGGAGCGGGCCGCGCTGCGCGCCGACGGCCGGCCCGCCGCCGTACCGCGCCCGGCCGGCGAGCTGATCCGCGAGGCCCTCGCCGAACCCGAGCGGCTGATCGCCCTCGACCCCGCCCACGCCCGGCGCGCCCGCGACCTCGGCACCCTGCTGCGCAAGGTCCGCGAGCGCCTCGCCGGCGGCTGCACCGCCGAGGACGCGCTCTGGGAGCTCTGGGACGGCAGCCGCCGCTGGCGCGAGCGCCTGGAGCGGGCCGCACTGCGCGGCGGCGCCGCCGGCCGCAACGCCGACCGGGACCTCGACGCGCTCTGCGCCCTGTTCGAGACCGCCGCCCGCGCCGAGGAGCAGGTCACCGGCCACCGCAGCGCCCTCGACCTGCTGGCCGAGCTGGAGGCCCAGGACATCGCGGCCGACACCCTCACCGTGCGGGCCGTCCGCCCGGAGGCAGTCCGGCTGATGACCGCGCACCGCTCCAAGGGCCTGGAGTGGCGCCTGGTCGTCGTCGCCGGCGTCCAGGAGGGCCTCTGGCCGGACCTCCGCCGCCGCGGCTCGCTGCTGGAGGCCGACCGGATCGGCCGCGACGGGATCGCCGAACCGCTCTCCCCGGCGGCGCTGCTCGGCGAGGAGCGCCGGCTCTTCTACGTCGCCGCCACCCGGGCCAAGGAGCGGCTGATCGTCACCGCCGTCAAGGCGCCCGCCGACGACGGCGACGAGCCCTCCCGCTTCCTGCGCGAGCTCTACCGCGAGGACGTCGACCCGCGCACCGGCCGGGTGCTGCGCCGCACCCCGCCGGCCACCGTCGAGGACGTCACCCACCGGCCGCGCCGGCCGCTCTCCGTCCCCGCGCTGGTCGCCGAGCTGCGCGCGGTCACCGTCGACCCGGCCCGCGCGCCCAAGCTGCGCCGCGCCGCCGCCGAACGCCTCGCCACGCTGGCGCTGGCCGCCGACGAGGACGGCCTGCCGCTGGTGCCGGCCGCCCACCCGGACCGCTGGTGGGGCCTGGACGACGCCACCGCCGCCCCCGCCCCGTTGCGCAGCGCCGACCTGCCGGTCCGGCTCTCCGGCAGCGGCCTGGAGCAACTGGAGAACTGCTCGCTGCAGTGGTTCCTGGACAAGGAGGTCAAGGCGCGCGGTTCCTCGTCGGCCGCCCAGGGCTTCGGCAACGTGGTGCACGCCCTCGCCGACGAGGTCGGCTCCGGCCGCACCCCCGCCGACCTCGCCGTCCTGATGGAACGGCTGGACACCGTCTGGGACGCGCTGGCCTTCGACGCACCGTGGAAGTCCCACCAGGAGAAGACCGAGGCACGGGCCGCCCTGGAGCGGTTCCTGCACTGGCACGTGCTCCAGCGCGGCCGCGACGTGGTCGCCACCGAGCACGGCTTCGACGTCACCCTGGACGCGGGCGGCGTCGCCGTGCGGATCCGCGGCTCGATGGACCGGGTCGAGAAGGACGAGGCCGGGCGCGCCTACGTGGTCGACTTCAAGACCGGCAAGGAGGCGCCGACCGACAAGTCGCTGCCCGAGCACAAGCAGCTGGCCGTCTACCAGCTCGCCGTCCGCGCGGGCGCGCTCAACGAGCTGCCCGGGTTCGACGGCCGCGCCCCCGAGTCCGGCGGCGCCGAGCTGGTCCAGCTGCGCAAGCCCGACAAGGGCGCCCCGGACGCGCCCAAGGTGCAGCGGCAGGACCCTCCGGAGGGCGAGCCGTGGATCGAGAACCTGCTGGCCGACGCGGCCGGGCGGGTGCTCGCCGAGCGGTTCGTGCCGCAGACCGGCGTTGGCTGTGACCGCTGCTCGTTCCGCCGGAGCTGCTCGGCCCAGCGGGACGGCGCCCAGCTCGTGGAGTAGCCGGCCCGGGCAGGGTGGTCCGCCGGACCGGGTGGTCTGCCGGGCCGGCCGGCTCCTCGGGCCGAGGAGTGCGGTCCGAGGAGTGCGGGCCGAGTAGTGAGGGTCACCCCGGTCGGGCGCCCGACCTGTCGGTACCCCCCGTTAACGTTGCGGGGTGACCGCCGTGCTCGACCACCCCGACCAGCTCAAGGAGCTGCTCGGCATCCCCTTCAACCGGGAGCAGATGGCGGCCATCGGCGCCCCGCTGGAGCCGGCCGTGATCGTGGCCGGCGCCGGCTCCGGCAAGACCACCGTGATGGCCGCCCGGGTCGTCTGGCTGGTCGGCTCCGGCGCGGTCCGGCCCGAGCAGGTGCTCGGCCTCACCTTCACCAACAAGGCCGCCGGCGAGCTCGCCGAGCGGGTCCGCTCCGCCCTGCGTCGTCTCGGCAGGCCGGGGGTACCCCCGGCCGAAGGCTGGGGGAGAGCCGCCGAACCGGACGAGGAGCCGCTCGGCGAGCCGGAGATCTCCACCTACCACGCCTTCGCCGGCCGGCTGCTCAAGGAGCACGGCCTGCGGATCGGCATCGAGCCGGACGTCCGGCTGCTCGCCGACGCCACCCGGTTCCAGCTCGCCGCCAAGGTGCTGCGCACCGCCCGCGGGCCCTTTCCGGCCCTCACCGGCACCTTCGCCAACCTGGTCGCCGACCTGATCGCGCTCGACGGCGAACTCGCCGAGCACCTGGTCGAGCCGGACACCCTGCGCGCCTTCGACGAGGAGCTGCTCGACACCCTCGCCACGGCCAAACTCACCAACGACGACCTGCGGGCCGTCCCCGGCGCCGCCCGGGCCCGGCTGGAGCTGCTCCGCCTGGTCGAGGACTACCGGCGCCGCAAGGCAGCCGCCGGGCTGATGGACTTCGGCGACCAGATAGCGGCCGCCGCCCGGCTCGCGCAGCAGCGTCCCGAGGTCGGCGAGCTGCTGCGCGGCCAGTTCCGGGTCGTCCTGCTGGACGAGTACCAGGACACCTCCGTCGCCCAGCGGCTGATGCTGGCCGGTCTCTTCGGCGCCGGCCCGGACGGGCGGGCCACCGGCCACGCGGTCACCGCCGTCGGCGACCCCTGCCAGGCGATCTACGGCTGGCGCGGCGCCTCGGTGGCCAACCTGGACGAGTTCCCCCGGCACTTCCCGAGGGCCGCGGGCACCCCGGCCGCCCGGTACGCGCTGAGCGAGAACCGCCGCAGCGGCGGGCGGCTGCTCGCCTTCGCCAACGAGCTGGCCGCCCCGCTGCGCGCCATGCACGAGGGCGTCGAGGCGCTGCGCCCGGCCCCCGGCGCCGAGCTGGACGGCTTCGTCCGCGCCGCACTGCTGCCCACCCACGCCGAGGAGATCGACTGGCTGGCCGACTCGGTCGCCCACCTCGTCCGCACCGGTACCGCGCCCGGCCGGATCGCCGTGCTCTGCCGGGGCGGCGCGGCCTTCCCCGACATCCACGCGGCGCTGGTCGCCCGCGAGGTGCCGGTCGAGGTGGTCGGCCTCGGCGGGCTGCTCCAACTGCCCGAGGTGGCCGACCTGGTGGCGGTCTGCGAGGTGCTCCAGGATCCGACCGCCAACGCCGCGCTGGTGCGGCTGCTGATCGGCCCGCGCTGGCGGATCGGCCCGCGTGACCTGGCCCTGCTCGGCCGGCGCGCCGCCGATCTGGTCCGCACCGCCCGGCCCGAGGGCGTCGAGGCACTGGCCGCCGCCGTCGCCGAGACCGACCCGACCGAGGTCGTCTCGCTGGCCGACGCACTGGAGACCTTCCTCGACCCTGACCAGCCCGACGAGCTGGCTTTCTCCGCCGAGGCCAGGCTGCGCTTCGCCCGGCTCGCCCGGGAGCTGCGCGAGCTGCGCCGCTCGCTCGCCGACCCGCTGATGGACGTGCTGCACCGGGTGCTCGCCGTTACCGGCCTGGAGGTCGAACTCGCCGCCTCCCCGCAGGCGTTGGCCGCCCGGCGCCGGGAGACCCTGCACGCCTTCCTGGACGTCGCGGCCGGCTTCTCCGACCTGGACGGCGACCCGGGCCTGCCGGCCTTCCTCGGGTTCCTGCGCGCGGCCCAGGAGTACGAGCGCGGCCTCGACAGCAGCCTGCCCGGCGGCGAGGACACCGTGAAGGTGCTCACCGCGCACAAGTCCAAGGGCCTTGAGTGGGACGTCGTCGCCGTTCCCGGCCTGGTGAAGGGCGCATTCCCGTCGTCCACCGCGCGCGAGCGCTGGACCAGCACCAAGCGTGTGCTCCCGCACGCCCTGCGCGGCGACACGGCCACCCTGCCCGACGTGCGGGGAGGCTGGAACAGCAGGTCGATGACCGCCTTCAAGCAGGCACTGGCCGAGCACTCCGGCACCGAGGAGCTGCGCCTGGGCTACGTCGCCTTCACCCGGCCGCGCTCGCTGCTGCTGGCCTCCGGGCACTGGTGGGGGCCCAGCCAGAAGACGCCGCGCGGCCCGTCCGCCTTCCTGGAGCAGCTGCGCGAGCACTGCGAGCAGCCCGGCGCCGGCGAGATCGAGCACTGGGCCGAGCAGCCGCCCAAGGGGGCTGAGAACCCGGCGCTGGCCGCACCGGTCGAGCGCCCCTGGCCGCTGCCGCTGGACCCGGCCGCGCAGCACGCCCGCCGCCGGGTCGCCGAGGTGGTGTACCGGCGGCTGGCTGGCCAGCCCGCCCCCGAGCCGGAGCCGATGGCCGCCGAGGACCGCCGCCAGGTGGAGTCCTGGGACCGTGATCTCACCGCGCTGGTGGGCGAGTTGGAGCGGTCCCGGCGCAGTGTGCGGGAGGTGCCGCTGCCAGCCGCGCTCTCCGCGACCCAGCTGCTGCGGCTCGCCGCCGACCCGGACGGCTTCGCGCACGACCTGGCCCGCCCGATGCCGCGCCCGCCGCAGCCCGCCGCCCGCCGGGGCACCCGGTTCCACGCCTGGGTGCAGTCCCGGATCGAACCTCTGCTGCTGATCGAGCCGGGCGCCCTGCCCGGCGCGGACGACGACGGCATCGAGGACGAGCAGGACCTGGAGCGGCTCAAGGAGGCGTTCCTGCGCACTCCGTATGCGAACCGGGAACCGTACAAGGTCGAGGCGCCGTTCCAGCTGGTGCTGGCGGGCCGGGTGGTGCGCGGCCGGATCGACGCGGTCTACCGCGAGGGTGACGGCCGGTCAGAATCGGGCGGCGCGTCACGCTATGAAGTGGTGGACTGGAAGACGCACCGCGAGGAGACCGCCGATCCGCTCCAGCTCGCGGTCTACCGGGTGGCCTGGGCCGAACAGTTGGGCGTCCCGGTGGAGCAGGTCACGGCGTCGTTCCTGTACGTCCGCAGTGGTCGGATCGAACAACCCGCAGGACTTCCCGGCCGAAAAGAGTTGGAACGGCTCCTGATCGGGAACAGTGAAGAATGAGTCACGGAGAGCATTCAAGTCATCACGGCAACGGGCGAAACCTGTGCGTAGTGCACGTTTCGTGCCTATTGTGGGGTCGGTAACCGGTCAACCCCGTACTCCGGCCGCCAGCGAGGCCCGCATTCCCTAACCCTCAGTCATCACCGCAGGTGCCCACGGGCATCGGCGTCTTCTGCTGGAGAGACCGAAGTTGAGCGCGACCGGATGGATCAGAGAGCGGTTCGCCGGGCCGACCCCGGGGGCCGCTCCGGGCGCGACCGGCACCTGGCCGAGGACGGCGCTGTCGCTGCCGTTCATCGGCATGGCGCTGGTCGTCGTCCTCGACTACTTCACTGACGCCGCGGTGACGGTCGAACCGGCCCTCACCGCCGTCCCCGCGCTGGCCGCCGTGGTCAGCCGCCGAACCTGGTACCCCCTCGCGATCGGCCTCTGCACCGAGGCCGCCGCCTTCCTGATGGCCTTCCACAACGACGTGCTCGGCGAGTCCGTGCACAGCGCCACCGTCTTCGCGATCGTGCTGGTCGCCGCGATCGGCTGGGTCAGCGCCACCCTGCGGCTGCGCCAGGAGAAGGCGCTCGCCGACGCCCAGCTGGTCGCCTCGATCGCCCGCCGGGTGCTGCTGCGGCCGGTCCCCGACCGGGTCGGCACCGTGCGGGCCGCCGTCCACTACGAGGCCGCCGCCGCGCACGCCCGGATCGGGGGCGACCTCTACGAGGTGGTGAACACCCGGCACGGGGTCCGGGCCGTGGTCGGCGACGTCCGCGGCAAGGGGCTGGGCGCGGTGGAGACGGCCGCCGCCGTGCTCGGCGCCTTCCGCGAGGCCGCCCACCAGGAGCCCGCGCTGGAGCGGGTGGCCGGCTGGCTCGCCGTCAGCCTCGACCGGGCCCTGCACGAGAACGACCACCCCGGAGTGGAGGAGGAGTTCGTCACCCTGGTGCTGATCGGGGTCCGGCCCGACGGCACCGCCGAGATCGTCAACTGCGGGCACCCCTCGCCGCTGCTGCTGCGCGGCGACGAGCCGGTCCGGCCGTTGGAGCTCGCCGAGACGGTGCCGCCGCTCGGCGTCCTCGACCCGGCCGACGTCCGGCCGCCGGTGTACCGGATCCCGCTGCGGAACGGGGACCGCGTGCTGCTCTTCACCGACGGCGTCATCGAGGCCCGCAACCGGGCCGGCGCCTTCTACCCGCTCGCCGAACGGCTGCCGCACTGCGCGGAGGGCCGCCCGGCGGACGTCCTCCAGCGCCTGCACGAGGACGTGGTCCGCCACGTCGGCCGCCAGCTCGGCGACGACGCGGCCATGCTGCTGCTCCAGTACGACCCTCCCCCTGCCTTCGGCCGGGGGGACCCGCAGGCGGCCGGGGCCCAGCTGCCGCACCAGAACAGCCTGCTGACCCGGCACTGACGGCTCGCTCCCGAGGCCGCCCTACAGCGACACCCGCACCACCAGCGGGCGGTGGTCCGAGACCGCCGTCCGCGGGGCGGCCGCCGGGCCGACGGCGGTCCGCGGCACGCCCACCGCCAGCACGTGGTCGAACTGCACGGCCGGCCGGTGCGAGGGGTAGGTGGGGGTGCGCGCCAGGTCGTACCAGCCCTGGAGCCGGGCGCGCGGCTCCCGCACCCGCCGCCGGCGCGGCTCCACCAGGACCGGCCGGGCGCGCGGCTCCCGCACCCGCCGCCGGCGCGGCTCCACCAGGACCGGCCGGGCGCGCCGTGCGGCCCGCAGCTCGCGGACCCGTGCCCGCGGCGCCGTCCGGTCCAGCGCGGTCGCCCCGCCGAGCACCGTCCGGGGCACCGCGCCGATCAGGTTGAAGTCCCCCAGGACCAGGTACGGCTGCGGCAGGTCGGCGATCCACCGCCGGATCCCGGCCAGCTGCGCCATGTTCCAGCCCGGCACGAACGACAGGTGTGCCGCCACCACCGTGAACGGTCCGCGCTCGCCCTCCAGTACCGCTGCCAGGGCGGCCCGGGGCTCGTCCGGGACGGGCGTCAGCCCGCGCCGCCCGGCCACCCGCAGCGGCAGCCCGAACGGCGCCGGGGCGAACCGGCGGGCCCGCCAGTGCCGCACCGGCAGCCGGGTCAGCAGCGCGGTCCCGTACGCGGGCAAGGCGTCGTCGCCGAGCTCGCCCGGCCCGTACACCTGGATCCCGGCGGGCTCCGACGGCTCCCGCACCCAGCCGGCCACCGGCGCCGGCCGGCCGTGCAGGGCGGCCGCGAACCGCCAGTCCGCGGCGCCCATCGCCTTGGCGGCGACGGCCGTCTGGTCGGTGGTGCCGGAGCGCGGCTGGTACCGGTCCACCTCCTGGAGTGCCAGGACGTCGGCGTCCAGCGCGGCCACCGCCTCGGCCAGCGGCCCGCCGGCGTCGGCCGGGTAGGGCCGTGGGGCGCCGTCCGGGGCGAGCGGCTGACCGTGCAACAGATTGAAGGTGGCGATGCGCAACTGGCTCACACCGCACGACGGTACCCGCTCGCCGGGGGACGGGGCGCCGCTTGAGCCCGACGGGCATACCGGGTATACATACTCGGTATGTCGATCCGCCACGGTCTGCTCGCCCTGCTCGACCAGGGCCCCCGCTACGGCTACCAGCTGAGAACCGAGTTCGAGGCGCGCACGGGCGCCACCTGGCCGCTCAACGTCGGCCAGGTCTACACGACGCTGTCCCGGCTGGAGCGCGACGGCCTGGTCGAGCCCGCCGGGGAGGACGACGAGGGCCACCAGTTCTACGCCGTCACCGACGCCGGCCGCGCCGAGTTGCGGGCCTGGTTCGACACCCCGGTGCCCCGGACCAGCCCGCCGCGTGACGAGCTGGCGATCAAGCTGGCCATGGCGGTGACCGTCCCCGGAGTGGACGTCCCCGCCGTCGTCCAGGGCCAGCGCCGCCACAGCGTCAAGGCGCTCCAGGACTACACCCGGCTCAAGGGCCGGGCGCTGGCCGGCGAGACCCGCCCCGGCGGCCCCGGCCAGCCGGCCGGCCCCGGCGCCGACCTCGCCTGGCTGCTCGTCCTCGAACAGCTCATCTTCCAGACCGAGGCCGAGATCCGCTGGCTCGACCACTGCGAGACCAGGCTCGCCCAGCAGGCCGAGATCGAGCAGGCCAGGGCCGCCGAGGCCCGCAAGGCGGAGCCCGAGCCCCGGTCCGGGCCCACCGCCCGGATCGGGCGCCGCCGCTCCAAGGCCTGAACCCCGTCCCGACCTCACGAACCACCGGCCCCGGCGGTCAACCCGCCCCGGGCCCAGAACAGCAGGGGGAAGCGTGTCCCACACCGATCCGACCAGGAGCGCCACCCAACCGGTGCTGCACCTGGACCACGTCACCCGGGTCCACGGCCAGGGAGCGGCCGAGGTGCAGGCGCTGCGCGGGGTCGACCTCAAGGTCCACCCCGGTGAGTTCGTCGCCGTGATGGGCCCCTCCGGCTCCGGCAAGTCCACCCTGCTGACCCTCGCGGGCGGCCTGGACAGCCCGACCGAGGGCCAGGTCCTGGTCGAGGGCGTCGCCCTCGGCGGCCTCAACCGCAAGAAGCTCGCCGAGGTCCGCCGCCGCTCGGTCGGCTACGTCTTCCAGGACTACAACCTCATCCCGGCGCTCACCGCCGCCGAGAACATCTCGCTGCCCCGTGAGCTCGACGGCCTCTCCGGCCGCGCCGCCCGCCGCGAGGCCCTCACCGCCCTGGAGGAGCTCGGCATCCCCGAGCTCGCGGACCGCTTCCCGGACGACATGTCCGGCGGCCAGCAGCAGCGCGTCGCCATCGCCCGCGCCCTGATCGGCGATCGCCGCCTCGTCCTCGCCGACGAGCCCACCGGCGCCCTCGACTCCACCACCGGCGAGGCCGTCCTCGCCGTCCTGCGCGCCCGATGCGACGCCGGCGCCGCCGCCATGATGGTCACCCACGAACCCCGCCACGCCGCCTGGGCCGACCGCGTCGTCTTCCTGCGCGACGGCCGCATGGTCGACGAGAGCGTCAGCCAGGACGCGGGCAGCCTGCTCGTCTCCGCGGCCACCAACGCGATGGGCCCGGTGGCGGAGTGAGGCTCAGCGCCTGGCGGGTCGCCCTGCGTATCGCCCGCCGTGACGCCCTGCGCGCCAAGGGCCGCAGCGCCCTCGTCGTCGCCATGGTCGCGCTGCCCGTCCTCGGTGTCACCGGCGCCGACGTGGTCTTCCGCAGCGCCGAACTCGACCCCGGCGAGCGGATCGTCCGCACCATGGGCCGGTCCGACGCCGAGATCCGGATGATCGAACGCGGCTCGGTCATCCTGCAGGCACCGGACCCGGACGACTCCTTCAAGCACACCAGCGCCGACGACGCCCAGAAGGGGAACGGCCGGCCCACGTACACGCCCGAGCAGCGCCGCAGCCTCGACACCGAGCCCGTCGAGCTCGTCAAGCAGCTGCTCCCGGCCGGCTCCACGCTCGTCCCGGTGCGCCAGGGCCCGTACAGCGCCACCAGCACCGCCGAGGGCCTGCTCAGCGTGCAGACCGTCGAGGCCGACCTCAACGACCCGGTCTGGAAGGGCCGGATCAACGTCGTCGAGGGCCGCGCCCCGAGCGCCGGCCACGAGGCCGCCGTCACCCGGGACTTCCTCGAACGCTCCGGTCTCAAGCTCGGCGACCGCACCTCCCCGCGCGGCCTGGAGGCCACCCCCTTCACCATCACCGCCGTCGCCGAGTACCCCGGCGAGCTGAAGGCCACCGGGCTGATAGCCCGCCCCGGCACGCTGGTCGACCAGCTGATGAAGCTGCCCGGCGCGGGCAAGGGCATGGGCCGGTCCAACCTGGGTGAGGACAGCCGCTGGATGGTCAAGCTCCCGTCCGGGGCCGCGATCGACTGGCCCAAGGTGACCGAGCTCAACAAGTACGGCTTCACCGTCGCCTCCCGCAGCGTCCTGCTCGACCCGCCGGCCCGCTCCGAGGTGCCGCTCTACGCCCACGAGGACCAGGAGACCGGCGGAACCCGCTACCTCGACAAGACCTCCGTCGTCATCCTCGCCACCGTCGTCGGCATGGCGCTGCTGGAGATCGTGCTCCTCGCGGGCCCCGCCTTCGCCGTCGGGGCCCGGCGCTCCCGGCGGCAGCTCGGCCTGCTGGCCGCCGGCGGCGGTGACCGCGCCAACGTCCGCGCCGTCGTGCTCGGCGGCGGCATCGTCCTCGGGGTGACCGGCGCCGCCGTCGGCCTGGCCGTCGGCGTCGGCCTGGTCGCGCTGCTGCGCACCCGGGCCGAGAACTACTCCGGACAGCGGTTCGGCCACTTCGACCTGCAGCCGCTCGACCTGCTCGGTGTCCTGGCGATCGGCCTGGTCACCGGCCTGCTCGCGGCCGTCGTCCCCGCCGTCCAGGCCTCCCGCCAGGACGTCGTCGCCGCGCTCACCGGCCGCGACTCGCTCAAGCCGCCGAGCCGCAAGCTCGCCCTGCTCGGCCTGGTGATGCTGGCCGGCGGCGCCGCGCTCGCGCTGCTCGGCGCGACCAGCGGCTTCGGCAACCGCAGCATGGCCGTGCTCGGCGGCTCGGTGATCGCCGAACTCGGCATGGTCGCCCTGACGCCCTACCTGGTCGGCCTGTTCGGCCGGATCGGCCGCTGGCTGCCGCTCGGCCCGCGCCTCGCCCTGCGCGACTCGGTCCGTCACCGCGGGCGCACCGCCCCCGCCGTGGCCGCCGTGATGGCCGCCGTCGCCGGCTCCGTCGCCGTCGGCATCTACACGGCGAGCGACGACGAGCAGAACCGGCGGGAGTACGTCGCCGCCGGCCCGGCCAACGCGGTCACGCTCAGCAGCGGCTGGGGCTCGGCCTCCGACGGCAAGCTGTTGCCCCAGCTGCGCGGCGCCGTCGAGACCAGCATCCCCGACCTCGGCCCCCGCGCCGACGTGCAGCGGGTCGACCTCCCGGGCGACTGCGACAGCACGAGCGCCAGCTGCGGCTACGTCAGCACCGCGATGCCGAAGGAGCTGCGCTGCCCGCTGTACGAGAAGGGCAGCGACTCCATCCCCTTCGAGGAGGCCGTCCGGCTCCGCAAGGAGGACGCGCGCTGCAAGGAGGACCTCTCCTACTGGGTCAACCCGTTCAGCGCCGCGATCGCGGGGGACGCCACCCTGCTGCGCAACCTGTACGGGGTGACCGACCCGGCCGTCGGCCAGGCGCTGGCCGCGGGCAAGGCGGTCGTGTTCGACCCCCGGTACATCAAGGACGGCAAGCTCATCGTGCGCGTGACCGAGCCGACCGACCCGGCCGCCATGAAGCCGGGGGAGAACCACGAGGCGCCCAGCCACGAGATCGGCGTCGACGCCGTGCTGGCCACCGCGGCGGCCCCGGCCGGCGGCCAGGCGGTGATGAGTCCGGACACCGCCCGCCGGCTCGGGCTGGGTACCAGGGACGCCGGCTCGGTCTGGCTGCCCGCCGGGGCGCCGTCCGACAGCGCCGAGCAGAAGGCGGCGGGTGCGATCGACAAGCTCGCCGACGGCACCCGGTTCAACGTCGAGCGCGGCTACCACTCCAACAACGACCTGGTCAGCCTCGGCCTGACCGGCTTCGCCGCCCTGGTCGCGCTCGGCGCGGCCGGCATCGCCACCGGCCTCGCCGCCGCCGACTCGCAGCGCGACCTGACCACCCTCGCGGCGGTCGGGGCGGCGCCGCGGATCCGCCGAACCCTCTCCGGCTTCCAGTGCGGGGTGATCGCGGCGATGGGCGCCGTGCTCGGCGTCGTCGCCGGGGTCGTGCCGGCGGTGGCCCTGCGCAAGGTGGAGGGCGTGGCGGTCTCCTACCCGGGGATGTCCCCCGAGCAGTTGGCCGACCGGAGCGTCATCGTCTTCCCGTGGCTGAACGTCGGGGTCACCGTCGTCGTCCTGCCGCTGCTCGCGGTGGCGTTGGCGACCGTGCTCACCCGCTCGCGGATCTCGCTGCTGCGCCGCTCCGGCTGACGCACCGCTCCGTCCCGTCACCCCCGGCCGCCCCCTGGTGCGGCCGGGGGTGACGCCTGTCAGCACAGGGGACGGGACCCACTCCTGATCGGCTGACCGAATGGTGACGGACGTTACAGGCCTGTCGGTGACCGGTGGACGGACCACCGGGGCGGGCACCCGCATGGGCGAACTAAAGTCGTCCGTATGACGAGAACCCCGGACAGCGTCGTCCGCTCCTTCATCGACCAGCACCAGGCCACGTTCCTGGCCGACCTCTCCGACTGGCTCGGCATCCCCTCGGTCTCCGCCGACCCCGGCCGGGCCGGCGACGTCCGCCGCTCCGCCGAGTGGCTGGCCGCGAAGCTGCGCGAGACCGGCTTCCCGGTGGCGGAGGTCTGGGAGACGGACGGCCTGCCGGCGGTGTTCGCCGAGTGGCCGTCCGGGGACTCGTCCGCGCCGACCGTGCTGGTGTACGGGCACCACGACGTGCAGCCCGCCGCGAAGGAGGACGGCTGGGCGACCGAGCCGTTCGAGCCGACGGTGGTCGGCAAGCAGCTGTTCGCTCGCGGCGCCGCCGACGACAAGGGCCAGGTGTTCTTCCACACCCTCGGGGTCCGCGCCCACCTGGCCGCCACCGGGCGGACGGCGCCGGCCGTCAACCTCAAGCTGCTGATCGAGGGCGAGGAGGAGTCCGGCTCGCCGCACTTCGCCGACCTGGTCCGCCGGGAGGCCGGGCGGCTGGCCGCCGACGTGGTGATCATCTCGGACACCGGCATGTGGTCCGAGACCACGCCGACCGTCTGCACCGGCATGCGCGGCCTGGCCGACGCCCAGATCGACCTCTACGGTCCGGACACCGACATCCACTCCGGCTCCTTCGGCGGCGCCGTCCCCAACCCGGCGGCGGTCGCGGCCGACCTGGCGGCCGGGCTGCACGACGCCGACCGCCGGGTGGCGGTCCCGGGCTTCTACGACGGTGTGATCGAGCTGACCGAGCGCGAGCGCGAACTCTTCGCCGAGCTGCCCTTCGACGAGGCGCAGTGGCTGAAGGTCGCCAAGTCGTACGGCACCCTGGGCGAGGCCGGCTACTCCACCCTGGAGCGGATCTGGGCCCGGCCGACCGCCGAGGTCAACGGCATCTGGGGCGGTTACACCGGCCCCGGCGGCAAGACCATCGTGCCGTCCTCCGCGCACCTCAAGCTCTCCTTCCGGCTGGTCGCCGGCCAGGAGGTGGAGAAGGTCCGGGAGGCCGTCCGGGAGTGGGTGGCCGCGCGGGTGCCCGAGGGCATCCGGTACGAGCTGGTGTTCCCGGGCGCGACCCGGCCCTGCCTGACCCCGCTGGACCACCCGGCGCTGCAGTCCACCGTCCGGGCGATGGGGCGGGCGTTCGAGCAGAAGATCCTGTTCACCCGTGAGGGCGGTTCCGGCCCGGCCGCCGACCTGCAGGACGTCCTCGGCGCTCCGGTGCTCTTCCTCGGCATCTCGGTGCCCTCGGACGGCTGGCACTCGGTCAACGAGAAGGTGGAGCTGGACCTCCTGGCCAAGGGCGTGGAGACGGCCGCCTACCTCTGGGCCGACCTGGCAGAGAACTGGCGGCCGGGCGGCGAGGATGCCGGCGAAGGTGCCTGAGGGCGCCCCGCCCGTCCCGGCGGGCAGACCACCGATCCAGACGACTCATCACGTGGGGATGGAACGAAGTGAGCACCGTGCCTGAGACCGAACGCCCGAGCAACCTGGCACTGGCCCGGGCCGGGGTCGACCGGGCGGCCCAGCACCGGTTCGACGAGCCGTGGCTGGCGGCCGCCTGGAGCCACCCGAGCACCCAGGTGCTGCCGATCGCCGGCGGCGAGGCGTTCGTGGTGGACACCGGGAGCGGCACCGAGCTGGTCCTGCTGCCCTCCTTCGAGGCGCCGCAGACCGGGGACCGCTACTTCCTGGGCACCGACGAGGACGGCGTCTCGTACTTCGCGCTGGCCGGCGAGAGCCTGCCCGGGCGGCTGGACGGCGACGCCCGTCCGGCCGGGCTGCGCGAGGTCGGAGCACTGCTCTCCGACCGGGACGCCGGGCTGCTGGTGCACGCCGTCGCGCTGGAGCACTGGCACCGGCTGCACAGCTTCTGCTCGCGCTGCGGGCACCCGACCGAGAAGGCCGGGGCCGGCCACGTGCGGCGCTGCACCTCCTGCGCGGCCGAGCACTACCCGCGCACCGACCCGGCGGTGATCATGATGATCACCGACGAGCAGGACCGCTGCCTGCTCGGGCGCCAGGCGCTCTGGCCCGAGGGGCGCTGGTCGACCCTGGCCGGCTTCGTCGAGCCGGGTGAGTCGATCGAGCAGGCGGTGGTCCGCGAGGTGTTCGAGGAGGCCGGCGTGCGGGTCGCCGAGGTGTCCTACGTGGCCAGCCAGCCGTGGCCCTTCCCGTCCAGCCTGATGCTCGGCTTCATGGGCAAGGCCCACCCGGACGGCACGGCGATCACGGTGGACGGCGAGGAGCTGGCGGAGGCCCGCTGGTTCTCCCGGGAGGAGCTGAAGGCCGGGATGGCGGCGGGCGAGATCCTGCCGCCGTCGGGGATTTCGATCGCCCGTCATCTGGTCGAACTCTGGTACGGCGGTCCGCTGCCGTCGGCGGCGCGCTGGTAATTCCGTCCAATGGGGGCGTGCGGCATATTGCCGTGCGCCCCCATTTCTCTTTCATGCCCTCTTTCACTTCGACTTCAGGAGGGTCCTCCTCGGCTGAACGGGTGGCCACTCCCGATTTCCCGCAGGCCGGGCGCTCTGATGTTCGTATCCGGAGGGGCCCTGTCCCGGCGCTTCTCCCCCGCCCGGGCCCGGTCCGCCGTCGGCGACCCGGGGGCGGCCGCGGCCTATGCGCGCCGACATTGACCGAATCGGCTGAAACGGTGTCACCGTGCTCGCTACATTCACTCGGGTGACAATCCCACGGGGCACCGCCCAATCCCCCAAATACCAGCGCCTCGCCGCCGACCTGCGCCGCCGGATCGCCGAGGGCGAGTTCACCGCGCAGGCCGCGCTGCCCGTCGAGAGCGAACTGGAGCGCCAGTACGGAGTGGCCCGCAACACCGTCCGGCTGGCCGTCGACGTCCTGGTCAACGAGGGCCGGCTGGTCCGGCTCCAGGGCAAGGGCACCTACCTGCGGGAGCACCCCGTCCTGGACCACCGCGCCTACGGCCCCACCCTGCGGCCGGTGCCGCGCGACCCGCACGGCGGGCCGCGGGACTGCCTGGCCGCACCCACCACCGTCTACCTCGGCGAGGCCGCCGAGGCCGGCCGGGAGCTCACCGTCGACTTCGAGATGATGATCGTCCGGGCCCGGGTCGACATCGCCGAGCGGCTCGGACTGCGGCCCGGTGAGGCCATCGTGGTCCGCCGCCAGCTGCGGCTGCTCGACCGCGAGCCCTACTCGATCGAGGAGAGTCACTACCGGGCCGGCCTCGCCGCCGGCACCCCGCTGATGGAGCCGGACCAGATCGACGGCGGCGACGAGGCGGTGCTCGCCGCGCTCGGCCGCACCGAGGTCGGCGCCGTCGACCACCTGGTGGCCCGGATGCCCGGCCCCGAGGAGGCGCAGTGGTTCCAGGGCGGCCCCGGGGTGCCGCTGATGGTCCAGACCCGGGTGACGTACGACCGGCGCGGGCCGGTCCGGGTGATCGAGACCCGCTACTCCGCCGACCGCAGCCGGCTGGTCTACGGGGTCGGCGACCTCGCCGCCCGTGCGCTGCTGCCCGCCCCCGCGGCACCCGTCGACCCGGCCCGGGCCGACGCGCCGTGACGCGCCGGCCCGGGCCCGCGTGCGGGCCCGGGCGTGCGCCGGGGCCCGGCGGCAGCCGTGGGTCAGGCCGCCAGGGCCTTCTTGACCTGCATCAGGCTCGGGTTGGTCATCACGACCTGCTCGCCGCCGCCCTCCGGCTTCACCAGCACCGTCGGCACCGTCTGGTTGCCGTTGTTGACCGACTCGACGAAGGACGCCGACGACGGGTCCTCCTCGATGTTGATCTCGGTGTAGCCGATGCCCTCACGGTCCAGCTGGCTCTTGAGTCGGTTGCAGTAGCCGCACCAGGTCGTGCTGTACATCGTGACGCTGCCGGACATCGAGGGGGCTCCTTAGGGAAGGGGGCGTGCGGTCTCCGGGGAGAACGCCCGCCGTGCATCGGTCATTCCGCGGCCGCCCGGCGTGAGGAGCGACGTCGTACGCCCGGCGTGAGGAGCGACGTCGTACGCCCGGCGTGAGGAGCGACGTCGTACGCCCGGCCGCGCAGCGATCATCCTGCGATCACACCGCACCTGTGGACAACTTTGCCCGGGTTGTCGCACCGGGCTGAGAAGATGGAACGCATGCAGGAAGACCTCTTGAGCGGCAGCCCGTTCGACAGCTACCAGGCGGGCCACCCGGCCGCGTCGGGCCCCGACGCGGTGCTCGCCGGGCTCGACCCCGAGCAGCGGGCCGTCGCCACCGCCCTGCAGGGGCCCGTCTGCGTCCTCGCCGGCGCCGGCACGGGCAAGACGCGCGCCATCACCCACCGGATCGCCTACGGCGTGCGCAGCGGCGTCTACCAGCCCGCCCAGGTCCTCGCCGTCACCTTCACCGCCCGTGCCGCCGGCGAGATGCGCGGCCGGCTGCGCGAACTCGGTGCCGAGGGCGTCCAGGCCCGCACCTTCCACTCCGCCGCCCTGCGCCAGCTCCAGTACTTCTGGCCGCGCGCCGTCGGCGGGCCGGTGCCGCAGCTGGTGGAGCGCAAGGTCCAGCTGGTCGCCGAGTCCGCCGGCCGCTGCGGCCTGCGGGTCCAGCGCACCGAGCTGCGCGACCTCACCGCCGAGATCGAGTGGGCCAAGGTCACCCAGATCGGCCCCGACGACTACCCCGCCGCGGTCCAGAAGTCCGGCCGCGAGGCCCCGCGGGACCCTGCCGAGACCGCCCAGGTCTACCGCGTCTACGAGGAGACCAAGAGCCGCCGCGGCGTCATCGACTTCGAGGACGTCCTGCTGCTGACCGCCGCCATCCTGGAGGACCGGCCGGACATCGCCGACCAGGTCCGCGCCCAGTACCGGCACTTCACCGTCGACGAGTACCAGGACGTCTCGCCGCTCCAGCAGCGGCTGCTCGACCGGTGGACCGGCCCCGGCGGCGGCGCCAGCCTCTGCGTGGTCGGCGACGCCAGCCAGACGATCTACTCGTTCACCGGCGCCACCCCCGACTACCTGCTGAACTTCCGCAGCCGCCACCCCGAGGCGACGGTCGTCAAGCTGGTCCGCGACTACCGCTCCACCCCGCAGGTCGTCCACCTCGCCAACGGGCTGCTCGCCCAGGCCCGCGGCGAGGCCGCCCGGCACCGGCTCGAGCTGATCTCCCAGCGCGAGGCCGGTCCCGAGCCGGTCTACGCCGAGTACGAGGACGAGCCGACCGAGGCCGAGACCACCGCCCGCCGGATCCAGGAGCTGCTCGCGGCCGGCGTGCGGGCCAGCGAGGTCGCCGTGCTGTTCCGCACCAATGGCCAGTCCGAGGTCTACGAGCAGGCGCTCGCCGACGTCGGCGTCTCCTACCAGCTCAAGGGCGCCGAGCGGTTCTTCGAGCGGCCCGAGGTGCGCGATGCCGGGGTGCTGCTGCGGGGCGCCGCCCGGGCCGGCTCCGACCCGCTCACCGACGGCGCGCCCGGCCTCGCCGCGCAGGTCCGCGCGGTGCTCGCCACCCGGGGCTTCACCCCCGAGCCGCCGGCCGGCTCCGGCGCGGTGCGCGAGCGCTGGGAGTCGCTGGCCGCGCTGGTCCGGCTCGCCGAGGAGTTCGAGCGCACCCGGACCGCGGCCGGGGAGAGCGCCGACCTCGCCGCGTACGTCGCCGAGCTGGACGCCCGCGCCGCCGCCCAGCACGCCCCCGCCGTCGAGGGCGTCACGCTGGCCTCGCTGCACGCCGCCAAGGGCCTGGAGTGGGACGCCGTCTTCCTGGTCGGCCTCACCGAGGGCACCATGCCGATCATCTACGCCAAGACCGACGAGCAGGTCGAGGAGGAGCGCCGGCTGCTGTACGTCGGCGTCACCCGCGCCCGCAAGCACCTCTCGCTCTCCTGGGCGCTCTCCCGCTCCCCGGGCGGCCGGGCCAGCCGCAAGCCCACCCGCTTCCTGGACGGCCTGCGGCCGGGCTCCGGCGCGCCGGGGGCACGCGGCGGGAGCCGGGGCGGGCGCGGCGGCGTCGAGCCGGGCGAGCGCTCCGCCGGGCGACGGGCCCGCGGGCCGGTCAAGTGCCGCGTCTGCGAGCGGGTGCTCACCGAGGCGGTCGAGCGCAAGCTGCGGCGCTGCGAGAGCTGCCCTTCCTCGATGGACGAGGCGCTGTACGAGCGGCTGCGCGAGTGGCGGGCCGGGCAGGCGAAGAAGCAGGGCGCGCCGGCCTACGTCGTCTTCACCGACGCGACGCTCATGGCGATCGCCGAGGACGTCCCCTCGACCCGGCAGGAGCTGGCGGTGATCTCGGGGGTCGGCGCCATGAAGCTGGACAAGTACGGGGCCGCCGTGCTGTCGTTGTGTGCGGGGGAGGAGCCCGAGGAGGATCCGGTCGACGTCGAGGACGGCGATCCGGGCGAACCGGCCTGAGCCGGTCCGGGGCGTTGGGAGCAGGCGCTTCGAGGCGCTTCGGAACTCGTCGGGGAACTCGCCGGAAAAATAGTTTGCGCGCTGTACCGGGAGCGCAATAGCCTGCCGGAGCGGTCAAGGGGACGCGATCGCACGGGGTGACGCCTGTGCCGTGTTCTCCTGCGCCCAACAGCGTGCACCGCACCATTCAGCTTCATCTGCACCACGCTTCACCTGCACCACCGAGACAGACATCCGAACAGTTCGGAGCCCGGGAGACCAGGCTCCGCGAGACGCCGAGAGGAGGCGAAGACAGTGGAAACCATCATGATCACCAAACTGACTGGCCAGACCGTCGTCGCTGCCTCCCTGCGTGCCGCCCGCCTGCGGGCTCTCGCCGAACTGGGCGGAACCGGTCTGGGTCTCGACGCCACCGGTGTCTCCGTCGTCCCCGCTTCCCTCGGCTCCGCTGTCAGTGGTCTTGGACACACTGATCTCTGCAGCACGGGCCTCAGGGGCGGTATCGACGGCACCTCTGTCGAGACCGGTCTGTCCCGTGACTGGGCGTCGGTCGGCACGTCGCGCTCCCTGCGTGATGAGCGACCGACCCAGGCACCGAAGGCGGCCGTAGCCGCCGCCATTCATGGCGGCTATGCGCAGGTCATCGGTGCCGGAAACGCCCAGAAGCAGAACGAGCAGCAGATCAACAAGCAGGCCATGGCCGCCTTTACCGGCGCCACGGCCATCCGGATGCGGGCCTTCCGCGGGCCTGAACCCTGGAGAGAACGAACCTGAGTCAGCCTCAGGTCGGCACCTCCAGGGCCGCGGAACCCGTCACACCGGGATCCGCGGCCCTTCTGTTTTGTCCGGTACGCAAGACCACCCAGGCCCCCCGGGGCCTCCGGCCCAGCCCCACCAGTCAGCTGAGCCGGACCCACTGAGAAGACGAGGAAGACGCCCACAGTGTCCACGGTCATCACGCCGCCCATCCCGTCCGTACCGCCGACAGACCAGACCACCAAGGCCGACCAGGCCGACCCCCCGGAGGTATCCCTGATGCAGCTCACCTCGATCGACCAGGCCGAGGCGCTCGGTCTTCCCATCCCGTGCCGCGCCTTCGACCCGGAGGTCTTCTTCGCCGAGACGCCCGCCGACGTCGAGTACGCGAAGTCCCTCTGCGGCACCTGCCCGGTCAAGGAGGCCTGCCTGGCCGGCGCGCTGGAGCGGCGCGAGCCGTGGGGCGTCTGGGGTGGCGAGCTCTTCGTCCAGGGCGTCGTCGTGGCCCGCAAGCGGCCGCGGGGCCGTCCGCGCAAGACCGAGGTCGCGGCGTGAACCCCGCGCTCGGAGCCAAGGCCGTCCGCCGGGGAGAGCAGCCCCCGCTGGACAGCGTCCTTCGCCGCTCCGTGCGAACCGCCGCCGCCAAGGCTGACGCAGCCCGCACCGTCCACTTCCCCACGTCGCACCACGAGCAGGACCACCACATGACCGCCGCCGCCATCGACCCGACCGTCCGCGCCGAGCAGACCAACGAACTTCAGATCCAGAACAGGACCCTCGAAATGCAACTTCTCCACGAATCCCTGGCCCGGGCGCATATGCAAGAGCGCCTCCAGGAGGCCGAGCACGAACGGCTCGTCTCCCGGGTCGCCAAGGCCCAGCGGCTCAGGCAGAAGGCCGAGCGGGCCTCGCTGCGGGCCCGCAAGGCCATCGCCGTCGCGCTGATGTAGGCGCCGGCGCAGTACCGCTTCACCCCCGTCGTGCCGCAGGCCGCCCCCCATCCGGGGAGCGGCCTGCGGCCGTTGGGGCCCGGCTCAGCCCTTCTTCGCCGGCTCGCTCTTCCTGGTCGTGCCGCGCTTCCTCGGCGACGCGGGCTGCGCCTGCCCGGCGGGCTGCTCCGCGAACTCAGGGAGCCAGCGCAGCATCTCCGCCCGGAAGGGTGCGTTGGCGCCGAGCTGGCAGAGCACCCCGATGGTGCTCAGGGTGACCCGGTGGATCAGCAGGTACGCCGGGGGCAGGTTGAGCTGCTTGCCCAGGTTGTAGGCGGGCGAGCGCGGATCGGCGATCCGGGCCGCCTGGGCCCGCATCCACGTCCGGGTGAAGTGGAAGGTGTCCACCGCGGCCGGCTCGATGATCGGCACCAGGTAGTCCAGCACCGCGTCCGGGTCCAGCTCGATCGAGGGCTTGACGAAGCCCTCCTCGCGCAGCATCTCCAGCACGCCCGCCGCGTCACCGGCCAGCGCCATCCGCAGTGAGGCCCCGATCGGCGCGGGCAGCCCGCCCGGCAGCCGGTCGACGGTGCCGAAGTCCAGCACGCCGAGCCGCCAGCCGGACGCCGGTCCGTCGTCCTTCAGCAGGCGGAAGTTGCCCGGGTGCGGGTCGGCGTGGAGCAGGCCGGTCCGCGACGGGCCCGCGAAGAGGAAGCGGGCCAGCAGCTGCCCGGCCCGGTCGCGCTCCTCCTGGGTGCCGTCCGCGATCACCTCGGCCAGCGGGGTGCCGTCCATCCACTCCGTGACCAGCACCTGGTCGGCCTGCGCCACCACTCCGGGCACCGCGATGTCCGGATCGCCCGCGAACTCCTCGGCGTGCCGGCGCTGGGCCTGCGCCTCCAGCTCGTAGTCCAGCTCCTCCGAGACGCGCTCGCGCAGCTCGATGATCAGCGGCTTGATGTCCAGACCCGGGATGAGCGGGCCGAGCAGCCAGGCCACCCGGCTCAGCTGGGAGAGGTCCGCCAGCAGCGCGTCGCCCGCGCCCGGGTACTGGACCTTGACCGCCACCTCGCGGCCGTCGTGCCAGATCGCCCGGTGCACCTGGCCGATCGACGCGGCGGCGGCCGGCCGGTCGTCGAACTCCCTGAACAGCTCGCGCCAGTTCTCGCCCAGCCGCTGGGTGAGCGCCGTGTGCACCTTGGCCGCGGGCATCGGGGGAGCGGCGTCCTGCAGCTTGGTCAGCGCGGCCCGGTACGGCCCGGCGACCTCCTCCGGCAGCGCGGCCTCGAAGACGGACAGCACCTGCCCGAACTTCATCGCCCCGCCCTTGAGCTCGCCCAGGACCTTGAACAGCTGGTCCGCGGTGGCCTGCTGGAGCTCGGCCGTCACCACGTCCGCCGAGCGCCCCCCGATCCGCCTGCCCAGCCCGAGCGTGGCCCGGCCGGCGATCCCCAGCGGCAGGGCGGCGAGTCGTGCCGTGCGGGTCACTGCCTTGCGCGGAAGATCGCTCACCCGGGTCTCCAATTCACACGCCGTCGGCACCCCGCCGTCGGGGGCCGACCGTCACTACGCCATTGTGCCCGTTCGTCACGCCGGTCCCGGCCGCATTTCCTGACCCGTTCGGCGCGGCCCGCCGGCCCGGGCGGCCCGGCGTCGGTGCCCGTCATCGGCCGGGGCCGGCCTCCTCCCGGCCGAGCCCGGTCGGGGCCGCGTCCCACACCGCCGTGAGCGCCCCGCCGTCGAAGGCGTCGCCGACGGCCCCGGTGGCAGCCCGGTTCACCCCGTCCCGGGTGGCCGGCGCAGCCCCGACCAGGCCGTTGCCGCGGGCGGTCCGCCCAATGCGCCGCCATGTGATCCAGGTCACCAGAAAGAAGTCCTGCGGGAGCGATGATTTCCGGGCGGCGCGGCGGTCTTCATTGCCGTAAGTCCGAAGCGAGAGAGAAGCGAGCCCCCCATGCGCATCGTGATCAGCGAGTTCATCAGCCTCGACGGCGTCGTGCAGGCGCCCGGCGGCCCGCAGGAGGACACCGACGGCGGCTTCGCCCACGGCGGTTGGACCCACCAGTTCTTCGACCCGGAGGTGATGGGCGGTGCCATCGGCGAGGCGATGGCCGGCACCGAGGCCCTGCTGTTCGGCCGCCGCACCTGGCAGACCATGGCCGGCGCCTGGCCCGAGCGGGCCGGCGACCCGTTCGCCGACCAGATGAACGCCATCCGCAAGTACGTGGTGACCGGAACGCTCGCCGACTCCGAGCTGAGCTGGAGCAACACCACCCGCATCGCCGGCGACGAGGCCGTCGAGCGGATCCGCGAGCTGCGTGCGACCGCCGGCGGTGACCTGTCGGTCATGGGCAGCCCCACCCTCGTGCGCACCCTGCTGAGCGAGGGCCTGTTCGACGAGCTGCGCCTCATGATCATGCCGGTCGTCCTCGGCGGCGGAAAGACGATCTTCCCGGCCGACGGCACGCTCCGCACCCTCGAACTGGTCTCCACCATCACCAGCAAGACCGGCGTCAACATCTGCACCTACCGGCCGGTGGCGAACTCCTAGGTTCTGGCCGGGGGCCGGGGGCCGGGGGCCGTGCCCCCGGCGTGCCGGTGTCGCCCGCACGGTTGACCGGGCAACACCAAGGGGCGCCCGCCCGCCGGTTGAGCGGTCGGGCCGCTCCTCCCCGTCGGGGCCCTCAGCCCTGACGGGCGAGCGGGGCCGGGCGGCCGGTGGTCGTGATCTCCGACGCCGTGTCGATCACTTCGTCCAGGACGTCGCGGGAGCGCACCAGATCGGTGATCATGCGGTTGATGCGGTCGCGCTCCGCGGTGAGCTCGTCGACCAGCTCCGGAGTGGCGATCTCGTTCGGCCGGCCGTCCGCATCCCTCATGCAGGGCAGCAGTTGGGCGATCTTCCTGCTGTTCAGGCCTGCGGCGTAGAGCGTCTGGATGCGTACGACGCGGTCGACCGCCCAGTCGCCGTAGTCCCGGTGGCCACCGGGGGTGCGCTCCGCACGCAGCAGTCCCTGCGTCTCGTAGTAGCGCAGGGAACGCTCGCTCACCCCGCTGCGCCGAGCCAGCTCACCGATCCGCATTCCTCGCCCCCGTATGACGACTTGAATCTGACGCTGATGTCAACTTCTACCATGCCGGCATGACGAGCACACCGGCTATGAAGGAGAAGGCGATGAGCGACCTGACCGGCAAGGTGGCATTGGTGACCGGGGGCAGCCGCGGGATCGGTGCGGCGATAGCAAAGCGGCTGGCCGAGGAGGGGGCGGCGGTCGCGCTGACCTACGTCCGGGCGGCGGACCAGGCGCGCGAGGTCGCCGGGCGGATCGAGGCCGGCGGGGGGAGGGCCGCGGTCGTCCAGGCCGACCTGGCCCATCCTGACGCCGCGGCGCAGGCGGTGGAGCAGACGGTACGGGAGCTGGGCCGCATCGACATCCTGGTGAACAACGCGGGCTTCCTCACCTACGGCCCGCTCGCCGAGGTGTCCGCCGCGGAACTGGACCGGGTGCTCGCCGTGGACGTCCGGTCCGTGTTCCTGGCGGCCCAGGCCGCCGCCCGGCACATGGGCGACGGCGGGCGGATCATCAGCATCGGCTCGTGCTTCAACGGGCGTGTCCCCGGCTCGAACTTCGTCCTGCAGGCGATGGCCAAATCCGCGCTCGTCGGGCTGACCAGGGGACTTGCCCGGGAGTTGGGGCCGCTCGGGATCACCGCCACCATCGTGGACCCGGGCCCGATCGACACCGACATGAACCCGGCCGACGGCGAGAGCGCCGGCTTCCAGCGCTCCCTCACCGCCCTGGGGCGGTACGGCGAGGCCGAGGACGTCGCCGCCGCGGTGGCCTACCTGGCGGGGCGCGGCGGCCGCTACGTCACCGGCACCGCCCTCGCGGTGGACGGCGGGTACACCACCTGACGGCAAGGCCCCCAACCGATCCACGCGGTCGGCCGGCTGGCTCCGCCTCACCCGGGTGGCAGCGGCTGCCAGAGGCAGCCGCAGTCGGGGTGCCCCTTCAGCCGCAGACGGCGGCTCATCCCGTCCGCGGCCGAGACCTCGCACCAGCCGTCCACACTCGGGGGCCGGATGCCGTCGAGGTGGAGCTGGACGTGGAGGGCGGCGAGGCCGGCGACGGTGGTGGCGAGGGCGGTGTCGCCGGCCGGGGTGCGGGCCCGGCCGGGGCCGTCGTCCGCGAGCTGGGCGAGCACCCGGGGCCAGGCGGCGTCCTCGTCCTCCCGCGCCAGCACCAGGCAGTGGCCGCAGGCCGAGGCGCCGGGGAGCACCAGCGGGCCGACCACACCGATCTCCTCCACCACCCCGACGTACAGGTGCGGGATCCCGGAGCGCAGCAGCTCCTTGGCCGCGTACGTGCCGCCGGCGAAGGCGCCGCTGCCGTCCCGGGGTGCCAGCACCACGAGGTCGGGCGGCCGCTGCTCCCGGCAGCGGCGCGCGTTCGGCACGAGCCGACGGCCGGAGGCCCGGTGGACGGCCTCACCGGCGGCGGTGGTTCGCAGCCGCCCTACGTCGGAGGGCGGGAGCCCGGCGGGGGAGCAGTCGCCGGGGCTGACCCGGCCGCTGTCCGTGACCCTGACCGTGCCCGTGCCGCCCGCCGCGAGGACGGCGGCGATCGCGGCCCCGACCCGGCCGGCGCCGCGGACCTCGATCCGCCGGTCGGCCCGCCGGGCGAGGACGGCGGGCCCGGCGCCGGGCCCGGAGTGGACCAGGGAGAGCGAGGCGAGGTCGGGCCCGAGCAACTCGCGCAGTGGCTGGGGGAAGCGGGCCAGTGCGGCGCCGGTGGCGTCGGCGTCGTCGAGCAGCCCGGTCCGCTCCAGCGTGTCGAGCAGCGTCTCGGCGGGCTCGCGCCCGAGGCCGACCCGTTCGCCGGCCTCCAGCAGCGAGGGCCGGTCGTGCGTCCCGTCGAGCAGCCCGAGGAAGTCGCAGAGGGTCTTGTCGGCGTGTTCGAGCACCCCGGCGAAGCGCTGGACGGTACCGAACTGCAAGGTCTCGGAGTCCCGCCAGCTGCGGGAGAGGGCGGGCTTCAGCAGAAGGCGCACGGCAGTTTCCCTTCCGATCGTTTCCGGACGGCCGACGGCAGCATGCCCGATCGGCCGGACATCGTGCGGTGCGTTGTCCACAGGCGCAGCCCCATGATCGGATGATCTGTTCGCACCCCCTGTGGATAACTTTCCGTCCGGGCCGGGGTCGGATTCCGGACACCTTCTGTCGGCCTTTCGTTCCCGATCACTCCACGAAAGATTTCGGCCATGGCAGCGGACTTCTGTCAGTGCTACCGGGTAACGTCGTGTGCCATGGCAGCCGAACGGGACTCCCATCCCCCGGCGTCGCGTCGGCGTGCCCGTGCAGCGTCCGGGTCGCAGGT
The DNA here is from genome assembly GCF_055561295.1 of Kitasatospora sp. NPDC022785. Lineage (NCBI taxonomy): Bacteria > Bacillati > Actinomycetota > Actinomycetes > Kitasatosporales > Streptomycetaceae > Kitasatospora > Kitasatospora sp. NPDC022785. Next base: position 291,386 of record NZ_JBVHHB010000004.1, on the reverse strand, counting down.
GGCGGCGCCGAGCACGCGCGGGCGCCCGGACCAGCGGCCGACGTCCTCGGAACCACCGCAGCCCCCTCCGCGGGTGGAGGGGGCTGCGGAGAGCCGTGGCGAGAAGCCGCACCTCGACCGCTCGCGGGTCGAGGTCCGCCGCAGCGCCCGCCGCAGCCGGACGGTCTCCGCGTACCGCGAGGGCGACCGCACCATCGTGCTGATCCCGGCCCGGATGTCGCATGCGGAGGAGCAGCGCTGGGTGGCCCAGATGCTGGAGAAGCTGGCCGCCCAGGAGAGCCGGCGGGTGCTGGGCGACGACGCGCTGGCGGCGCGGGCGCGCGAGCTGTCCGCCGCCTATCTCGGCAGCCGGGCCAAGCCCGTCCAGGTCCGCTGGGTCACCAACCAGAACTCGCGCTGGGGCTCCTGCACCCCCAGCGAGCGGACCATCCGGCTCTCGCACCGCCTCCAGGGCATGCCCGAGTACGTCGTCGACTACGTGCTGCTGCACGAGCTGGCCCATCTGCTGGTGCCGGACCACGGCCCGTCGTTCTGGGCGCTGCTGGAGGCCTATCCGCGGACGGAGCGGGCCCGCGGCTACCTGGAGGGCGTGGTCTCGGCGGCCCGGCTGCCGCACATCCCCGGGGCCCGGCACGCGGGCGGCCCGCCGGAGCCCGACCCGGCCGGCTCCTGCGGCTGAACGCCCACAGCAACGAGAAGGGGGCGCGGACCTGACGGTCCGCGCCCCCTCGTCATGCCTTCACACCAAGCTCAGGCGGTCAGCTTCCGCGCCCGCGCGACCAGGTCGCGCACCGAGTGATCGGTCAGCTCGGGCAGGCGGTCGTAGTCGAACCAGCGCAGGTCCAGCGACTCCTCGCTGATCAGCTCCTGTGCTCCCGGCGGGGCCACCGCGATGTACTGGACGTCCAGGTGGGTGTTCTCCGGGCGGTCCTTGCCGGTGCAGCGGACCTGGTGCCGGTCGAGCTTGGCCGGCGCCGGCAGACCGTCGACGGTCAGCAGGGCGAGGTCCGGGATGCCGGACTCCTCGGTGGCCTCGCGCAGCGCGGCGGCGGCGAGGTCCCGGTCGCCGGGCTCGCAGTGGCCGCCCATCTGCAGCCACATGCCGACCTTGGGGTGCAGGGTCAGCAGCACCCGCCCGGCGGCCGGGTCGACCACGGCCGCGCTGGCGGTGATGTGGGCGGGCAGGCAGGACCGGAACAGGCCTTCGGGCTGTTCGGCCAGGTGGTTCAGGTAGTCGCGGCGCAACTGCTCCTGGTCCGCGTCGCCGGGGTGCCAGTGGCTCAGGGTGCGGACGGCGTCCGCGTGCAGGGCGGACGCGCCCGTCTCGGTGAGCGTCATGCGGTGGGCTCGCCCTTCCCGTTCTCGTCGTCGTTCTTCTGCTCCGGGCCGGGCTTCTGCTCCGGGCCGGGCTTCGCGAGGTCCGGCTTCGAGCCGCCGGCGCCACCTGCGGCCCCGCCCGCGGCCGCCTCGCCGAGCAGCTTGTCGATCGCGTCGAAGTCGATGCCGCCCTCCAGGCCGCCGGCCGTGTCCCGGTGCACGAAGGCGTCCGGGTCGTCCAGGTCGGCGGCGGTGGGGAGCATGTCGGGGTGCTGCCAGAGGTCGTCGCGGCCCTCGACGCCGCGGGCGTCGGCGAGCAGCGCCCAGAGCCGGGCCGCGTCGCGCAGCCGGCGCGGGCGCAGCTCCAGGCCGACCAGGGTGGCGAAGGTCTGCTCGGCGGGCCCGCCGGCCGCGCGGCGGCGGCGGACGGTCTCGCGCAGCGCGCCGGCCTGCGGCAGGTGCGGCTCGGCGGCGGTGTGCACGACGGCGTCGACCCAGCCCTCGACCAGCGCGAGCGCCGTCTCCAGGCGGGCGAGCGCGGCCTTCTGCTCGGGGGTGTCCTCGGGCTGGAGCAGGCCGCCGGCCAGCGCCTCCTGGAGCGCCTCGGGGTTGCTCGGGTCGAGCTGGCCGGCCAGCTCCTCCATCCGGGAGGTGTCGACCTTGATGCCGCGCGCATAGGCCTCGACGGCGCCGAACAGGTGGGCGCGCAGCCACGGCACGTGGGCGAAGAGGCGCTGGTGGGCGGCCTCGCGCAGGGCCAGGTAGAGCCGGACCTCGTCGGCGGGCACGTTCAGGCCCTCGCCGAACTCGGCGATGTTCTGGGGCAGCAGCGCGGCCTTGCCGGCCGGGGCGAGCGGCAGGCCGATGTCGGTGGAGCCGACCACCTCGGCGGCGAGCGCGCCGAGCGCCTGGCCGATCTGGGTGCCGAACATGGCGCCGCCCATCGAGCGCATCATGCCCATCAGCGGGCCGGCCATGGACTGCATCTCCTCGGGCAGCACGCCGCCCATGGCGTTGCCGACCCGCTCGGCGACCGGGTCGACCAGGTCCTTCCAGACCGGGAGGGTGGCCTCGATCCACTCGGCCCGGCTCCAGGCGACGGCGGTGCCGGCGCCGGAGGGGAACTCGGTGGCGCCGTCCAGCCAGAGGTCGGCGAGCCGGACGGCCTCGGCGACGGCCGAGCGCTCGGCGGCGCCGACCGACCGGTCCTTGGACTTGCCCTCGGCGGGTTCGGCGACGACGGTCTGGCGGGCGATGTCCTTGGCGAGGTCCCAGTTCACCGGGCCGCCCTCGAAGGAGAGCATCTGCCCGAGCTGCTGGAAGGCGGCGCCGAGGTCGTTGGGGTTGAGCCCGCCGAACATCGCGGCGAACGGGTTGTCGGCACCACCGGGCGCGCCGGGGACACCGGGGACACCGGGCATTCCCATGCCGAACAGCGCGCCGAACGGGTTTCCGGCGAAGCCGAAGGACTGCGGGCCGCCCTGCTCCCCGCCCTGGTCCTTCTTCGCCGGCTCCTCGCCGGGCTTGCCCTTGGCGTCCTCGGGCTTGGCCTTGCCGTCCTCGGGCTCCTCTGGCGGAACGCCGAATCCGAAGGGAAGGTCGCTCACGGGGTCCTCGATCCGGTCGGCCGTCATGCGGGTGGTGGCGGGAAAGTCTGCACGCCCGGGGCGGTCGGCGGAGTGCGGGACTCCCGGCCGGTGGGCGGCTCCCGCGAGGCTGGTCCGCGCCGGGTGCACCGCCGGGCCTTCGCCTCGGGCAGGATGGACGTACGTGACACACGTACGTACGCACATAAGCTAACCGTGGAGGATGGCCGGTGAGTTCCCCGCCTTCGGACGTTCGCTCTGGGCTGACCGGAGGAGAGGACGCCCCGGACATCACGGCGTCGCCGCCTCCAGCCTACGGCGGCAAGCCGCTGACCGTGGCAGTGACGGGCGCCGCCGGCGTCCTGGGTGAGCGGGTCGCGGCCCGCCTGGTGGCCTCGCCGGGGGTGAAGAAGGTCCTCGCGCTCGACGACCGCCGGGGCGAGGTTCCGGGCGTGCAGTGGCGCGTCCTGGATGTCCGCGACCCGGCGGTGGCCGAGCGGCTCGCCGGGGTGGACGTGGTCGTCCACCTGGCGATGGACCTCGGCATGGAGTCCGACCCGCGCGCCCGCAGCGCCTACAACGTGCGCGGCGCGCAGACCGTGCTGACCGCGGCCGCGGCGGCCGGCGTGCACCGGGTGGTGCTCTGCACCTCGGCGATGGTCTACGGCGCGCTGGCCGACAACGAGGTGCCGCTGGCCGAGGACTCGGAGCTGCGGGCCACCGAGGAGGCCTCGCTGGTCGGGGACCTGCTGGAGATCGAGCGCCTGGCCCGGCGGGCCCCGCGCGCCCACCCGGGACTCCAGGTGACGGTTCTGCGTCCTGCCGTGGTGGTCGGGCCGGGCGTCGACACCGTACTGACCCGGCACTTCGAGGCGCCGCGGCTGCTGGTGGTGGCCGGCTCCCGGCCGTGCTGGCAGTTCTGCCACGTGGACGACCTGGCGGCGGCGCTGGAGTACGCGACGCTGGGCCTGGTCGAGGGCGAGGTGACGGTCGGCTGCGACGGCTGGCTGGAGCAGGAGGACGTGGAGCGGCTGTCGGGAATCCGGCGGATGGAGCTGCCGGCCTCGCTTGCGCTGGGCACCGCGGCCCGGCTTCACCGCCTCGGCCTGACCCCGGCCCCGGCGGGGGACCTCGCGTACACCATGTACCCGTGGGTGGTCTCCGGCAGCCGGCTGCACGAGGCGGGCTGGCGGCCGGCCTACACCAACGAGCAGGTGCTGGCCGAGCTGCTGGCGCAGGTCTCCGGCAAGCACGCGGTGGCCGGGCGGCGGCTGGGCGGCAAGGAGGCCGCCACCAGCCTGGGCGCGGCCGGGGCGACCGTGGCGCTGGTCGGTACGGCGGCGCTGGTCCGCCGGGCGCGCAAGCGGCGCCGCTTCTGAGAGCGCCGGGGCGGCGGGAATCCCGGGAGCCTGGCGTCCGGGCCTGCCCGCACGCCTCTGGCCACTGGAGCCATGGGCTGACCAACGCCGCTTTCTCACGATGCGAAATTTCGCAATCGTGATACGGAAGCCCCTTGCCCGAAACCACTCGGGATGGGGAATCATGGGGTCATGTCCGAGAACCACGACCCCATCCGCCTGCTTGCCATCCGCGACACCCCGCTCTCGCTCGACGAGGTGTACGAGGCGGTCGGCGACGACGCGGCCGGCGGTACGACCGTCTTCGTCGGGACGGTCCGTGACCACGACGGCGGCAAGTCGGTCGCCGCGCTGGAGTACAGCTGCCACCCCACGGCCGAGGCGGAGATGCGCCGGATCGCCGAGAAGATCGTCGCGGACTTCCCGGTCCGGGCGCTCGCCGCGGTCCACCGGATCGGCCGGCTGGAGATCACCGACAAGGCCGTCATCGTGGCCGTCTCCTGTGCCCACCGCGGTGAGGCGTTCACCGCCGCCCGCCGGCTGATCGACGACCTCAAGCACGAGGTGCCGATCTGGAAGCACCAGGTCTTCGCCGACGGCGAGGAGGAGTGGGTCGGCGCGGGCAACTGCTGACCTGCTACAAACACTGCTGACACGCAGGCGCGCCGTGCCCTCACTCGAACGGGTGTGGTCCGGTACGCCGAATACTCCCTGGCAGTGAGCCGATCGGCTGTCCCGTAACCCGGATGGCGCCGCCCGCGTTGTCCGCCGGGGTGGTTAATCTGCTCATAGGCACGACGAGCTGGGAGTACTGACATGGCTGCGCTCGCCTGGTTGATCATTCCGGTTGTCGCCGCCCTGCTCGCCGCGGTGTGGGCGGGCTGGGCCCAGCGGGCCCCGAGGGCCACCGGGGACCCCGCCTCACTCGCCGAGCACCGGCGCTTCATGGCCGCGATGGAACGCAGCACCGCCGGTGCCGGCCAGGGCGAGGGCTCCGGCCGGTAGCCCGGCGGGCGCCGCGTCAGCGGCGTCCCGTACTGTCGATGCATGCCACGCCGCTCTGCGACGATGCTCGCCGCCACCCTGCTGCTCATAGCGCTGCTCTGCGCCTCGGTGCTGATGAAGGTGCCGTACACGGAGATGAGCCCGGGCCCGACGTACAACACGCTCGGCGTGCAGGAGAAGACGGGCACGCCGGTGATCACCATCACCGGCCACGAGTCGTACCCGGTCAGCGGGCACCTCAACATGACGACCGTCCAGGTCACCGGGGCGCGGTACGAGCCGAGCCTGGTCAACGCGGTGGTCGGCTGGCTCCGGGACGACGTCCTGGTGGTGCCGCACGACAACGTCTACCCCCAGGGGCAGAGCGACGCGGAGGCCAAGAAGCAGAACGCCGAGGAGTTCGCGCTCTCCGAGGACCACGCGCGGACGGCGGCGCTCACCCAGCTCGGCATCCCGATCGGCAGCGAGCTGATCGTCCAGTCGGTCACCGCCGGCGCCCCGGCGGAGGGCAGGCTGCACGCCGGCGACCGGATCATCGCGGTCGACGGCACCCCGGTCAGCGACGCGGACGGCGTCGCCAAGGCGGTCACCAAGCACCAGCCGGGCGAGTCGGTGGTCTTCACCGTGGTGCCGATGGTCAAGGACGGCGGCAAGGCCGACCCGGCGGCGGCCCGGACCGACATCACCGTGCCGACCGTGAAGTCCCCGGACACCGGCGGCGCGATGGTCGGCATCCGCCCCGGGATCCGGCACACCTACCCGTTCCAGATCGACATCGGCCTGCAGGACGTCGGCGGGCCGAGCGCCGGGCTGATGTTCTCGCTCGGCATCATCGACAAGCTGACGCCCGAGGACCTCACCGGCGGCAAGTTCGTCGCGGGCACCGGCACCATCGACGACAGCGGCAAGGTCGGCCCGATCGGGGGGATATCGATGAAGCTGATCGCCGCCCGCGACGCCGGCGCCGAGTACTTCTTCACCCCGGCCGCCAACTGTGCGGAGGCGGGCAAGAACACCCCGTCCGGGCTGACCCTGGTCAAGGCCGAGACGCTGGACGGCGCGATGAAGTCGCTGGAGCAGATCCGCTCCGGGCAGACCTCCGCGCTGCCGTCCTGCGCCAAGTAGCGGCCGCCCCGCACCGAGCGGGGGCGGCGCGCAGGAGCGACTAGGAGAAGGTCGCCAGCAGGGCCTCGGTCAGGCCCGGGACCAGGTCGGGGCCGGTCAGCACCTCGCGGGCGACGTCCTTGGACCGCAGCCGCAGCGCGATCTCCCTCTTGCCGTTGCGCAGCACGGCGGCGGTGATCCGCACCTCCTCGCGCTTCGGGTGGTTGGCCACCCACTCGGCGAGCTGGGCGTCGGAGGCGTTGCGCGGGCGGGACTGCTCGGAGCCCGGCGGCAGCATCAGCCGCTCGACCACCAGGGCGCAGCCGGCCACGGCGTCGGGCCAGGCGATGGTGCCGAGGAACTTGTCCAGCTCCATGCCGGCCGGCAGTTCGTCCTGCTCGACCGGGGTGAGACCGGGCTCCTCGCTGTCGCCGAGGCCGAGCTGTTCGGCGATCCGCGGGTCGGCCTTGCGCAGCGCGGTGCTGTCCACCAGGGCGAACAGCCGGGCCGGGAGGTCCCAGCCGAGGGTGGCGGCGTACTCGTCGATCTCCAGGGCGGCCCGGGTCAGCGGGGTCGCGGCCGGGAGCTTGGAGACGTCGTCGGGGGAATTGGTGGCATCGGACATGTCCCAATCCTCACATGCCGGGCCCCCCGGGCGGTGCCACCGGCGGCTCGGGGTGGTGGTGACGCCGTCGCGGCGGCCGCCGCCGGGGACGCCCGCCTAACGCTGTCGTAACCGTCTGCTAACGGCGGGAACTCGGCTAAAGCCTGGTTAAGTTGCACTGACGACCGACCGATTCCAGACGACACAGCTGAGGTGCCCCGTGGTATTCCAGATGCCGGAACGCTCAGGGCCGGGATTCCGGCGCAGGGTAGGCCCGCCCTCCCGGCGCGCGCGGGTGCTCCTGCTGACCCTGGGCGTACTCGCGGTGCTCTTCCTGCTGTTCGTCATGTTCGCCGGATTCTGGACGGACTGGCTCTGGTTCAGGTCGGTCCACTACTCCTCGGTGTTCACCACCCAGCTGTGGACGAAGATCGGCCTGTTCGCCGTCTTCGGCCTGCTGATGGCGGTGATCGTCGGCTTCAACGTCTGGCTGGCGCACCGGCTGCGGCCGCCGCTGTCGGCGATGTCGGTGGAGCAGCAGAGCCTGGACCGCTACCGGTCCGGGCTGGCGCCGTTCAAGCGCTGGGCGCTCATCGGGGTTTCGCTGGTGATCGGCCTGGTGGCGGGCGCCGCGGCGTCCGGCCAGTGGCGCACGTGGCTGCTCTGGACCAACGAGACGTCCTTCGGCGTCAAGGACGCCCAGTTCGGCATGGACGTCTCGTTCTACGCCTTCGAGCTGCCGTTCTACGAGTTCCTGCTGGGCTTCGCGTTCAGTGCGGTGATCGTCTCGCTGCTGGCCTCGGTGCTGGTGCACTACCTGTACGGGGGCCTGCGGCTGCAGGGACCGGGCCGCCGGGCCAGTGCCGGCGCGCAGGGCCACCTGGCGGTGCTGCTCGGCGTGTTCGTGCTGCTGAAGGCGGTCGCGTACTGGCTGGACCGGTACGCGCTGGCGGTGAAGACCGGCTCGTACAAGGGCGTCACCGGCTGGACCGGGCTGCGCTACGTGGACGCCAACGCGTTCCTGCCGGCCAAGACCATCCTGTTCTTCGTCGCGATCATCTGCGCGGTGCTGTTCTTCCTGACCCCGGTCCGCCGCACCTGGGCCCCGGCCCTGATCGGCCTCGGGCTGATGGTGCTCTCGGCGGTGCTGATCGGCGGCGTGTACCCGGCGATCGTGCAGCAGTTCCAGGTCAAGCCGAACGAGCAGGCCAAGGAGACGCCGTACATCCAGAAGAACATCGACGCGACGCGGAAGGCGTACGGGATCGCGGACAGCGAGGTCACCACGTACGAGCCGGGGAACGCGACCAACGCGGACGCGTTGAAGCCGGACGCCCAGACCATCGCGGACATCCGGCTGCTGGACCCGAACGTGGTCGGCCCGACCTTCCAGCAGAACCAGGCGCTGCGGAAGTACTACGCCTTCCCCAAGTCGCTGGACGTCGACCGGTACGGCGCCCAGGACACCGTGCTCGGCGTGCGTGAGCTGGACCTCAACGGCATCCAGCGGAACTGGATCAACGACCACTTCAACTACACCCACGGCTACGGCCTCATCGCCGCCAAGGGCAACCAGGTCGACGCCAACGGCAACCCGGTCTACACCGAGTCCGCGCTGCCGACCAAGGGCGCGTTCGGCCCGTACGAGCAGCGCGTCTACTACGGCGAGAAGACGTCGACGTACTCGATCGTCGGCGGCGGGTACCAGGACATCGACTACACCGCGGAGGACGGCACCCCGGTGCACTTCTCCTACGACGGTGGCAGCGGTGTCTCGCTGGCCAACCCGCTCACCCGGGCCGCGTACGCGGTGAAGTTCGCCGAGCCGCAGATCCTCTACTCGGACGCGATCAAGGGCGGCGCCAAGGTCATCTACGACCGCACCCCCAAGGAGCGGGTGGAGAAGGTCGCCCCCTGGCTGTCGATCGACGCCGACCCCTACCCGGTGGTGCAGGACAACAAGCTGGTCTGGGTGCTGGACGGCTACACCACCTCGGACGGCTACCCCTTCTCGTCCAAGACGACCCTGGGCGACGCCACCAAGGACTCGCTGACCAACCAGCGCGGTGAGCTGCTGACCGCCTCCAACAAGGTCAACTACATCCGCAACTCGGTCAAGGCCACCGTGGACGCGTACACCGGCGAGGTGACGCTCTACCAGTGGGACGAGGGCGACCCGGTGCTGAAGACCTGGATGAAGGCGTTCCCGGACACCGTCAAGGCGAAGGCCGACATCCCGGCCACGCTGATGCCGCACCTGCGGTACCCGCAGGACATGTTCAAGGTGCAGCGCGACCTGCTCGCCGAGTACCACATGACCGACGCCGGCGGCTTCTTCAACGGCACCGACATCTGGCAGGTGCCGGCGGACCCGACCACCAACACCAACGAGGTCCAGCCGCCGTACTACCTGACGGTCCGGATGCCCGCGGCGCAGGCGGCGACCTTCTCGCTCACCACCAGCTTCGCGCCGAGCGGGCGGGACAACCTGGCCGCCTTCATGTCCGTCAGCGCCGACCCCGGCCCGGACTACGGGAAGATCCGGATCGCCAAGATGCCGACCGGCTCCGGCGCGCTCGGGCCGAAGCAGGTCCAGGCGAAGTTCAACTCGGATCCGACCGTCGCCAACCAGCTCACGCTGCTGAAGACCGGCACCGACTCCGACGTCGAGTACGGCAACCTGCTGACCCTGCCGGTCGGCGGCGGCCTGCTCAACGTCGAGCCCGTGTACCTGATCGGCCGCAGCGCCAAGGTGCCGGTGCTGAAGAAGGTGCTGGCGACGTACGGGAACGAGAACGCCGTCGTGGCCGTGGAGGACAACCTGGAGAAGGCGCTGGCCAAGGTCCTCGGCGGCGCGGTGACGGGTGCGCCGGTCACGCCCACCGCCCCCGGCACCACGCCGACCAATCCGACGACGCCCACCACGCCGACCACGCCGACCAATCCGACGACGCCGACCACCCCGGCGCCGGGGGCCACCGTCACGCCCGAGTTGCAGAAGGCGATCGCGGACGTGGTGAAGGCGCAGAACGACGTCGACAACGCCCTCAAGGCCGGTGACCTGGTGGCCCTCGGTCAGGCGCAGAAGGCGGCGAGCGACGCGGCCAAGGCGCTGGCCGTGGCCCAGCAGAAGGCCGGACTCTCCCCGGCGGCCACGCCGTCGGCGGCGGCGACCGGCTCGCCGAGTGCCACGCCGACCGCCGGCCCCTGAGCCGCCCGGGCCTGTGAGCTGCGATGGCCGATTTCTGCCCCACCCCGCGACCGTGCTACAGTTCAACTACCGACGCGGGGTGGAGCAGCTCGGTAGCTCGCTGGGCTCATAACCCAGAGGTCGCAGGTTCAAATCCTGTCCCCGCTACTCAGTAGCAGCAGAGGCCCGGAGGATCACCCTCCGGGCCTCTGGCGTTTTCCCCGGGGGTGTGTGGGTCCGCTCCGGTAGTATCGACCGTCGCCAACGACGCCGGCATCGGGGTTTGTGGGGCCGAAGTGTCGGGAAATCGACAAAGCGTCGAAGCAATTTCGTCGGCTTCGGTTCCGCCTCGCCGAAATCGGCCGGGGCAGGTGTACGCGGGTTGCGGGTGATGCGACGATGGGACACATGGGGGACGGTGCACGGCTGCTGATCGGCCGTCGGATCCGGCGCGTCCCCTGGGGGTCCCCCTGGCCGAAGGCCGGGGGCAAATGCCGCGGCACTCTGGGGGAGCGGGAGTCGGCATGAGGCTGATCGGCAGGAACGGACCAGGAGCCAAGCCCGCTGCGGCCACCGAGGCGGACACCGACGCCTGGGCGGAGAGCCCCGAGAACCACCCCGGCGCACTGCCCGCCCAGCGCACCAGCGGCCTGACCGAGCGTCGGCCCTCCGGAAGCGGCTACGGCCCCGACAGTCTGGTGCACGTCTCCGCCCGTCAGTTCGCCGCCGCCATCGGCCCGTACGGTGCCATGACCGAAGCCGCCGACGGGGAGGACGGCCGCGACCCGGCCGCCCCCGACGCGGCCGGATTCGACTCCGCCAGCTTCGAGACCGCGCTGGCCGCCCGCGAGCAGGCCGCCCTGGAGTCCCGGCACCGTCAGGCCGCCGACGACGGCGACCCGGACGCCGCCGGCCGCCTCGGCACCCTGCTGCTGCGCCGCGGCGACCTGGAGGACGCCGAACCGTACCTGCGCAGCGCCGCCGCCGCCGGGCTGCGCGCCGCCGCCAACAACCTCGGCGTGCTGTTGCACCAGCAGGGCCACCGGGCGGAGGCCGCCCAGTGGTGGCGGCAGGCCGCGGTCGCCGGCAGCGCGCCCGCCGCGCACGCCCTCGGCCTCCAGCTGCGCGACCAGGGCGAGGAGGAGGCCGCCGAATACTGGCTGCACTTCGCCGCCGACCACGGCCACCCGCTCGGGGCCTACGCGCTGGGCGACCTGATGGAGCACCGGCGCGACGTGCGCGCCGAGCGCTGGTTCAAGGTCTCCGCCGACGCCGGGCACCGGGAGGCCGCCTACCGGCTGGCCCGGATGCGCGAGGCCGCCGGGGACAAGGAGACCGCCGAGACCTGGTACCGCACCGCCGCCGCCCGCAGCCACGCCCGTGCCGCGCTGCGGCTCGGTGTGCTGCTGGAGGAGCGTGCCCGCACCGACCAGTCGCTGCTCGACGAGGCCGCCCGCTGGTACCGGCAGTCGGCGCAGAACGGCGAGCCGCGTGCCGCCTGCGCGCTGGGCTTCCTGCTGCGCGACTCCGGGGACGTCACCGCCGCCGCCGAGTGGTGGCAGGAGGCAGCCGAGGCCGGTGACGGCAACGCCGCCAACGCCCTCGGTGCGTTGCACGCCTCCCGCGGCGAGGCCGCCGAGGCCGAGCGCTGGTACCGCAGCGCGCTGGACGCCGGCGACCAGAACGGCGCCTTCAACCTCGGCCTGCTCTGCGCCGGTGCCGGCCGCGACCAGCAGGCCGAGCAGTGGTACCGCCGCGCCGCGTACGCCGGGCACCGGGAGGCCTGCAACGCGCTGGCCGTGGTGCTGCTCCAGCGCGGCGACGAGTCCGGCGCCGAGCCGTGGTTCTCCAAGGCCGCCGAGGCCGGCAGCGTGGACGGCGCCTTCAACCTGGGCGTCCTGCACGCCGGGCGCGGCGAGCACCGGCAGGCGCAGGAGTGGTACGCGCGCGCCGCCGCCGAGGGGCACGGCGAGGCGGCGCTCCAGCTGGCCGTGGTCCAGGAGCAGCGTGGCAACCTGGCGGGAGCGCTGGAGCGCTACCGGCAGGCGGCGGCGGGCGGTTCGGCGGAGGGCGCGTTCCGGCTGGCCTCGGTGCTGGACCGGCGCGGCGACGCCGACGAGGAGGCCGAGCACTGGTACGCGGTCGCGGCCGACGCCGGCCACCGGCGGGCGCAGGTGCGGATGGGCGTGCGGGCGGCGGAGCGCGGTGCGCTGGAGATCGCGGAGAGCTGGTACCGGCGGGCGGCCGAGGCGGGCAGCCGCAGTGCGGCGTTCAACCTGGGGCTGCTGCTGGCCCGGCAGGACAGCGAGGCCGAGGCGATGCTCTGGTACACGCGGGCCGCGGACGCGGGCCACGGCCGGGCGGCGCTGCGGCTGGCCCTGTTGGCGCTGCGCCGGGGCGAGCCGGTGCAGGCGGAGAACTGGTGCCGGCGGGCCGCGGACTACGGCCCGGCCGAGGTCGCGGAGCGCGCCGGGCGGCTGCTGGGCGCGCTGCACGCGGAGTTGAGCGCGTAACGGACGCGCGCGACGTGCGGGGCCGGGTGTCGCGACGGACGGTGCGCGACGTGCGGGGCCGGGCGGTGCGTCAGCCCCTGTTCGTACAGTCCGGGCAGAGGCCCCGGTAGGTGATCTCGGCGCCGGAGAGCGTGAAGCCGAACCGCTCGGAGGCGGGCAGGGCGGCCAGCGGGTCGCCCAGCGGGTGGACGTCACGGATCGCGCCGCAGCCGGAGCAGACCAGGTGCTGGTGGGCGTGGTGCGCGTTGGGGTCGTAGCGCTTGGCCCGGCCGTCGGTGGCGACCTCCAGGATCTCGCCGAGGCCGACCAGCTCGCCGAGCGTGTTGTAGACCGTCGCGCGGCTGATCTCGGGCAGGCGCGTCACGGCGCGGGCGTGCACCTCGTCCGCCGTGAGGTGGACGTGCTCCCCGTCGAGGACCTCGGCCACGACCCGGCGCTGCGAGGTCAGCCGCCATCCGCGGCCGCGAAGTCGTTCCAGCAGGTCACTCATGGGGACAGGGTAAGTGACACTCCGAGTCTGGTTCCAGTGTTGACTTAGACAAAGTCCAAGTTAGGATCGAGTCCGTCACGGACCGGACCACGCGGAGGCACCCTCTTATGACGACCCAGGACGAGCTGCGCCCCACCCTCACCACGGAGGCGGGTGCCCCCGTCGCCGACAACCAGAACACCGAGACCGCCGGCCTCGGCGGTCCGGCGCTGATCCAGGACCAGCAGCTGTTCGAGAAGCTCGCGCACTTCAACCGCGAGCGCATCCCGGAGCGCGTGGTGCACGCCCGCGGCGCGGCGGCGTACGGCACCTTCACGGTGACCGCCGACGTCACCGCCTACACCCGGGCGGGCTTCCTCTCCGAGGTCGGCAAGCAGACCGAGACCTTCCTGCGGTTCTCCACCGTGGCCGGCAACCTCGGCTCCGCCGACGCCGTCCGCGACCCGCGCGGTTTCGCGCTGAAGTTCTACACCGAGGAGGGCAACTACGACCTCGTCGGCAACAACACCCCGGTGTTCTTCATCAAGGACGCCGTCAAGTTCCCCGACTTCATCCACACCCAGAAGCGGGACCCGTACACCGGCTCGCAGGAGGCGGACAACGTCTGGGACTTCTGGGGCCTCTCGCCCGAGTCGACCCACCAGGTGACCTGGCTCTTCGGTGACCGCGGCATTCCGGCCACCTACCGCCACCTCAACGGCTACGGCTCGCACACCTACCAGTGGCAGAACGAGGCCGGCGAGCACTTCTGGGTCAAGTACCACTTCAAGACCGACCAGGGCATCAGGAACCTGACGGCCGAGGAGGCGGCGAAGCTCGCGGGCGAGGACCCGGACAGCCACCAGCGCGACCTGCGCGAGGCCATCGAGCGCGGCGAGTTCCCGAGCTGGACGGTGCAGGTCCAGATCATGCCGGCGGCGGACGCGGCCCAGTACCGCTTCAACCCGTTCGACCTGACCAAGGTCTGGCCGCACGCGGACTACCCGCCGATCGAGATCGGCAAGCTGGAGCTGAACCGCAACCCCGACAACATCTTCGCCGAGGTCGAGCAGTCGATCTTCTCCCCGGCGCACTTCGTGCCCGGCATCGGCCCGTCCCCGGACAAGATGCTGCAGGGCCGCCTGTTCGCCTACGCGGACGCCCACCGCTACCGCGTCGGCATCAACGCCGACCACCTGCCGGTGAACCGCCCGCACGCCACCGAGGCGCGCACCAACAGCCGCGACGGCCACCTGTACGACGGCCGTCACGGCCGTCAGAAGAACTACGAGCCCAACACCTTCGGCGGCCCGGTCCAGACCGGCCGTCCGCTCTGGGCCCCGACCGCCGTCACCGGCGCCACCGGCACCCACGAGGCGCCCTCGCACAGCGAGGACAACGACTTCGTGCAGGCCGGCAACCTGTACCGGCTGTTCTCCGAGGACGAGAAGCAGCGCCTGATCACCAACCTGGCCGGCTTCATCGCCAAGGTCTCGGCCGACCGCGACGACATCGTCGAGCGGGCGGTCGAGAACTTCCGCAAGGCCGACGCCGACTACGGCCTGCGGCTGGAGGCCGCGGTGCGGGAGCTGCGCAAGCAGCAGTAGCGGCACCCCGATGAGCAGCGGGCCCGTCCCGGCCGGATGACCGGTCGGAACGGGCCCGCACCCATGTCCGGGGCGCCGGGCCGCCCGTTCCGGCCGGGGCCGGGAGGGCGAGGCGCAGCGTCAGACGCTGAGGCGGCGCAGCGCCTCGTCGTGCAGCAGGCCGTTGGAGGCCACCGCGTCGGCGCCGCCCGGGCCCGGGACGCCGTCCAGGCCGGTGAAACGGCCGCCGGCCTCCTCGACGATGACGCAGTTGGCGGCCATGTCCCACAGGGAGAGCTCGGGCTCGGCGGCGATGTCCACCGCGCCCTCGGCGACCATCATGTACGACCAGAAGTCGCCGTAGGCGCGGGTGCGCCAGCAGGCCCGGGTGAGGTCCAGGAACGGGTCGAGCCGGCCGCGGTCCTCCCAGCCGGAGAGCGAGGAGTAGGAGAACGAGGCGTCCTCGATCCGGGAGACCCCGGAGACGTGGATCCGGCTCGCCTTGGCCAGGCTGCGGCCGGCGAAGGCGCCGAGGTCCTTGGCCGCCCACCAGCGGCGGTTCAGCGCGGGGGCGGAGACGATGCCGACCACCGGGCGCTCGACGCCGTCCGGGCCGTCCTCCAGCAGCGCGATCAGGGTGGCCCAGACCGGCACGCCGCGGATGTAGTTCTTGGTGCCGTCGATCGGGTCGATCACCCAGCGGCGCGGGCCGGAACCCTGCAGGCCGAACTCCTCGCCGAGCACCGCGTCGCGCGGCCGGGCGCGCTGGAGCACCCCGCGCACCAGCTCCTCGGCGGCCTTGTCGGCGTCGCTGACGGGGGTGAGGTCGGGCTTGGTCTCGATCTTCAGGTCGAGGGCGCGGAAGCGCTCCAGGGTGACCGAGTCGGCCGAGTCGGCGAGGACATGGGCGAGTCGGAGATCGTCGTGGTAGTCGGCCATGGCCAAGACCCTAGCGAGCCCGCCCGGATCGGCCCAGTCGGGCTCGCGGAGCGGACGGAAACGTTCCGCCGCGAGTCGGAGGGCCGCCCCGAAGCCGCCCCGCCCGCTCCCCGAGCCGAAGCCCCGCCCGGAGCCACCCGGAGCCCCCCGAGCCCGGTCCGCCGGCGGGCGGGCGGGACTCAGTGCGCCGAGCCGCTGAGCTGCAGTCCGATCACGCCGGCGATCACCAGCGAGATCGACACCAGCTTGAGCACCGACGTGGTCTCGTCCAGGAAGACCATGCCGTAGATCGCGGTGCCGGCCGCACCGATGCCGGTCCAGACCGCGTACGCGGGGCCGACCGGCAGGCTCCTGAGGGAGAGGGTGAGCAGACCGAAGCTGCTGAGGGCGAAGACGCAGAAGCTGATGGTGGGCCAGAGCTTGGTGAAACCGTCACTGAGCTTGAGGTTGATCGCGAAGCCGGTCTCCAGGAGGCCGGCCAGGATCACCAGGGCCCATGCCATCGCTTGCTCTCCCTGTCGATCGACGGGTCGGGCGGTGATCCGGCCCGACTTTCCTATGATCACCAGGCTGGCCCGCTCCGACACCTCGAACGCGCGAAATCGGCCGGGGCCGCCCGCCGTCAGTCGCCCTCGCCCTCCTTGCTCGCGAGCAGGCGGCGCAGCGAGTAGAGCCGGGCGGGATCGGCGTGGCCGTCCGCGACCCAGGCGTCCAGCGCGCAGTCCTGCTCGTCGTGGCTGCACGCGCGGGGGCACTCGGTGGTGCCCGGTTCCAGGTCGGGGAAGGCGTGGATGACCCGGGCCGGGTCGATGTGCGAGAGGCCGAAGGAGCGGAACCCCGGGGTGTCGATCACCCAGCCCGGGTCGAGCGCCTTCTTCGAGCCCGGCTTGGCGCCCGGGGGCGGCGGCAGCCGCAGCGCCAGCGCCGAGACGGTGGTGTGCCGGCCGCGGCCGGTCACCGCGTTGACGTGCCCGGTGCTCCGCTGGTGCAGCGGCACCAGCGCGTTGACCAGCGTGGTCTTGCCCACCCCGGAGTGCCCGATGAAGACCGTCGAGCGTCCGCGCAGGTGCGTGCGGACCGCCTCGGCGCCCTCGGTGGCCAGCTCGTCCCGCCGGGTCACGACGTAGTTGATGCCGAGCGGGGCGTAGGACTCCAGCAGCGGCCCGGCCGGGGCGAGGTCGGACTTGGTGAGCACCAGCAGCGGCTCCATGCCGGCGTCGTACGCGGCCACCAGACAGCGGTCGATCAGCCGGGGCCGGGGCTCCGGGTCGGCCAGCGCGGTGACGATGGCCAGCTGCTCGGCGTTGGCGACGACGATCCGCTCGTACGGGTCGTCGTCGTCCGCGGTGCGCCGCAGGACGGAGCTGCGCTCCTCGACCCGGACGATCCGGGCCAGGGTGTCGGCGTCCCCGGAGAGGTCGCCGACGATGTTGACGATGTCACCCACGACGACGCCCTTGCGGCCCAGCTCACGGGCCTTCATGGCGACGATCTCGCGCTCCTGCTTCGTCCCGGCGTCCAGCAGGCAGGTCAGCCGGCCGCGGTCGACGGTGAGCACCATCGCCTCGGCCGCGTCCTCGTGCTTGGGGCGGATCCGGGTCCGCGGCCGGGATCCCCGGCGCGCGGGGCGGTTGCGGATGTCGTCCTCGTCGGCGTCCTTGCCGTAGCGGCGCATGTGCCCAGTCTCCCGCTCAGCCGCCCGCCACTGTCCCGGTGAGCAGCTCGTCCCACATCTTCGGGAAGTCCGGCAGGGTCTTGGCCGTGGTGGCCACGTTCTCCACCTGGACGCCCTCGACGGCGAGGCCGATCACCGCGGCGGCGGTGGCCAGGCGGTGGTCCTCGTAGGTGTGGAAGATGCCGCCGTGCAGCTTGCGGGGGCGGATCCGCAGGCCGTCCTCGGTCTCGGTGACGTCGCCGCCGAGGTCGTTGATCTCCTTGGCGAGCGCGGCCAGCCGGTCGGTCTCGTGCAGCCGCAGGTGGGCGATGCCGTAGAGGTGGGACTCGGTGTCGGCGAGGGCCGCGACGGCCGCGATCACCGGGGTCAGCTCGCCGACGTCGTGCAGGTCGGCCTCGATGCCGTGGATCCGGCCGGTGCCGGTGAACTGCAGGCCCTCGTCGGTGAACTCGCAGACGCCGCCCATCTGCGTGTAGATGTCGCGCAGCTGGTCGCCGGGCTGGGTGGTGTGCTTCGGCCAGTCGCGGACGGTGACCCGGCCGCCGGTGACCAGCGCGGCGGCGAAGAACGGCGCAGCGTTGGAGAGGTCCGGCTCGACCACCATGTCGCGGCCGATCAGGGCGCCGGGGGTGACCCGCCAGACGTCCTTCTCGCCGCCGTCCTCGGGGGCGTCGACCTGGGCGCCGGCCAGCCGCAGCATCTCGACCGTCATCCGGATGTGCGGCAGCGAGGGCACCGGGCCGCCGACGTGGCGGACCTCCACACCCTGGTTGTAGCGGGCCCCGGAGAGCAGCAGGGCGGAGACGAACTGGGAGGAGGACGAGGCGTCCAGCTCCACCGGGCCGCCGTCCAGCGCTCCGGTGCCGTGCACGGTGAGCGGGAAGGCGCCGCGGCCGCCGTCGTCGATCCGGGCGCCGAGCGCGCGCAGGGCGTTGATCACGCCGTGCTGCGGGCGCTCGTAGCTGCGCGGGTCGCCGTCGAAGTGGACCGGGCCGTCGGCGAGGACGGCCAGCGGAGGCAGGAAGCGCATGACCGTTCCGGCGTTGCCGACGTCCACCGAGGCCGGGCCGCGCAGCGCGGGCGCGGGGATGACCCGCCAGGCCTCGCCGCCGCCGGTGCCGCCGGCGTCGTTGTTGACCTGCTCCTCGATGCCGACACCGAGGGCCCGCAGGCCGTCGGCCATCAGCTGGGAGTCGCGGCTGCGCAGCGGGCGCCGCACCCAGCCGGGCTCGTCGGCGAGCGCCGCCAGCACCAGGGCCCGGTTGGTGACCGACTTGGAGCCGGGGATGGTGACGGTGGCGTCAACAGGGGTGGTCGCGACGGGGGCGGGCCACAGGGTCTCGGTCATGGGGCAAGTTTAGGGGCCGTAAGGGAACTGTCCGCGCGGCGGCCGGATGGCGGGACGGTGACTCGCCCGCCCGCCTCCGGGCGCTCGGACTCGGCGCCGACGCTCTTCCCGCCGGCGCTCTCTCCTGCGTCGGTCGCTTGTCGCTCATCACTTTCGGCACCGGCGCGCCCTTCGGCTCGGGACGGTGACTCGCCCGTCCGCCTCCGGGCGCTAGCCCGTGGGCAGCAGCCAGCTCGCGCCGAGGGCCAGGCAGGCCAGGGCGGTGACCAGGAAGAGGGTGATCCAGGCGAGGCCGGGGACGCCGGTGAGCCGGGCCAGCTGGTCGGCGTCGGAGTCGCGGGCCTGGCCGCGCCGGCGCTGGTACTGCAGCTCCAGGACCGGCCGGACGGCGCCGAGCAGCAGGAACCAGGTGCCGAGGTAGGCGAAGCCGGCCTGCACCCCGGCGGTGCCGAACCACGAGACCAGGAAGAACGCGGCGCCGGCCAGCAGGACGCTGAGGAAGCCGAAGGCGTTGCGGATCCGGACCAGCAGGGCCAGCAGCAGTGCGATGGCCAGCCAGAGCAGCAGGGTGATCCGGCCGGTGGCGAGCAGTGCGGCGAAGCCGAGGCCGAGCAGGGCCGGGGTGGTGTAGCCGGCGGCGGCGGTGAGCACCATGCCCGGGCCGGTGGGGCGGCCGTACGAGAGTGTGAGGCCGGAGGTGTCGGAGTGCAGCCGGATGCCGGCCAGCTTGCGGCGGGTGGCGCGCGCGGCCAGGCCGTGTCCGCCCTCGTGGGCGATGGTCACGGCGTTGCGGGCGATCCGCCAGAGCGGGCGGACGGCGACCAGGAGCAGGGCTGCGGCGCCGGCGGCCAGGGCGAGCCAGCCGGGCGGGCCCGGCTGGGTGCCGGTGACGCGGTCCCACACCTCGCCGATGTTCTGTACGTCCATGTCTCTCTCCGCCTCCGTCCGGCCGTGCCCGGGCCGGCCGCGTCGCGGTCTCCGGGGGTGGCAGCCTCCCATGCGGGGACGGCCGGGCGGGAGGCCGCGGTTCGCTCCGTGGGATGAGGAAGTGGTGAGAACGGGGGCATGGCAAGCTGACGGCATGTGCGGTCGCTTCGCCTCCAGCAGCAAGCCCGAGGACCTTCTGGAGCTCTTCGGCGTCCGGCAGTGGGACCCGGCCGAGACGCTGGCCCCCAGCTGGAACGTCGCCCCCACCGAGAGCGCCTTCGTGGTGCTGGACCGGGCGCCCAAGGGGGAGGCGGCGCCGGTGCGGCAGCTGCGGGTGCTGCGCTGGGGCCTGGTGCCGGCCTGGGCGAAGTCGCCGGAGACGGCGGTGAAGATGATCAACGCCCGCTCGGACACGGTGCACGAGAAGCCCTCGTACCGGCAGGCCTTCGCGTCCCGGCGGTGCATCCTGCCGGTCGACGGCTACTACGAGTGGCAGACGCTGCCCGGCGAGCGCGGCAAGCCGAAGAAGAAGCCGTTCTTCGTCTCCCGGGCGGACGGCGCCCCGCTGGCGCTGGCCGGGCTGTACGAGTTCTGGCGCAACCGGACGGTGCCCGCCGGCCACCCGGAGGCCTGGCTGGTGACCTTCACGATCGTCACCACCGAGGCCGAGGAACTGCTCGCCCCGATCCACGAGCGGATGCCGCTCTTCCTGGACCGGGAGTCCTTCGACGACTGGCTGGACCCGGGGCTCAGTGACCCGGACGAGCTGCGCCGGCTGCTGATACCCCCGCGGCCCGGCGCCCTGCTGGCCACTCCGGTCTCACCGGCGGTCGGCAGCATCCGCAACAACGGCCCCGAGCTGACCCGGCCGTGGGACGAGCCCGAGTACGAGACCACGCTGTTCTGAACTCCCCTGGAGCACCTGCGCGATGACCACCGAACTCGTCCCGACGCCCGCCGGGGACGCCCGGATCACCTGGCACCGCGCGGCCGCCCCGAGGGCGGTGGTGGCGCTCGGGCACGGCGCCGGCGGGGGGATCGGGGCGCGCGACCTGGTGGCGCTGGCCGCCGCGCTGCCGGCCCGGGGGATCACCGTGGCGCTGGTCGAGCAGCCCTGGCGGGTGGCCGGGAAGCGCCTCGGGCCCGCGCCGAAGACGCTGGACGCGGCCTGGACCCCGGTCGCCGGACTGCTGGCCGGCCAGGGGGTGCCGCTGGTGGTCGGCGGGCGCAGCGCCGGGGCCCGGGTGGCCTGCCGGACGGGTGCGGCGACCGGCGCGGCCGGGGTGGTGGCGCTGGCCTTCCCGCTGCATCCGCCGGGCAGGCCGGAGAAGAGCCGGGCGGAGGAGCTGCTGGAGTCCGGGCTGCCGACGCTGGTGGTGCAGGGCGCGGCGGATCCGTTCGGCGGCCCGGACGAGTTCCCGGAGCTGCCGGCGGGGCACACGCTGGTGCGGCTGCCGTACGGGAACCACGGCTTCGAGGTGCCGAAGCGGGCGCCGGTGGGGCAGGACGAGGTGCTGGATCTGATCACCGGGGCGGTCGGCGACTGGGTGCTCGGGCTGGTCTAGCCGCACCGCCGGGCAGCGCGGACGGGCCGGTGCCGCACCCTCACCCGTGCGGGTGAAAAGCCGCCGGAGGGCGGGAATGCGGGCGCCGTCGCCGTGGTTGACACCCCTGTCAGCTTGAGTCCGGGTGGAAGGCAGCACAGATGGGTTCGATCGCGTGCCCCGAGCGGCCGGAGGAGCGCGAGGCCGCCGCGGCCTTCGCCCCTACGTGGTCCGACTGGATTGTCGCGGGCGAGAAGCCCGTCAGCCCGATATCCTCCATTTCGGGGCGGCCCGCGGTGGGTCGCGCCCGCCATGGCGAGGAGGTGGGTCCGGTCGTCGGGACCGAGCACGAGGCCGAGCCGGGCCGGGGCCCGGAGGAGAGCCTGCCCGCGGGGGAGGCGCTCACCGGTGAGGAGCTGGCCGAGGCGATCGGTGAGGACACCTTCCGGGTGTCGGCGGAGGAGAGCGAGGAGGCCCGGCGGGAGCGCTTCGAGCGCGACGCCCTGGGCTACCTGGATCCGATGTACTCGGCGGCGCTGCGGATGACCCGCAACCCGGCCGATGCGGAGGACCTCCTCCAGGAGGCGTTCGCGAAGGCGTACGCGTCCTTCCACCAGTTCCGCGAGGGCACCAACCTCAAGGCCTGGCTGTACCGCATCCTCACCAACACGTTCATCAACTCGTACCGCAAGAAGCAGCGGGAGCCCCAGCGCACCGCCGCCGAGGAGATCGAGGACTGGCAGCTGGCCCGGGCCGAGTCGCACATGTCGACCGGTCTGCGCTCGGCGGAGACCCAGGCGCTCGACCACCTCCCGGACAGCGACGTGAAGGACGCCCTCCAGGCCATCCCGGAGGAATTCCGTATCGCCGTCTATCTCGCGGACGTAGAGGGCTTTGCGTACAAGGAGATCGCGGACATCATGGGTACTCCCATCGGTACGGTGATGTCCCGACTGCACCGCGGCCGCCGGCAGCTGCGCGGCATGTTGGAGGACTACGCCCGTGAGCGCGGGCTGGTTCCGGCCGGCAGCGGGGCAGGGCAGGAAGCGAAGGGCTCGGGTTCATGAGTTGCGGCGATCCGCACGACACCGAGTGTGGCGAGGTCCTCGACCACCTCTATGAATTCCTCGACAACGAGATGGCCGAGGGTGACTACGCCAAGTTGCGCGTGCACTTCGAGGAGTGCTCGCCGTGCCTGGAGAAGTACGGGCTCGAGCAGGCCATCAAGGCGCTGATCAAGCGCTGCTGCGGGTGCGACGACACCCCGGCCGACCTTCGCGGCAAGGTGCTGGCCAGGATCGACTCGATCCGGGCCGGGCAGCGGTCCGGAGAGGCGGTCGTCGCCGTCGACCCCACGGTCGAGGCGCACGGCGAGGCCGGTCAGGGCCGGAAGGCCCCGGCCGAGGAGACCGCCGAGCCGGCGGCCCGGCCGGGTACCCCGGTCGAGGCGGGCGCTCCGGCGGAGTGAGCGGGCCCGCCCGTCGTACGGCGGACGGTTCACCTGAGGACCAGACGGCCCCCGGAGCACGTGCTCCGGGGGCCGCCCCCTTTCTGCTTGCGTGCGCCGTCACTCGTTCGAGTGAGTTGGCGGTGCGCCAACTGCGGCATTCCGCGATCATGCGTCGCTGCGCCGGAACGGCGGCCTATCCTCCTGACGGACACTCACCGTCGGTTGCCCCGGCGCGCTGAGCGCAGAGCGGGCCAGGACGCGGGGAGGTCGAGATCGCTACCGACAGTGGAGACGCGGACCTGCCCCCGGGCGCGGCGCGCTACCTGGTGGCCGTCCCCGTGGCGGCGCTCTGCTGCCTGTTGCCGCTGCTGGCCGCACCGCTCCCGCTGGGGGTTCCGCGCTGGCTCGGCGCACCCGTCGACTGGCCCAAGGTCGGGCTGCTGGCCTTCCTGCACGGGTGCTGGGAGTCGCTCGCCCAGGGGCTGCCCACGCCCTGCCTGAGGCTGGTCCGCACCCTGCTGCGCCGGCCGCTGCCCGACCGGGCCCCGGCCCGGCCGTGCGCCAACGCCTTCTTCCCGGTGCTGTTCGCCGGGGTGCTGATGCTGCCGCCGGCCGCCGCCGCGCTGGTCGCGGTGGCGCCCTCACTGCTCGGCCCCGTCGAACCGGACGGCCGGCGGCGGCAGTTCTGGAACGGTTCCCAGCTCGCACTCTCCGCCTTCGCCTCCTCGGTGGTCTTCCACCTGCTCGCCGGGCCGCAACTGCTGCTCGGCTCCCGGTTCCCGGCCGCGCTGCTGCCCGGATTCGCCGCGCTCGCCGTGTTCTGCCTGGTCAACGGCGTCCTGGTGGGCGGCATGCTGGTCCTGGCCGAGGGCCGGCAGCCGGTCGTGCTGCTGCGCGGCCCTGCCGCCGCGATCGGACTGCCGGTGCTGGTGCACGCGGCCGGCGGGCTGATGGTCGCGGTGCTCTGGCAGGGCCCCTACGGGGCCTTCGCGGCGCTGCTGGCACTGCTGCCGCTCTCCATCTCGGCCTGGGTGTTCGCCCAGGGCCACCGCGAGCGGGACGCCCACCAGGCCACCGTCCAGGCGCTGGTCCAGGCCGTCGAGATCAAGGACGCCTACACCCGCGGGCACAGCGAACGGGTCGGCAGGGCCGCGGTGCTGATCGCCGATCAGCTCGGCATGGAGTCCGAGCGGCTGCGCACCCTGCGGTTCGCGGGCATCCTGCACGACGTCGGCAAGCTCGGGGTCGCCACCGAACTGCTGCGCAGAAACGGTCCCCTCACCGAGGTCGAGCGGCGGGCCGTCGAGGTGCACCCGGTGCACGGGTACGAGCTGGTCCGCGGGATCGCCTTCCTCGGGGAGGCGCACGCGGGGATCCTGCACCACCACGAGCGGATGGACGGCCGGGGCTACCCGAGCGGGCTGGTGGGCGAGCAGATCCCCGAGTTCGCCCGGATCATCTCCGTCGCCGACGCCTTCGACTCGATGACCTCCACCCGCTCCTACCGCCGCGGCCGGCCGGTCGCCGAGGCGATGGCCGAGCTGGAGCGCTGTTCGGGCAGCCAGTTCGACCCGGTGATGGTCCGGGCGCTGGTCGACGCGCTCTCGGTGCACGACTGGCAGCCGGTGCTGCCGCCGCCCGGCGACTGCATCCGGGCGGTGCCGGACATCCCGCTCGGCGTCCCCGAGCCGGCCCGGGCGGCCCCGCGGCGGGTGCCCGTCCAGGGCGGCACCGTGCCGACGGCCGGTCCGTCGTGATCGCGGCGACCGGCGGCGCGCGGCCGCACCGGCGGGCTCACCGGAGAGGAGCGCCGGGCGGGCCCCGGCTGCTGCGGCCCGGCGGGCCCCGCCCGGGGGCGGGGGCGGTGCACGGGGGCACGCTGGCGGTGCACGGCGGGGCGCTCGCGCTGCTGGCCCTGGCGTTCGCGGCGGTGGCGATGCGCGGGATCGCCGAGCCCGGGGTGGCCGTGGCCTTCACGGTGCTGATCGCGCTCGGCGAGTGCGTCCGGATCACCCTTCCGGGCGACCGCGAGCAGGCGCCGATCGGGGCGGCCGGCGCGCTCGCGTACGCGCTGCTCGGGCCGCTGCGCGGGCTGCCGACCGCGCACGGTGTGCTCCAGGTGGTCGCGGTGACCGGGGTCGGACTGCTGCTCGCGCTGCTGCCGGCCGTCGTCCTGCCGCACGGAGCCCGGCGGCACCGGCACGCGCCCTGGCGGGACCGGGCGCGGCGCGACGGCGCCGCCCGGCGGCTGCTCGGCGCGGGCTTCGCGGCCGCGATCTTCCAGCCCCTCTACAACAGCGGACTGGTGGACCGGATCTCGGCGGACGGCCCCGCGTACGGGGTGTTCCTGACCCTGGTGGCCGCGCTGGCCGCGCTCTGGGACGCCACCCTGGCGGCGGTGCTGCGGCGGGACCGGAGCGGGCTGCGGTTCCCGGCGGCGCTGGAGGACGAGCTGCGGTCGCTGTTCGGGATCGGCACCGCGATCACCGCCACCGGGTTGCTGGTCAGCCTGGCCGCGGGCGAGGTCGGGCTCTGGGCGCTGCCGCTGTTCTGCACGCCGCTGCTGCTGGCCCAGGTCTCGTTCCGGCGGGCCGCCGCCGTCCGGGCCACCACGGGGCAGACCATCGCCAGCCTGGCCCGGGCCACCGAGGTGGCCGGCTACACCCCGCCCGGCCACGCCCGGCGGGTCGCCGACACGGCGTGCGCCGTCGGGCGCGAGCTGGGGCTGGGCACCCGTGAGCTCGCCCTGCTGGAGTACGCGGCGCTGATGCACGACGTCGGCCAGCTGTCGCTGGTCGAGCCGGTGCCGGACGGGGCGACGGCGCTGCTGCCGGAGGAGGAGCAGCAGCGGATCGCCCGGCTGGGGAGCGAGGTGATCCGGCGGACGGGGGTGCCGCGGCAGGTGGCCGAGCAGGTCGCCCGGCTGGCGGATCCGTGGTGCGGGCGGCCGGAGGGCGGGTCGGACGGAGGTGCGCAGGAGGTGCCGCTGGCGGCGCGGATCATCCGGGTGGCCAACGCGCACGACGACCTGCTGACGGCGGCGCGGGGGCGCGGGCTGGGGGAGGCGGTGGGGCGGCTGGAGGTGCTGGAGGTGCTGCGGCTGGGGCGGGGGCGGGTCTACGACGCCCGGGTGGTCGACGCGTTGGTCCGGGTCCGGGGGTAGGGCCCCGGGGGCGCCCGCGCGGAGCAGTGTGCGGGGAATGCGCGGGAGAGTGCGGCCCGCTGGGGTTGAGGCGGGGCGGTGGGGCGGGCAGGCTGGGTAGGGGCGGGCCGGTGGCGGGGGCAACCGCGGGCGGTGGGGAGCGCGGGCGGTGGCGGGCGTGGTTGGATGCGGTCGTAGCGTGGAACACCGACCCGGGACACCGGGCCCGTGACGCGGGAGCGGATGCGGGACTTGAGCGGACGACGACGGCAGGGACGAACGTGAGGATCTTCCACCGGGCACGGCACCGGCCGTCCGCCACCTGGCGGCAGACGACCGACCGGGCTTTCACGCTGATCGGCGACGGCCGGTACGAGGACGCGGGTGCCCTGCTGGTGATGGCGGCCGATCTGGAGCCCTGGCTGTCCGACTCGTGGTTCAACCTGGCGCTGCTGCACAAGTTCCGGCGGGACTGGGAGCAGGCGCGGGCTGCCGGGCTGCGCGCGGTGGCGCTGCTGGACCGTGAGCACGGCGCCCCCGACTGGTGGAACCTGGGGATCACCGCGACGGCGCTGCAGGACTGGCCGCTGGCCCGGCGGGCCTGGCAGGCGTACGGGCTGCGGCTGCCGGGCGGGCCCGGGGCGCAGCCGGACGGTCCGGTGAGCCTGGACCTGGGGACGACCCCGGTGCGGCTGTCGCCGGACGGCGAGTCCGAGGTGGTCTGGGGCCGCCGGCTGGACCCGGCCCGGATCGAGGTGCTGTCGATCCCGCTGCCGTCGTCCGGACGCCGCTGGGGCGAGGTGGTGCTGCACGACGGCGCCCCGCACGGTGAGCGGGTGACCGACGGCGTGGCGTACCCGGTGTTCGACGAGATCGAGCTGTGGGCGCCGTCCCCGGTGCCGACGTACGTGGTGCTGTTGCAGGCCGCCACGGCGGCGGACCGGGACGCGCTGGAGCGGCTGGTCGCGGAGGCGGGGTACGCGGCGGAGGACTGGACGTCCTCGGTGCGGCTGCTCTGCCGGGCCTGTTCGGAGAGCCGGATGGCCTCGGACGACGGGCACACCGCCCACCACGATCCGCACGACGACGGGGATGCGGCCCATCCGGGGCACCTGAGCCATCTGAGCCAGGGCGCGGGCGGCATGTCCTGGCTGGTGGAGCGGGAGTGCGGGATCGCGGCCCCGGCCGGTCTGGTGCGGACGCTGCTGGACCGCTGGGTGGCGGCCGCGCCGGGAACGCGGGCGTACCGGGATCTCGAAGAGGTCTGCTGAGCCTGGCCGCTTACCCTTGGTCGGTACGGCCAGACAGTCCACGGAAGCGGAAGATAAGCAGCGATGGCGGAGCAGCACGACCACGAGCACGAGCACGACCACGAGGCGGAGGCGGCCCAGCCGGTGAAGGTGGTCGGTGAGCAGCCGGACCTCTCGAAGGGCACGGCGCGTCCGATCACCGTGTACGGCAACCCGGTGCTGCACCGGGAGGTCAAGGACGTCACCGCGTTCGACGGTGAGCTCTCGGCGCTGATCGACGACATGTTCCAGTCGATGTACGCGGCCGAGGGCGTGGGCCTGGCCGCGAACCAGATCGGCGTGGACCTCAAGGTGTTCGTCTACGACTGCCCGGACGACGATGGCGTGCGCCACATCGGCCACGTCATCAACCCGGTACTGGAGGAGCTGCCGGCCGGCAGCAAGCGCGTGCTGGACGACGGAAACGAGGGCTGCCTCTCGGTGCCGACGGCGTACGCCGAGCTGCCCCGGCCGGACTACGCCGCGGTGACCGGCCAGGACAAGGACGGCAACCCGATCCGGGTCGAGGGCACCGGCTTCTTCGCCCGCTGCCTCCAGCACGAGACGGACCACCTGTACGGGTTCCTCTACATCGACAAGCTGTCGAAGCGGGACCGCAAGGACGCGCTGCGGCAGATGGCCGAGGGCACTCCGCGCTACGCGACGGTGCCGAACGCCTGACGTGTGACGAAAGGGCCGGTGCGCGCGCACCGGCCCTTTCGCGTGGGTGCCTACTGCTGGATGAACAGCCACTCCGGGCCGTAGGTGAAGCGGGGGTCGAGGGGCAGCTTGACGGCGTTGATCTGCTGGGCGGTGTGGCGCATGGAGCCCATCAGCCCGATGGCCGGGAAGATGTCCGCCCCGCTGGGGCCCCAGGCGTCTTCGAGGGCGCGCAGCATGTCGCTGTACTGCTGGTTGAAGGTCCGGAGGAGCTCGGCGGTGGTCGCGTCGGGCTCGTTGCCGGGGGAGTTGGCCCACCCGCCCGCGGGGACCCGGGCGACCGGGGATGTGTCCGGCAGCGGGACGTCGGCGCCGGTGAAGTCGAACTTCTGCGTCTGCTCGTCGAGGACGAGCTTCTTGCCGACGGCGATCTCCTTGAAGGCGTAGTAGTGGGCGAGTTCGCCCGAGGCGCCGGGGAACGGGTTGTCCGGGGAGACGTCGGTCCCCTCGCCCTGGGTCTGGATGATGTGGATGGCGCTCAGCACGTCGTCGATGGTGTTCATCGCGACGATGTCGTTGCCGGCGCCGTGGCCCGACCCGAGCGGGAAGGTCACCTGCCGCTGACCGGTCAGCAGGTGGGCGAACGTGGGGAAGACGTTGGCGATCCGCTGGTAGAAGGCGCCGATCGTGTTGCCGTCGACGGCGAAGGCGAGCGGGTGCTCGGGCTTCTCGATGTCGGAGAAGAGGCCGGCCGACTCGCGGGTCAGCCCGCTGAGGAAGACCTCCAGGCCGGGGTTGACGCCGCCGGGCAGCTGGCCGGGGTACTTCGGGACGGTGGCCGGGTCGGTGAGGACGACGGTGCCGCCGATGCTGGTGAGCATGTTGCAGACCAGGCCGAAGTGCGACATCTCGTCGAAGACGATCTCGCGGATGGTGTGGCGGACCGGCTTGCTGTTGTCCGGGTCGGTGATCGACCAGAGCGCGGTGGCGTACGGCGGGATCGTGGACAGCTCCAGCATGATGGCCCGCTGGAGGGCGTCCTTGAGCTCCTGCTCGGTCCAGTCGTCCTCCGCCATGTTCATGAGCTGGACGATGGCGTCGCTCTGGTAGTCGAGGATTCCGGTCGTCACGGTGGGCCCCTTTCGTTCGGCTGTGGGCCGGACCGTACTTGGGGACGGATCGTGTGCGGACGCATGTCGCCGGTGTGGCCCGGGAGTTCATCCGGACGGGCGGCGTGCGGAGGTGTGCCCGCCCCGCCCGGCGTGAGCGCCGGGCGGGGCGGGGTTTCCAGGCGGTGCGAGCGCTGCCACGACGTTCGCCGTCCGGCCTCAGCGCTTGGTGCCGTCCACGACGACCGGCGTGCCGTTGGCGCCACCGGGGCCGGCGTAGGCGGGTTCTTCTCGGCGGCGGCCTTGAGAAGGCGTCGATGCACCGGCTCAGCAGGATCTTGTCGGTGAGCGAGTTGGCGATCGAGGCGGCGGTGCCGTCGGCCTCGACCACGTGAGCGCGGGGCACCTCTCCAGGCAACACCGCTCAGTCGCGGGCCCGTCCGCGAAAGCGGGGCGGGCGGATCGTCAGTTGGGGCCGGAGTTGTCGACCCAGAAGAGGAGGATCCCCAGCAGCGCGCCCGGGGCGCCGGCGCCGAAGCCGACCACCATGGCCTGGCCGATCGCGACATCGGTGGGATCGACGCCCTGGGACCAGGTGACCCGGGCGTCCAGGCCGGGAATCGAACGGCCGGGGGAGTACGAGCGCAGGGTGCCGCGTGCGTGGGCGATGAGCACCCCGTTGCGCCGCAACTCGGCCCGGCGCAGTGCGGTCGGCCTCAACTCGTAGCTGCGGTCCCCCACCAGAGCGGTGCGGGTGCGTGACTTGCGCCGGGGATCCCAGCCACCGCCGCCGTTCCGGCTCGTCGGCACGTGGTGCCCGTTGACGTTCATGCTGCCGTGGTCGCGGTCGGGCACCACGGTGACGGCCGGAATCCCCGCCCCGTGCACGCGCGCGATGACGGACGGCCAGCGGTCGTAGTTGATCTGTATCGGCCCGAAGGGGCCGTCGGACACACGCTGTTGCGACAGTGAAACCTTGCGGGCCATGCCTGGGCTACTCCTGGACACCGGGGATCCGACAGCGGAGCTGCCGTGGGAGGACTCCTCCCACGGCAGCTCCGCTGCTCACTGAACGATGTTGCTCTAGAAGTCGTCGTCGAAGGCGACCGAGCCCTCGACGGCGACCTGGTACGCCGACACGCGGCGCTCGAAGAAGTTGGTCAGCTCCTGGACGTTCTGGAGCTCCATGAAACCGAACGGGTTCGTCGAGCCGTAGCGGATCGGCAGGCCGAGGCGGGCGAGGCGCTGGTCGGCCACGGCCTGGAGGTACTCGCGCATCGACTCGGTGTTCATCCCGGGCAGGCCCTCGCCGCAGAGGTCGCGGGCGAACTGGAGCTCGGCCTCGACGGCCTCCTCCAGCATCTCGGTGACCTGCTTGGCCATCTCGTCGTCGAAGAGGTCGGGCTCCTCCTCGCGGACGGTGTCCACCACCGAGAAGGCGAAGTCCATGTGCATGGACTCGTCACGGAACACCCAGTTGGTGCCGGTGGCCAGGCCGTGCAGCAGGCCGCGCGAGCGGAACCAGTACACGTACGCGAAGGCGCCGTAGAAGAACAGGCCCTCGACGCAGGCCGCGAAGCAGATCAGGTTCAGGAGGAACGCGCGGCGGTCCTCCTTGGTCTGCAGCGAGTCGATGTGGTCGACCGCGTTCATGTACTTGAAGCAGAACTGGGCCTTCTGGTGGATGGAGGGGATGTTCTCCACCGCGGCGAAGGC
The DNA here is from genome assembly GCF_055561295.1 of Kitasatospora sp. NPDC022785. Taxonomy (NCBI): domain Bacteria; kingdom Bacillati; phylum Actinomycetota; class Actinomycetes; order Kitasatosporales; family Streptomycetaceae; genus Kitasatospora; species Kitasatospora sp. NPDC022785. The sequence continues at coordinate 260,855 of NZ_JBVHHB010000004.1, read as the reverse complement.
CGCGTTGCGGTCCTCGGGGTCGGGCAGGTAGGTGTCGAGCAGCGTCAGGTAGAACTGGACGTGCACGGCCTCCTCGAACAGCTGGCGCGACAGGTACAGCCGCGCCTCCGGGGAGTTGATGTGCTTGTAGAGGCTCAGCACCACGTTGTTCGCGACGATCGAGTCGCCGGTGGCGAAGAAGGCGACCAGCCGGCCGATCATGTGCCGCTCGCCCTCGCTCAGCTTGGCGAGGTCGGCGACGTCGGAGTGCAGGTCCACCTCCTCGACGGTCCAGGTGTTCTTGATCGCGTCGCGGTAGCGGTCGTAGAACGACGGGTAGCGCATCGGACGCAGGGTCAGCTCGAACCCGGGGTCGAGCAGCATCTTCTCGCGGTCGGTGGTGCTCACTGGCAGGCCTCGCAGGACTCGGGGTTCTCCAGGGAGCAGGCCAGCGCGGCCTCCTCCTCCGGGGTGAGGGTCGGGGACGCCGCCCCCGCGGCAGGGCCGCTGATCGGCGATGCGGGGGCCGCGGCGCGGGCGGCGCCGGAGGCGGCCTGGGCGATCCGGGTCGCCGGGCGCGAGCGCAGGTAGTAGGTGGTCTTCAGACCGACCTTCCACGCGTACGCGTACATCGAGCTGAGCTTGCCGATGGTGGGCGCGGCCATGAAGAGGTTCAGCGACTGGCTCTGGTCGAGGTACGGCATGCGGGCCGCGGCCAGGTCGATCAGCGCACGCTGGGGGAGCTCCCAGGCCGTGCGGTAGAGCGAACGGACCTCGGCGGGCAGCCAGTTGAGCTCCTGGACCGAGCCGTTGGCGTCGCGCAGCGCGTCCCGGGTCTGCTGGTCCCAGACGCCGAGCTCCTTGAGCTCGCGCACCAGGTACGGGTTGACCTGGAGGAACTCACCGGAGAGGGTCTCGCGCTTGAACAGGTTGGAGACCTGCGGCTCGATGCACTCGTAGACGCCGGCGATCGAGGCGATCGTGGCGGTCGGCGCGATGGCGAGCAGCAGGGAGTTGCGCAGGCCGGTGGTGGCGATGCGGGTGCGCAGCGCCTCCCAGCGGCCGGCCCACTGCGGCGCGGCCGACGGGAAGTGGTCGATGTGCAGCTCGCCGCGGGCGGCACGGGTCTCGCCGTACGCCTCGTGGCGGCCCAGCTGCTCGGCCAGGTCGGCGGAGCGCTCGTACGCGGTGAGCATGATGCGCTCGGCGATCAGCGTGGAGAGCTGCTTGGCCTCGGCCGAGTCGAAGTCCAGGCGGAGCTGGAAGAAGACGTCCTGCAGGCCCATCACGCCGAGGCCGACCGGGCGCCAGCGGGAGTTGGAGGCACCGGCCTCGGGGGTCGGGTAGAAGTTGATGTCCACCACGCGGTCGAGGAAGGTGACGGCGGTGCGGACGGTCGCGTCCAGCCGGTCCCAGTCCATCGCGTTCAGCAGGTCGGCGGCGGTGGCGCCGGGGGCGACGTGGGCGCCGAGGTTGACCGAGCCGAGGTTGCAGACGGCGGTCTCGGAGTCGTCCGTGACCTCCAGGATCTCGGTGCAGAGGTTGGAGGAGTGCACGGTGCGGCCGGGCAGCGCGGTCTGGTTGGCGGCGCGGTTGGAGGCGTCCTTGAAGGTCATCCAGCCGTTGCCGGTCTGCGCCAGGGTGCGCATCATCCGGGCGTAGAGGGTCTGCGCGGGGATGGTGCGGACGGCCTTGCCGGCCAGCTCGGCCTTGCGGTACGCCTCGTCGAAGTCGGCGCCCCAGAGGTCGACCAGCTCGGGCACGTCGGCCGGGGAGAACAGCGACCAGTCCTCGTTGGCGTTGACCCGGCGCATGAACTCGTCCGGGATCCAGTGCGCCAGGTTGAGGTTGTGGGTGCGCCGCGCCTCCTCGCCAGTGTTGTCGCGAAGCTCCAGGAACTCCTCGATGTCCGCGTGCCAGGTCTCCAGGTAGACGCAGGCCGCGCCCTTGCGGCGGCCGCCCTGGTTGACGGCGGCGACCGAGGAGTCGAGGGTGCGCAGGAACGGGACGATGCCGTTGGACTTGCCGTTGGTGCCCCGGATCAGGCTGCCGCGCGAACGGATCCGCGAGTAGGAGAGGCCGATGCCGCCGGCGTGCTTGGAGAGACGGGCGATCTGCGCGTACCGGGAGTAGATCGAGTCCAGGTTGTCCAGCGGCGAGTCGAGCAGGTAGCAGCTCGACATCTGCGGGTGCCGGGTGCCGGAGTTGAAGAGGGTCGGCGAGGAGGTCAGGTACTCCAGCCGGCTCATCAGGCCGTACAGCTCCGCGACCTCGCGCACCGACTGCTCGTTGTCGCCGACCGCCAGGCCGCAGGCGACGCGGAGCAGGAAGTGCTGCGGGGTCTCGACGACCTTGCGGGTGATCGGGTGGCGCAGCAGGTAGCGGGACTGCACGGTGCGCAGGCCGAAGTACTCGAAGCGGTCGTCGCCCCGGGCGTCGATCAGTGCGTCGAGGGCGCTGGCGTGCTTGGCGACGAAGCCGGCGGTGACGTCGCCGATCAGGCCCTCGGCGTGGCCGACGGCGATCGAGGCGGAGAAGGAGACCGAGCCCTGGGAGACCGCCTCGTCGACGATCTCCAGCGCGAGCAGGCGGGCCGCCAGCTTCGAGTACTGGGGGTCCTCGGCGATCATCGACGCTGCGGCGTCCACGGCCAGCCCGCGCAGCTCGGCGAAGTCCGAGCCGGCGTGGCGGCCGCGCAGCGCGGCGGCGGCGACATGGCCGGGGTCCACCTGGGGAAGGTCGACGCTGCGGTCGGTCAGCAGCCGGAGCAGCGCACCGCCGGGGTCGGAGACCGTCGGGTCGACGGGGGCTGAGCTGGACCCCTGGGCGGGCAGGGTGACTGAGGCAGCGGTGGTCAAGGCGCTCTCTCCTGGCGGCGATCGGCGGCTGTTGATCGGGGGCACCGGGCCGTTGGGGCAGGGGAGCACGGCGCGACGGCCGGACGGCGTCGCGCGACGGTGTCATCCCCGGCCCGCCCGCGAGGCCCGGAAGTACTTCGTGTGCTGGAGGCCTCTGCGGGGAGGCCGGGCGGCACGCCGTCGGCAGGTACTCGGACTCGCGGGCTCTGGTCGGAGCCGCCCGCACACCGCTGCGGGGCAGTCCCGGATTCGCACCGGGTTCCCCTGCGTCGACAGCAGGGATGAGCATACATCTAGTGGCGGTCGAGTATCGCGGCACCATATGTAGTAGCCGGTGTGTCGCGGGGCGTGGCCCGGCGCCCCGGGCTCTCAGTGCAGGAGGAACACTCTGTACGTGCCGGAATCACCGGTCGGGGAGCTGAACTGTGCGATCAGTCGGTAGCGTCCGGCGGCCCTGACGGCCTCGGTGATGGCCCGGTCCGTGGCGGTGGGCGCGGTGCTGTCGAGGACGACCACGGTGAACCAGCCGTTGCGGACGGCGGTGACCGTGCCGTCGTCCCCGTGGTGCACCACGCCGGCCGGGTCCCGGTAGTCCGTCCCCTTGCGGGCCGAGACCCACTGCTCGGGCTTGCTGACGCTGCCCAGGTAGTACTCCGGCAGCCCGTCGACCTCGGTGAGGTAGCGGCCCTGCGGGGTGGCGTGCAGGCGCAGCACGCCGAGCAGCCGGCCGGAGTCGGGCCCGTCCTGGTACCGCAGCGCCGACTGCTCCAGCCCGAGGGCGAGCAGCACCACCCAGACCAGGATGCCGAGCTGCGGGTTGCGGAAGTGCGCGCCGACCAGCCTGGTGATGCCCACGCCGGCCAGCGGCGCGGCGAACAGCATGCCGAAGCCGAGGTGGCGGAACATCACGCCGGAGGTGCCCAGGTACGCGTACCCGGCCGGGATCAGCAGCGCCGACGCGCACAGGGTCAGGCTCAGCGCCGTGCGGCGCAGCCGGGAGGCCGTGATGGCGCTGTCCTCGGGCGACTCGTTCAGCCGCTCGCGGAGCGAGTAGGCGATCCCGCCCGCGCAGGCGAGCAGGGTGAACAGGCCGCTCCACTGGAGCGCGGAGGAGAGGACCGAGCCGGCCCCGCGGGCCTGGTGGCCGTGCCCGGGCGACCAGGCCCAGACGTCGTCCAGCAGGCCGAAGGCCAGGAGCGCCCCGAGGGCGCCCGCCGCCAGGAGGAGCGCGCGCCCGGCGGCGGGGCCGCGGCCGCGGTAGGGCCAGGCGGTGATCAGTGCGAGGGCGGCCAGCACGGGCAGCGCGACCACCGCGGCGTACTCCACGGCGGCCGCCAGCGCCGCCACCGGTACGGCCAGCAGCACGGTGGCCACCGGGGCGCGGGCGGTCCGCACGACGATCCAGGTGGCGGCCGCCACCAGGGCCACCGCGAGGGCGTCCGGGGCGGCGTAGAAGCCGACGACCACGGTGGACTGCAGGACGGCGTACGCGGCGGCACTGCAGATGGCCACGCGCTCGTTGAAGAGCCGGCGGGTCAGCGAGTAGAGCAGCGCGGTGGTGGCCAGCGCGAGGACCAGGCTGACCACCCGGGCCCCGAACACCCCGCTCGCGTTGGCGGCGGCGCCGGCCAGCGGGGGGTAGAGCCAGGGGGAGCCGGGGATCTGGCCGATCAGGTCGGTCGTCACCGCCGTGCCGTGGAGCAGGTTGTCCAGCTGCTGGCGGCCGACGATCATGGCGACGGCCTCGTCGGGGTGGGCGGCGCCCAGCAGGCGCAGGGAGAGCGCCGCCTGGACGGCCAGCACGCCGAAGAGCAGGCCGCGGCCGATCCAGCGGCGCCGGGGGCTGGGTGCGGGGTCCCAGCCGGTCGCGGGGACGGCCGGGATCCGGTACGGCGCGAGCTGGACGGCCTGGCTGTCCTCCTCCTTGTCGTCGGAGGGGCGGGCGCGGTCGCGAGCGTCGGCCTCGGGGGCGTCGGAGCCGTCGTCCGGGTCGTGCACGTCGTCGGGGGCGTACTCGTCGTCCGGCGCGTACGCCTCGTCGGGGGCGTACTCGTCGTTCGGGGGAAGGACGCCGTCCGGGCCGTACCCGCCGTGCCGCGGGGCCTCGCCGTCGCCGTCGGTGCCCCGGGGGTGTCCGGTCCGCTCGGGCCCGTCGGCCTTCCCGGTCTCCCCGGCCCGGGCGTTCCCGCCGTGCCCGGTCCAGCCGTGCCCGTCCTCCCGGGGGTGGGGGAGGCGGGCCCGGGACCCTTCGCCGTCCGGGGTCCGGGCCGGGGTCTGAGGGGTGAACCAGGAGTCGGTCTCTGAAGGCATCATGGGTTCCGGATGTCGAAGCCGTAGCGAGGGTCGGACGCGCGCTGCTTGTAGTCCGCGAGCGACGGCGGGCTGGCCTCGATGCGCCAGTCCGCCCGCTTGACGATGTTGAACCAGACGAAGCCGACGACGTCGTCGTGCGTCTCGAGCCCGGTGAAGAGCTGGTCGATGTCCGCGCGCTGGCGCTTGCCCTGCTGGGAGGCCGTCTCGCTGATGAAGAACGGCTTCTGGCTGAAGGTGCGGATCTCGGCCATCGTCGGCCCGTAGAGCGAGTCGAAGGTCTTCGGGCCGGTGAGGGTGAAGTAGCCGGTCATGCCGGCCCAGTCCACGTAGGTGTCGCCGGGGTAGTACGGCGCGAGCCGGGTGTTGGGCGCGGGGTCGGTGATGTTGGGGCTCCAGACCCAGATCACGTTGGTCGCGCCGGCCCGGTCGAAGATGTCGTGGACGCGGCGCCAGGCCGCGACGAAGTCGGCGGGGCTGCTGGCCTGCCGGCCCCACGGGTACCAGTCGCCGTTCATCTCGTGCGCGATGCTGATGGCGATGGGCAGGTTGAGCTTGGCGGCGGCCTTGGCCACGCCCTTCACGTAGTCGTCGGTCTCGCCGGCCGCGATCGCCGCCATCGAGGGGGAGTGCGGCTCCCACGCCATGTAGGGCAGCGCCCCGGCGTCGTAGATCCGGCGGACCCCGGCGGTGTCGAAGCCGTCGCCCCAGCCGGCGTAGTACTCCAGGACGTTCGGCTGCTTGCCGATCGCGGTGGTGTAGCCGCTCAGCGCGTCCATCTTCGTGGGGACGTCGGGCAGTGCCGCCCCCAGGTACTTGTGCCCCGGCTTGAGCAGCGGCGTGACGTCGTAGGGGAGGTCGGCGGCCGGGGCCGCGGGCTTGCGGGCCGGGGCCGCGGTGCCGGCGGCGGCGGCCCCGGTGGCGGTGCCGGCCGGCTGCGCGACGGCGGCCTCGGGCACCGCGAAGCCCGGGTCCGCCGGGCCGCAGGCACTGGCGAGCAGCAGACCGGTGGTCACGAGCGCGAGCACGGCGAGCGGACGGCGCAGACCTGCCCGGCGGCGGTGGGCGGGCACGGCGGACACGGCGGGCACGGGGATCACACAGCTTCCGTGGGACGCGGCTGGACGAGGACTCGGCCCACGATCACGGCGTAGAAGAGGCCGGACGCGAGGACCAGCGCGAAGTTCAGCGGGCCCATCGTGAGCATGCGCCAGATGCCGGCGCCCACCCAGAGGGCGGCGGTCCCGCCACCCCAGAGGATCATGCCCGTCCAGAACCGGCGGGTCTTGTTCTTCTTGGCGCCGCTGGATCCGGTCGGCTGCCAGGCCATCCGGTTCTTCCGCAGGATGTCCCAGATGGCGAAGACGTGGGCCCAGCCGTACATCATGCGGGCGGCCCAGGCCTCCAGCCGGTACGGGTTGCGGTGCCACAGCGGGAAGATGAGGGTGGCGTACACCAGGCCCGGTATCACCAGCATCGTGTTCTCCCACCGGATGAGGTCCGGCCGCACGAGCAGCAGCACGATGGGCACGAGCGGGGAGACGATGGTGAACAGCGCGGTGTGGATGTAGTAGAAGAAGCCGGACATGTAGCACATCCGGGTTATCAGACGGAGCTTGGTGCCCCAGAACTTCCGGCTGCCCAGCAGGCTCATCGAGCCGGTGCACCACCGGTACTGCTGGTTGAAGAACCCGCCCACGTTGTCGGGGCAGACCCCGGCCGCCAGGGCTATCGGCACGTAGTGGAGGTCCCAGCCCAGCCTGCGCAGGTCGAAGCCGGTGTGCACGTCCTCGGAGTGCTCGATCAGCGTGGTGCCGCCGTTCTGCTCCAGCGCGGCCCGCCGGTAGACGGCGCAGCTGCCGACGCAGATCGCGCCGTCGTTGCGCTGCCGGGAGACCTGGACCGTCCGGTAGAAGAGCTCCTGGACGGCGCCGGCGCCGCGCTCGATCCAGTTCTGGGAGTCGAGGATGCGGAAGAACTGCGGGGATTGAACGATCCCGAGCTTCGGGTCGTTCTCCATGTAGGGAAGGAGCTCGTCGAGCAGATCGGAACGCGGGGCGAAGTCGGCGTCGAGGATGAGGATGTAGTCGCTGTCGGAGTTGCGGAACCCGAACTGGAGGTTGCCGGCCTTCTTGAACCAGCCGCGGTTGTTGCGGGTGCCGTAGACGAACTCGAAGTCCACGGCCATCTGCGCGAGTTCGGGGCTGTCGCTGTCGTCCAGCACGTAGGGGGTCACTTCACCCGGGTACTGGTCGCGCAGCCTGGCGACGTGCGTCCAGGTGTTGTGCAGCACCTCGATCGGCTCGCCCGCGACGGGCAGGAAGACGTCGACGGTCGGGTACCGCTCGGGGCGCCAGGCGCGCACCAGCGCGCGGTGCCCCTTGAGGTCGAAGGTCTCGTTGAACCCGTGCACCCAACGCGAGATCAGGTAGTAGACCACGGTGAACGCCAGGAACGGGACGAAGAGCCAGAACCACGGCGTCGCGCTGAGCAGGCCCACCTCGCTGGCCACCATGCAGCCGAAGCTGGCGAGCGAGAAGCAGGTCAGCACCCAGAGGTGACTGCGCGTGTAGGAGTACTTCTCGACGTTGTCGGGCGGCTGCGGGAGAAGGCCGCGCTGTACGCGGGAGCTGGCGTCCTGTCGGGTTTTCCGGCGTGAGGTGGCTGCTCTCCTGCCGCCCGTGAGCTGCGTACTCTCGGTGACAGTCACGTGGCTCTCTCCCCCAGAAACCGTATCGAAGTGGACCAAAGACGACTGCGGCCGCGCTGAGCCCGGCCGCAGGGACGTCAGGATCGTACGGGAAGGGCTCCGGGGAAATCCTGCCCCCCCGTCTGCCGGGCTGCCCGGAACCGGGATTGAGTTCCGATCGTGATGTGGAGGCAGGCGTATACGGTGGGCGCTCGCCGCATCCGCAGGCCGGGCCGGCAGGGCTGCCGGCGGCCGTCGGGCCGGTTCATGGGAGAGGGAGGGTCGTCGTGAAGGGCACTGCCGCACGGTTGGCGCGGGGGGTGCGGGCGCTGGTCGCCCACGGCACCGTGGCCGTGCTGCTCATCGGCTGCACGAGCGAGCCCGGCGCGGCCCCCGCGCGGCCGGACGGGACGTCGTCCGCCGGTCCGGCGGCCGGCGCCTCCGGCGGGCTCTGCTCGACGGCGGAGGTCCCCTTCCCCAAGAAGCCGGTCGACGGCGGAACCAAGATCATCGAGCCGAACCCGTGGAACACCGCCGGCACGGTCTGCCTGGACGCCCCGGGGGACACCGGCTTCACGGTGACGGAGCTGCGCGACTTCGTCGCCAAGACCCCGCTCGCCCCGGGCGCCTACCCCAACATCTCCACGGCCCCCGGTGCGAGCGGACTGCCCGTCCCGGTCAGCGCCCTGGGCGACGCGACCAGCGACTGGGACGCCTCGGCCCGGGCGACCGGCTCCTACAACCTCTCCTACGACCTCTGGTACGGGCCCAGCCCCGACAACTGCGCCCCGGGGGAGAGCGCGGAGGTGATGATCTGGCTGGACGCCACCGACAGCGTCCGGCCGGCCGGGAAGAAGGTGACGGACGCCCAGACCATGGGCGACACCACGTACGACGTCTTCCAGGCGCCCATCACCGGCCCGCACAGCGTGATCAGCTACGTGCGGAAGGCGTCGACCCACAGCGCCCACGGCCTGAACCTGCGGCTGTTCACCGCCGACGCCCTGATGCGCGGTTACGTCCCGCCGGGGTCGTACCTGTGCCGGGTGCAGGCGGGCTTCGAGATCTGGAGCGGCGGGACGGGCCTGCAGAGCTGGTCGTTCGCCTTCCACAACCGGGTCGGCCTGCCGGCCGGCGAGGTGCCGGCCGGCGCCCCCGGGATCTGCCTGCGGCACGGCGGCGGAGGCCTCGCCGGCACGCCGGTGACGGTCGGCTCCTGCGGCGACCAGGCCGTGTCGACGAGCTGGACGGTGGGCAACGACGGCTCGCTGCGGGGCGGCGCCGCGTGCCTGGCGCTCTCCGGGGACGGCACCACCGTGGCGCTGGCCCGCTGTACCGGAGGGGCTCCGCAGCGCTGGGCCGCCGGAGCCGGCCAGAGCCTGGTGCACCTGGAGTCCGGCCTCTGCCTGAGCACCGCCGGGGGCTCCCTCGCGGACGGGACGGCGGTGAACCTGAAGCCCTGCTCGGGCGGGGTCTCACAGCGGTGGAAGCTCCCGTACAACGGACTGCCGTAGGAGCGGGCCCGGGGGTGGATCCGTCAGCCGAAGCACCCTCCATGGGCGTTGGGCGGACCATGCCTTACCATTCCGACACATGAGCGATCGACCGGTACCGACTGGCGAGCCGGACCAGAACCCGGGGTGGTCCCCGCAGCAGCCGCCGATCGGCGCGTTCGGCCCGCCGCCCGCGGCCCCGGGCCCCGCGCAGCCGCCGGTCTCCGCGCAGCCCCCCGCCGGCCCCATACCTCCGGGGCAGGTGCCTCCGCCCGGCCCGGTGCCTCCGGGGCAGGTGCCCCCGCCCGGCCCGGTGCCTCCGGTGGCCGGTGTGCCGCCACAGCAGCAGCAGCCGCCGGTCGGCGCGTTCGGCCCGCCGCCCGCCGCACCGGTTCCACCCACCGTGCCCGCCATGCCGACTGCGCCAACCTCGTCCACCGCGACCACCGTCCCCATGGCACCCGCCGCGCCCCTGGCGTCCACCGTCCCCATGACGCCCGCCCAGCAGTGGCAGCAGGGCGGCGGCTTCCCGGCGCAGGGCTCCGGCACGCCCGACTGGGAGGCGCTGGCGGCCAGGAACGAGGAGCAGGCCAAGAAGAAGCGCCGTCTGCGGCTGATCGGTGCCGCCGTGGCCGTCGTGGTCGTCGGCGCCGCCGCCGCGGGCGTCGTGGTGATGCGTCAGTCCGACAAGACGCCGGTCGCCGACGGCAGCCCGACGGCCGAGGCGCCCAAGACCCCGGGCGCGTCGTCGAGCGGGTCGCCGGCCGGGACGGCCAGTGGGACGCCGAGCGGTCCGCCGAAGGCCATCGCGGGCCCGCCGACCGTCGGCTCGCTGCCGGCGAGCAAGGGAACGGCCGCGCTGGGCCTGGGCTCCGACGCGAAGACGGGCTCGGTGGCCGGCTTCGCCGGACAGGTCCTCAAGCTGCCCAGCGGGCAGAACTCCTTCGCCCAGAGCGCCGAGCCGATCGTCGACACGAACAAGAGCTTCACCGTGTCCGTCCGGGTGTTCGTCGACGCGCCGGCGGGTGTCCGGGCCGCGGTCAGCCAGGGTGACGGCGCCTACTACTCCTACGCGCTCGGACGGGCGACCAACAACGGCCACAACCTCTGGTACTTCAAGGTGCAGCTCCCCGGCGGTGGTTCCGTGGTGGTCTACTCCAAGGGCGACGCGACGGTCAACCAGTGGGCCCTGCTGACCGGTGTCTACGACGCGGCGAGCAAGCAGATCACGCTCTACGTCAACGGCGCGGCGCAGGCGTCGGCCCAGGCGGCCGGCGTGCAGAGCAGCGGCACCAACGCGTTCCAGCTGGGCCGGCTGAGCTCGAACTCGCAGTGGAGCGACCCCTGGCACGGGGCCGTCGCCGACATCCAGGCCTGGGACCAGGTGCTGCCGGAGGCCGACATCGTGAAGATCGTCGCCGGCCCCAGCTCGCCGCCGGCGATCCCGCCCACGGCCGCCTGGCTCACCGGCTGAGCCGGTCCGTACGGGCAGGCCGCCCGTCGTAAGACACCCACGGCGCCGGGGCGCAGCACCGCCCCGGCGCCCTCTGGCGCACCGAGCCCCGGTACCTGCCGTACCGGGCGCGATGTCCCGAAGCTGAGGAGCAGTACCTGATGAGCGCGGACGGCCGTTGGATCCGGCCCGAATCCACCCGGCGGCCCGTACTCAAGCCCGCCGGTGCCGTCCCGCCCGGTGGCGTCGGCACGGCCGGTCCCGGTGAACCCCCGGCGGGCTCCCAGGACGGGCCGTCGTCGCGCGGGCGCCGGAGACGGACGGCGGAGCCGGTGGCCCGGATGCCCCGGCCCGGGCTCCGGACGGACCTGCTGCCGCTGTTCGCCGTCCTGCTGGTCCAGGGCGCGCTCTCGTTCCACCTCCTCCTGAGCAACACGGCCTTCGTGGACGAGGGCACCTACATCTACGCGGGCTACCAGGAGATCGCCAACCTGGCGCACGGCACCCCGGTCGCGACGTACGAGACCTTCTTCTCCGGCTCCCCGCTGATCTACCCGGTGGTCGTGGCGGTGGCCGACATGCTCGGCGGCCTGACCACCGCGCGGCTGCTGAGCATGGTCTTCATGCTCTCCGCCACCGTGGCCGTCCACCTGGCCACCCGGCGGCTGCACGGCTCGCTCGCGGCGTTCTGTGCGGCTGCGGCCTTCGCCGCGCTCGGGCCGACCCAGTTCCTGGGCGGGCTGGCCACCTACGACTCGATGGCGTTGGCGTTGCTCGCCTGGGCCGGCTACCTCGCGGTGCGGCTGACCACCGGCGGCGGCTACCCGAGCATGCTCCTGGCCGCCCTGCTGCTGGCGCTGGCCGGCTGCACCAAGTACGCCGCGCTGCTCTGGGTCCCGGTCGTCTGCGGCGTCGCGGTCTTCGCCGGCTCCGGCGGCGCCCCCGGCGCGTGGGTGCGGTGGAAGCGCGGGCTGCAGCTCCTCCTCGCCTTCGTGGCGGCGGTGGCCGTGGCGGCCCTGGTGGCGGGGAAGCGCTACATCGACGGCTTCAACCACACCACCCTCAAGCGCGCCCCCGGGCACGACGCCTACTCCTACGTGGCCGAGGAGGCCGCCAAGTGGGTGGGCGCCCTGCTGCTGCTGGCCCTGGTGGGCGTGGTGGTGCAGCTGGTGGCGGCGCGCAGGCGCGGCGGGAGCGCGTGGTCCGAGGCCTGCCTCGCCGCCGTGCTGCTGGTCGCCGGGATGCTCGCGCCGGCGAACCAGATCCGCATCCACACCTGGCTCTCCCTGCAGAAGCACGTCGACTTCGGTGCCTGGTTCGCCTGCATCGTGGTGGGCGCCCTGCTGGCCCGGGTCGTCGTCGCGCTGAAGGACCGGGTGCACGTCACGGCCGGGGTGGTGGTCGCCGCCCTGGTGGTCGGCCCGCTCGGCTGGGTGGGGGCGGCCCAGGGCCGGGAGATGTTCGGCGAGTGGTCCGATACCGAGGACTTCGTGGCCGCGCTGAGGCCGTACGTCGTCAAGGGCGACGACCGGTACCTGGTCGAGAACTACAACGTGCCCGCGTACTACCTGCGCGAGTCGAGCAACTGGCAGCAGTGGCACGACCTGGTGGCGGTCTACCGCCGGGACCCGGACACCGGCAAGCAGCAGGTCGGGGTGCCCGCCATCCAGGCCGGCATCGAGGCGCACGAGTGGAAGGTGGTGGTGCTGGACTTCACCCAGACCGGTGCCACCGACAAGGCGATCCAGCCGACGCTGAAGAGCGCCGGGTACCGCGTGGCCACCGTGGTCAAGAGCGGCGAGCACGGCCGGTACACCATCTACGTGGCGCCGGGCTACGACAAGAAGTGACCGGCCCCGGCGGTGATCCGCCGCCGGGGGCCCGCCATCAGAACGTCATCGCGTAGACCAGCAGCGGGACACCGGGGCGCACCTCCCAGTCGCGCTCCGGCGTCCGCCGGAAGCCCAGCCGTTCGTAGAGCCGGTGGGCGGAGGTCATCGACGGCCGGGTGGAGAACGCCATCCCGTCCAGGCCCAGCTCCCGGCTGCGCGCGATCGAGGCCCGGACCAGCGCCTCGCCCACGCCCCGGCCCCGGGCCGCGCCGCCGACCGCGAGCATCCGGATCTCGCCCTCGTGCGGCCGCGCTATGTCGGCGAAGGCCGTGCCGCCGACCGCGAAGGTCACGCAGCCGAGCAGCTCTCCACCGGCCGGGTCGGCCGCGACGAGGAGTTCGGCCTGCTCGAAACGGGGACGGGCGTCGAGGAGTTGGGCCGCGTAGGGGCCGTCGGCGGGGCTGTGGCCGTCGCCGACGAAGGCCTCGTGGGTGACGGCTCCGACTGCGGCGAGGTCGGCCTCGACGGCCCGGCGGATGACGATGTCCATGCGGTCAGTGTGCCGCAGGCGGTGTCGGCGGCCGGGGCGGGGGCCGGGGCCGGTGCGGCCGTGGCCGGGTCGGCGGACGGCCGGAGCGAGGCGGCCGGCATGGTGCCGTGGAGCCGGTCTGGCAGGGCGGGGTCGACGGGGTAGCCGCCGGGCCGGTGCCAGTTGTCGCGGCCGTTGGCGGCACCCCGGGCCACGTCGCGCCCGATCAGGGTGCCGAGCAGTCCGAAGCCGCCGACGGCTCCGGCCAGGGCGAGTGCGCTTGCGAGAGTGTCGGAGTCCATGGCTCCACTCTCGCCGCGCCGCCGGGCGGCCACGAGTGGCAGCAATGACCGATTGCATCGAAATACTGCCACCGCGGGCCTTCCCGCCGGGCCGCTCGCGGGGGCATCCTGGTCGGCATGCTCAAGAACGTGGTCGCGGTGGTGCTGGAGGAGGTCCATCCCTTCGAACTCGGGGTGGCATGTGAGGTGTTCGGCCTGGACCGGACCGCCGACGGCCTGCCGGGCTACGACTTCGCCCTCGCCGGTGCCCGCCCCGGCCCGCACCGCACGCACGCCGGCTTCACCGTCGACGTCCCGTACGGTCCGGAGCGCCTCGCCGAGGCCGACCTGGTGCTGGTCACGGCCGTCGGGGTGCACCAGGACTACCCGGCGCCGCTGCTGGACGCGGTGCGGGCGGCCGTGGACGGCGGCGCCCGGGCGCTCTCCATCTGCAGCGGCGCCTTCGTGCTCGGCGCCGCCGGGCTGCTGGACGGCCGCCGCTCCACCACGCACTGGCGCTACACCGACGAGCTGGCCGCGCGCTTCCCGCGGACCACCGTCGAGCCGGACGTGCTCTACGTGGACGACGACCCGGTGATCACCTCGGCCGGTACGGCGGCCGGCATCGACGCCTGCCTGCACCTGGTGCGCAAGGTGCAGGGCGTGGAGACGGCCCGGGGGATCGCCCGCCGGATGGTGGTGGCCCCGCACCGGGAGGGCGGGCAGGCGCAGTTCGTCGCCCGCCCGCTGCCGGAGGGGGACGGTGAGTCGCTCGCCCCGCTGCTGGACTGGATGCGCCACCACCTGGACCAGGAGTCCACCGTCGAGCAGTTGGCGGCCCGGGCCCACATGTCGCCGCGCACCTTCGCCCGCCGGTTCCAGCAGGAGACCGGCACGACGCCGCACCGCTGGCTGGTCGGGCAGCGGCTGCTGCTCGCCCAGCGGCTGCTGGAGTCCACCACCGAGCCGGTGGACGCGATCGCCGCCCGTTGCGGCTTCGGCAACGCGGCGACGCTGCGGCACCACTTCGGCCGCCGGCTGGGGACGACCCCGATGGCCTACCGCCGCTGCTTCGCTGAGCCGCTCGCGAGCTGACGGGCGGCGGGCGCCCGGTCGTCAGCCGGTGGTCAGGTGCCCGGTCTCGTTCCAGTGCGCCGGGCGCAGCCGCCCGCCCTCGGCGCGCCAGAGGCTGGTGGAGCAGTTGCGCACCGGCTCCAGCGCGGTCAGCTGCGCCTCGGTGAGCCGGTCCAGCGCGTAGCGGAGCATCAGCACCGTGCAGTCGTGCGCGACCACCAGGACGGGCCGGCCGGCCTCGTCGGCGCAGAGGTCGCGGAGCAGGCTGCGCACCCGCAGCGCCACGTCCGCCCAGGACTCGCCGCCGGGCGGGCGGTAGTACAGCTCGCCCATCTTGCGCCGTCTGGCGGCCTCCTCCGGGTGTTTGGCCTCGATCGCGGCCCGGGGCAGCATCTCCAGGACGCCCAGTTCGCGGTCGCGCAGCCGTTCGTCGTAGCGGACGGCCAGCGAGACCGGTACGGCGCCGAGTCCGGCGGCCTGGGCGAGCGCGATCCGGGCGGTCTCGGCGGTGCGCACGTACGGCGAGCACCAGACGCTGCGCGGCCGGTCGGCGCTGGGCAGGCCGGCCCACCAGCGGCCGAGGGCCTGGGCCTGCTGCTGGCCGTGCATCGAGAGCGGGATGTCGGCGTCCCGGCAGCTGATCGGAACGCTCAGCGCGCCGGCCGCCTCGGCCAGCTGGAACTCCACGTTGGCGGTGGACTCGCCGTGCCGGGTGGCGATCAGTACGGACGGCAGCCGGGTGGCCGGCGCCGCGGTGGCCGGCGCCGCGGTCGTGGGCGGTGCGCCGAGCGCCGCGCCGGGCGCGTGGACGGACTGGTGCTGGCCGTTGAGTGTGGTGCCGAGTTCTGCCATCGCGACTGCTCCCCGTGGGTCGATCCGTGGGTCGGTCGGTGCCGGCCGGCTGCCGGTCCGGTCCGGTGGTTCCCTGCACGTGCGGCCGTTCATACATATGATCGCGCCGCCTCCTCCAGTGTTCACGGAGGAGACGGCGCGATCACAGGGCGCGCGACGGGGCAATCAGTGCGCTGCCACGGGCTCCGGCGCGTTCTTCAGCTCTTCGTCGCCGGTTTCGGCGCTGTAGTCGCCGGGCCGGGTCTCGTCCGGGCTCTCCGGCGCCTTGATCGCCTTCAGTGCGAGCGTGAGCACCACCGAGACCACCAGGTTGAGCACGAAGGCGGTCAGGCCGATGTAGCCCAGCTCGCCGATGCCGGGGATCTCGGCCGAGTTGCCGCCGAAGTGCTTGGTGGCGGGGCTGGCGATGTCGTACGCCTCCCAGGTGCCGTAGATCATGCCGACCGCCCAGCCGGCGAACAGCGCCCAGTGGTGGAACCAGCGGGTGAACAGGCCGCCGACGATGGAGACGAAGGTCTGCAGGATCCAGAGGCCGCCGAGCAGCTGGAGGTTGATCGCCGCCTGCTTGTCCATGGTGAGCACGAAGACCAGTGCGCCGACCTTCACCAGCAGCGAGGCGATCTTGGCGACCCTGGTCTCGTCCGCCGGGGTGGCGGACGGCTTCAGGAACTCCTTGTAGACGTTCCGGGTGAACAGGTTGGCCGCCGCGATCGACATGATGGCGGCGGGCACCAGCGCGCCGATCCCGATCGCCGCGAAGGCCACGCCGGTGAACCAGTCCGGGAACATGTTCTCGAACAGCTGCGGCACCGAGAGCTGGGCGTTGAACTTCTTGTCGCCCTTGCCGATGCCGGCCGCGATCGCCATGAAGCCGAGCAGCGCCAGCAGGCCCAGCATCAGCGAGTACGCGGGCATGATCGCCATGTTGCGGCGCACCGTGTTGCGGGACTTCGAGGCCAGCACGCCGGTCACCGAGTGCGGGTACATGAACAGCGCCATCGCCGAGCCGAGCGCCAGCGTGGCGTACGTCCACTGCTTGTTCTCCGGCACGGTCAGCGAGCCGGCCGCCTTGGGCGCGCTGAACTTCTCGCCGACCGCGTCGAAGATGTGCCCGTAGCCGCCGAGCCGCATCGGGATGTAGATCACCGCGACGATGATCACGATGTAGATCAGGGTGTCCTTGACGAACGCGATCAGCGCCGGGGCCCGCAGGCCGGACGAGTACGTGTACGCGGCCAGCACGCCGAAGGCGATGAACAGCGGCAGGTCCTTGACGAACCAGTTGGCGTTCTCGCCGCCGCCGACGCCCAGCACGTCCAGCACCGCCTGGATGCCGACCAGCTGCAGCGCGATGTACGGCATGGTGGCCAGGATGCCGGTCAGCGCGACCACCAGCGCGAGCGGCTTGGAGCCGTACCGCCCGCGCACGAAGTCGGCCGGGGTGACGTACCCGTGCACCCGGGAGACCGACCAGAGCCGGGGCAGGAAGAGGAAGACCAGCGGGTACGCGATGATCGTGTACGGCACCGCGAAGAACCCGGCCGCGCCGGTCGCGTACACGGCGGCCGGGACGGCCACGAAGGTGTACGCCGTGTAGAGGTCGCCGCCGAGCAGGAACCAGGTGATCCAGGTCCCGAAGCTGCGGCCGCCGAGGCCCCACTCGTCCAGGTGCTGGGCGTCGTCGGCCCGGCGCCACCGCGAGGCGAGGAAGCCCATCACGGTGACCAGGACGAAGAAGAGCACGAACACCGCCAGGGCCGGCACGTTGACGCCGTTCATCGCGCGCCACCCGCCTTCCGGACGGCCTTGCGGGCCTTCTCGTCCCGGTTGATCAGCAGGTACGCGGCCACCGTGAAGACGGCCGAGACCGGCACCCAGAGCAGCTGGTACCAGTAGAAGAACGGCACCCCGCCGGCCTCGGGGCCGGTCTTGTCGTAGGAGGACACCCAGAGCATCGCGACGATCGGCACGAGCAGGGCGAGCCCGGCCAGCACCCGCTCCGGCGTCACGGCCGGAACGGCCCCGGGATCCGGTGGCTCGGGCATGACAGGTTCGGTGGCGTCGAGGTCTGACGACATGGTTCGGCTCCGCTCCGGAGGAGGGTCACCCGGTCGGCGCCGCAGCCCCACGAGGCCGCACGATCCCCCCGAGGCCCGCCGAGCAGCACCACTGGTGATCGGCAGTCAATACGGCTGCGAAATCTAGAGCATGGCGTGATCTGTGTCACCAGGAACGACCGAACTTCCCGCTATCCGGACGCTTTGCGCGCCCGCGCGTACGCCGGAGCGCCGTACACGGCCTGCGCGCCGCCTTGATAGTCCACGCGCCGGTGCACGCTGCACCGCCCGCGGCCGCCCCACGCAACGGGCACCGGCGTACGCCTGTGCGTACGCCGGTGCCCGGGTGCCGGCAGGGGAGTGGGCGCCCTACTCGGGGCGCTTGAGCCGGGTGATGAACTTGTAGCGGTCGCCGCGGTAGATGGACCGGACCCACTCGACCGGGTTGCCGTCGGCGTCGAAGGAGTGCCGGGCGAGCTGGAGCATCGGCAGCCCGAGGTCGGAGCCCAGCAGGCCGGCCTCGCGCGGGGTGGCGAGGGTGGTCTCGATGGTCTCCTCGGCCTCGGCCACCGTGACGCCGTAGACCTCGCGCAGGGCCGTGTACAGGGAGTTGTGCTTGGCCAGGTTGCGGCGCAGCGCGGGGAAGCGCTTGGCGGAGAGGTGGGCGACCTCGATGGCCATCGGGTCGCCGTTGGCCAGCCGGAGGCGCTCGATCCGCAGCACCCGGCCGCCGGGCTTGATGTCCAGCAGCGGGGCGAGCCGGTCGTCGGCGGTGATGTAGCCGATCTCGATCAGCCGGGAGGTGGGCTCCAGGCCCTGGGCGCGCATGTCCTCGGTGTAGGAGGTCAGCTGGAGCGCCTGGGCGACCTTGGGCTTGGCGACGAAGGTGCCCTTGCCCTGGATGCGCTCCAGCCGCCCCTCGACCACCAGCTCCTGGAGCGCCTGGCGGACGGTGGTGCGCGAGGTGTCGAACTGGGCGGCGAGTGCCCTCTCGGGCGGGACGGGCGTCCCGGCGGGCTGGGTCTCGGTGAGCTGCAGCAGGTGGCGCTTGAGGCCGTAGTACTTGGGCACCCGCGCGGTCGGGTCTGCGCCGGCCTGCGTCGGGAGGTTCTTCACCTGGGGGTCGTTGACCTGGGCCGTGCTGCCCCCGTCGCTGCTCATCGGACCTGTCTCCCGCTTCTCGCGCGGCCCTTGAGGGTCGCGCCACATCGTTAACAGCTCACATCGTTGCATGTATGGCTACGGAACGAATACCTCATCACGCGATGAACGATGTGCGGTGTCGGCTTGATAACGGGTGGTCCCGATCGCCTGAACAGCCGTTGACAGGCCCATTGGTCTAGGCCAAGCTCCAGGCATCTGGTCTACACCACTAGGCCGGTCACTATGAATCCCCCACCCGTCCGATGGGGTCCGCGGCACCATTCCTCCCGCTTTACGTGGGTCTGCCGCTGCCACCCGACGGGGGTAACCCAGGCATCCCTCAGGAGGATGGCGTGAAGCGTCAGCTCATCGCGGCGGTCGGCGTCGCAGCAATGGTCGTCGGTGTGGCGGCTTGTGGTTCGGACGCCAAGTCGAGCGACGAGGGCAAGGGCGGTTCGTCCTCGTCCGCCGCCAAGAACTACAGCGGCAAGACCCTGACCGTGTGGCTGATGGACGGCTCCGCCCCGAAGGGCTGGACGGACTCGGTCAAGGCCGACTTCGAGACCGCCTACCCGGGCTCCAAGGTCGACTTCCAGATCCAGAAGTGGAACGGCATCGGCGCGAAGGTCACCACCGCGCTGTCCGAGGGCTCGGTCGATGTCCTCGAGGTCGGCAACACCCAGACCGCGGGCTACGCGGCCACCGGTGGTCTGCTCGACATCACCAAGGACAAGGCCGCCCTGGGCGGTGCCGACTGGGCCGCCAACCAGAACGAGGCCGCGATCCTGGACGGCAAGCAGTACGCCGCCCCGTGGTGGGTCAGCAACCGCGTCGTCGCCTACAACAAGGACCTCTGGGCGAAGGCCGGCCTGAGCGCCGCGCCGAAGACCCTGGACGAGTTCTACGCCGACCTGGACAAGCTGAAGGCGACCGCGGGCGTCACCGACCCGATCTACATGCCCGGCCAGGAGTGGTACGTCTACTTCGGTCTGCTGACCAGCGAGGGCGGCAAGATCGCCAAGAAGGACGGCGACAAGTGGGCCGGCGGCCTGTCCTCCCCCGAGGCGCAGAAGGCCTTCGACACCTACAAGAAGCTGCAGGGCTACTCCGCCACCGGTCCGAAGGACAAGGACGAGGCCACCCCGCAGCAGAAGGACGTCTTCGGCAAGGGTGACGTCGGCACCATGATCGGCCTCGGCTGGGAGCTGCCGGACGAGAAGACCATGGCCAAGGACAAGATCGGCTTCTTCCCGCTCCCGGGCAAGACCGCCGACAAGCCGTCCGGCGTCTTCCTCGGCGGTTCCAACCTGGCCATCGCCCAGGCCAGCAAGAACTCCGACATGGCCAAGGACTTCCTGAAGATCGCCCTCAACGACAAGAACGAGGGCCTGGTCGCCGCCGCGGGCAACATCCCGAACAAGGCCTCGCTGAACGGCCAGGTCGCCGGCGACTTCGCCAAGGCCGCCCAGCCGGCCGCCGCCGTCGGCGCGATCACCCCGAACACGCCGACCTGGGCCAACGTGGAGAACGAGCCGAACCCGATCAAGGAGTTCCTGACCGGAGCCCTGACGGGTGACTACGCGGCCGCTGCCAAGAAGGCCGACGACGAGATCGCGAAGCGTCTCAACCAGAAGCAGTAGGCAGTCGAGCGGCGTCGCCCACCGACTCCCGGCGGGGAGCCGGTGGGCGGCGCCTATCCGTCGTCGGTCAGGTTGTCAGGAAGAGAGAACGATGGCTGTGCATTCGGAGCGGGTGCAGACACAGTCCCCGGAGTCAGGGAAGGCCGCCGTGGCCATTACCGAGGAGATCACCGGCCGCGGTGCCGGGAGCGCCCCGAAGAAGAGCGGCAGACCGGCGAAGGCGCTGGACAAGGCCGCTCTCACGCCGTACCTGCTGCTGCTGCCGGCCATCGCGGCGACTCTGGTCCTGCTGGGCTGGCCGTTGCTCAAGACGGTGGTGGTGTCGTTCCAGAACCTCAACAGGCGTCAGCTGATCCAGCACCTGACCGAGTGGAACGGCTTCGAGAACTACACCGACCAGCTCACCAACTCGGAGTTCTGGTCGATCACCGGCCGCACGGTGATCTTCACCGTCGTCAACGTGGTCCTGATCATGGTGTGCGGCACCCTGGTCGGCCTGCTGCTCGACCGCCTCGGCAAGAAGATGCGGCTGGCGCTGTCGATCGCGCTCATCCTGGCCTGGGCGATGCCGGTGGTCGCCGCGACCACGGTCTACCAGTGGCTGTTCGACCAGAACTTCGGTGTCGTCAACTGGTTCCTGGACAAGCTGGGCTGGCACTCGATGGCCCACTTCAACTGGACCAGCGGCCAGTACTCGACCTTCTTCGTGATCATCCTGCTGATCGTCTGGCAGTCGGTCCCGTTCGTGGCCTTC
The DNA here is from genome assembly GCF_055561295.1 of Kitasatospora sp. NPDC022785. Taxonomy (NCBI): domain Bacteria; kingdom Bacillati; phylum Actinomycetota; class Actinomycetes; order Kitasatosporales; family Streptomycetaceae; genus Kitasatospora; species Kitasatospora sp. NPDC022785. Next base: position 239,911 of record NZ_JBVHHB010000004.1, on the reverse strand, counting down.
AACATGTACGCGGGCCTGACCACGATTCCCAAGGAGCTCTACGAGGCCGCCCGGATGGACGGTGCCGCGGCCTTCAAGATCTTCGGCTCCGTGACCTTCCCGATCATGAAGCCGTTCTTCCTGGCCACGACCTTCCTCGAGGTCATCTGGGTCTTCAAGGCCTTCACCCAGGTCTACCTGATCAACAAGGGCGGCCCGGACGGACTCACCCAGACCCTCCCGGTCCACGCCTTCCTCGAAGGCTTCGGATCCCAGCGATTCGGCGTCGGCTCCGCCATCGCGGTACTCACCATCCTGATGCTGGGTGCGCTGATGGCGTACTACTTCCGCATCATTCTGAAGCAGGAGGACGAGCTGTGAGGCGCTCGCTCATCGGACGCACCTGGCCGAACGTGATCGCGGTCGTCCTCTTCGTCTTCTTCATCTTCCCCGTCTACTGGATGATCGTCACCGCCTTCAAGCAGAACAACGACATCATCAGCCGGACGCCGGTCTTCCTGCCGCTGGACGCGACCCTCGAACACTTCGACAAGGCCGTCCACGCCCCCAACTTCTGGACGTACGTCGGGAACAGCCTGATCGTGACGGTCGGCGCGGTGCTCGCCTCGCTGGTGATCGCCACCCTGGCCTCCTTCGCGATCGCGCGCATGCGCTTCCGCGGCCGCAAGAGCTTCGTGCTGGTCGTCATGGCCGCGCAGATGGCGCCGTGGGAGGTCATGATCATCTCGGCCTACCTCCTCGTCCGCGACAACGACATGCTGAACAGCCTCGTGCCGCTGACCGCGCTCTACATGATGATGGTGCTGCCCTTCACGATCTGGACGCTGCGCGGCTTCATCGCCGCCGTGCCGAAGGAGCTGGAGGAGTCCGCGATGGTGGACGGCTGCACCCGTACCCAGGCCTTCCTGAAGGTGATCTTCCCGCTGCTCGCGCCCGGCCTGATGTCGACCTCGCTGTTCGGCTTCATCACCGCGTGGAACGAGTTCCCGCTGGTGAACATCCTGAACAAGAAGGAGGAGTTCCAGACCCTCCCGCTCTGGCTCTCCTCCTTCCAGACCAACTTCGGCACCGACTGGGGCGCCACCATGGCCGCGTCCACCCTCTTCGCGGTCCCGATCCTGGTCCTGTTCGTCTTCCTCCAGCGCAAGGCCGTCGGCGGCTTGACCGACGGTGCAGTGAAGGGCTGATCCCACGTGAGCATCCTCATCCCCACTCTGCCCGCCAGTGACCAGCTGCACCGCGACGCGCTGACCGTCCTCCAGCCCGGCTTCGTCGGCACCGAGCCGCCGGAGTGGGTCCGCCGCCACCTGGCGGCCGGGCTCGGCTCGGTCGCGCTGTTCGACCGCAACGTCACCGACCTGGACCAGCTCTCCGCGCTCACCAAGGCGCTGCGCGAGGAGAACCCGGACCTCCTGATCGCGATCGACGAGGAGAGCGGCGACGTCACCCGCCTGGAGGCCGGCTCGGGCTCGTCCTGGCCGGGCAACTTCGCGCTCGGCGCGATCGACGACCCGGAGCTGACCCGCGACGTCGCCCGTGAGCTGGGCCGGGCGCTGGCCGCGGCCGGCGTCAACTACAACTGGGCGCCCACCGCGGACGTCAACTCCAACCCCCGCAACCCGGTGATCGGCGTCCGCTCGTTCGGCGCCGACCCGGAGCTCTGCGCCCGGCACACCGCCGCCTGGGTGGAGGGCCTGCAGTCGGCGGGCGTGGCCGCCTGCTCCAAGCACTTCCCCGGGCACGGCGACACGGCCGTCGACTCGCACCACGGCCTGCCGGTGATCGACGTCGACCTGGACGTGCTGCGCGCCCGTGACCTCATCCCGTTCGAGGCCGCGATCGCCGCCGGGACCAAGGCCGTGATGACGGCCCACATCATGATCCCGGCACTCGACCCCAAGCTGCCGGCCACGCTCAGCCCCCGGGTGCTGCGGGACCTGCTGCGGGCCGCTCCGGCCGACGGCGGCCTCGGCTACCAGGGCCTGATCGTCAGCGACGCGATCGAGATGGGCGCCATCGCCGACACCTTCGGCATGGGCGAGGGCACCGTGCTGGCCCTGGCGGCCGGCGCGGACGCGATCTGCGTCGGTGGCGGCCTGGCCGACGAGGAGACCGTGCTGATGCTGCGCGACGCCATCGTGGCGGGCGTGCGGTCCGGCAAGCTGCCCGAGGAGCGGCTGGCCGACGCCGCCGGCCGGGTTCGCGCGCTGGGCAGCTGGGGCAGGATCGCGGCCCAGGGCGAGCGGCTGGAGCCGGACCTCGCGGTCGGCCTGCGGGCCGCCCGCCGCGCGCTGCGGGTGGTCCGGGCGCCGGGCCGCGAGGTGCTGCCGGTGACCGAGCGCCCGTACGTGGCCTCGTTCTCCGACGAGCCCAACATCGCCGTCGGCGACGTGACCCCGTGGGGCGTGGCCGGCATGCTGGCCGACCGCTTCCCCGGCACCCGCACCCGCGAGGTGGGCCCGCAGGACGCCGGCCCGGAGCAGCTGGACGCGATGGTCGCCGGGGTGCTGGCCGACGCCGAGGGCCGCCGGCTGGTGCTGGTGGTCCGGGACGCGCACCGGCACGCGTGGATGGCCGCCGCGCTGTCCCGCCTGCTGGCGGCCCGGCCGGACGCCGCGGTGGTCGAGATGGGCCTGCCGCAGTCCGAGCCGGTCGGTGCGCTGCACATCGCCACCCACGGTGCCGCCCGCGTCTGCGGTCTGGCGGCCGTGGAGGTGCTCACCGGGCAGTCGGGGGCGATCGGCTGACGTTCTGCCGGACCGTGACCCAGGGTGCCGGGAAGGCATCCCCGAGCGGGCCCGTCATGCGCATGTCGCATGACGGGCCCGCTCCGTTTTTCCCGCGTTGACCTGCGGATTCGTCGGGTGTCGGTGTTCCCTCAAATCGGTCTTAAGCCAGCCTTAAGTTCCACTGAGGGTGATGGGGCTGCGACTGATCGCCACGCGGTACAACGGGTCTGCAACGTCCTTTGCGGCCGGGCCATTTGGCGTTGACACCGCCAGTGGTCTAGGCCAGGCTCCACCCATCCGGTTCGAACTTCAACCTCGCCGGATGTGGTATCGGCCCTTTCCGAAGCACATCGCCGCCCCTCCCCGGAGACCGCTCTCCGACGGGTGCCAGCGCTGCCGGCGGGCACTCAGGCTCTAACACCCTCGGAGGATGGCGTGAAGCAGCGTCAGTTCATGGCGACGTTCGGGATCATGGCGTTGGCCGTCGGATTGACGGCCTGTTCTTCGGGCGGCTCGCCGTCGGGGGACGCCAGGAGCGGCACGGCGGACCCGAAGTCGGCGACCGGGACAGTCACGGTCTGGCTGATGGAGGACGCCCAGAAGAACTGGCCGGACCTCGTCCAGCGGGTCAACGACGAGTTCGCCGCCAAGTACCCGAACGTCACCCTGAGGCTCGCCTACCAGGGCTGGGCCGACAAGGTCACCAAGCTGGACAAGGCGATCGCCGAGGGCACCGCCCCGGACGTGGTGGAGCTCGGCAACACCGAGACCATGAAGTACGTGCTGTCCGGCGCGCTCGCCCCGGTGGAGCGGAGCAGCTTCGAGAACTCCGACGCCTGGATCAAGGCGCTCGCCAACACCTGCACCTACCAGGACAAGCTCTGGTGCGTGCCGTACTACGCGGGCGCCCGGGTCGCCGTCTACAACTCGGCGGCGTTCCAGACGGCCACCGGCAGCGCGGACTTCCCCAGGACCGAGGACGAGCTGCGGGCGGCGCTGGACAAGCTGGCCGACAGGAACAAGTCCGACCGGACGTACTCGGCGCTCTACCTGCCCGGCCCGTTCTGGTACGCCGCGATGAGCTACGTCTCCGCGTACGGCGGCGCCATCGCCCGATTCGACAGCAGCGGCAACTGGCACGGCACGCTCAGCGACCCCAAGTCCGTGCAGGGGCTCACCCACTTCGTCGACCTGGTGCGCAAGTACAACAAGGGCGACCTCGCGGTGAACGAGCTGAACCAGTACGAGGCGATGGCCCGCGGGCACGCGGGCGCCTTCTACGGCAACGGCTACGAGGCGGCCAGCGTGACCGCACCGGTCACCGGCGACCCGAACCTCAAGGACGCCGTCAGGGTCGCCACCATGCCCGGCCCGGGCGGCAAGCCGCTGCCGACCTTCATCGGCGGCTCGGACCTCGCCGTCACCGCCAAGTCACAGGTGGCCCCGCTGGCCGCCGACTGGATCCGGATGTTCACCAGCAACAAGTCCGAGCAGGCGCTGGCCGACAAGGACATCCTGCCGAACAACCTGACCCAGCTGAACCCGCTGAAGGGCAAGCCGGCCACGGCCGCCGCGGCCAACGCGGTGCCGGATGCCTGGTTCACCCCGCTGGCACCGGGCTGGGGCGCGATCGAGAAGCAGAAGATCCTGCCGGACATGCTCACCGCGATCCTCAAGAACAACAAGCCCGTGGACCAGGCCGCCAAGGAGGCGGACGCCGCGATCGACCAGCTGATCAACAAGCAGGGCTGATCCGGGGCCGGCCGGTCCGCCGGCCGGCGAGGGCCCCTGCCCGCAGCGGCGGAGGGGCTCTCGAATGTGCTCCACGGGGATGGCCCCGTAGGATTGCCGCAGGAATCACCGCAGCGAGTGTGCGGACTCGCCGCCGTAGAGGTCCCCGCCGGGCATCCCCGCTCGCGTGGGGTCGAACCATCTCATCGGAGGCACATCCAGATGTCCGACACGCAGACTGTCCCCGTCCCCGGCCGGATCATGGCGGCGGAGATGGCCGAGCAGCCGGCCGTCCTCCAGCGCATCCTCGACGAGGGTGCCCCGAAGATCTTCGACATCGCGGCCGGGATCGCCGCCCGCAACCCGCGCTTCGTCCTGCTCACCGCGCGCGGTACGTCCGACAACGCGGCGCTCTACGCCAAGTACCTGATCGAGATCCTGCTCGGCAAGCCGGCCGGCCTGACCTCGATGTCGACCACCACCGCGTACGGCGCCAAGCCGGACCTCACCGACGTGCTGGTGATCACCGTCAGCCAGTCCGGCGGCTCGCCGGACCTCGTGGCCTCCACCAAGGCCGCCCGCGAGGCCGGTGCCATCACCCTGGCGGTCACCAACAACGCCGCCTCGCCACTGGCCGAGGTCTCCGAGTTCCACATCGACGTGCTGGCCGGCCCGGAGAAGGCGCTGCCCGCCACCAAGACCTACACCGCCGAGCTGCTGGCGCTCTACCTGCTGGTGGAGGGCCTGCGCGGGGGCGACGGAGCGGCCGCCAAGGAGCTGCCGTCGCTGGCCGCCGGCATCCTGGCCCGCCAGGCCGAGGTGAAGGCCCTGGCCGAGCGTTACCGCTTCGCCCAGCGCCTGGTCATCACCTCGCGCGGCTACGGCTACCCGACCGCCCGCGAGGCGGCGCTGAAGCTCATGGAGACCACCTACATCCCGGCCTCCCCGTTCTCCGGCGCCGACCTCCTGCACGGCCCGCTGGCCATGGTGGACAACGTCTCCCCGGTCATCGCGATCGTCCCGGAGGGCAAGGGCGGCGAGGCCCTGCAGCCGGTGCTGGACCGCCTGCGCGGCCGCGGTGCGGACCTGGTGGTCATCGGCCAGCAGGCGCAGGTGGACGCCGCCTCGGCGGGCTTCGCGCTGCCGGCCGGCGTGCCCGAGGAGGTCCAGACCATTCTGGAGATCCTGCCGCTGCAGCAGCTGGCCTACGAGGTCACCATCGCCCGCGGTCAGGACCCCGACGCCCCGCGCGCCCTGGCGAAGGTCACCGAGACCCACTGACGGCCGCGGTCGGCCCGCCGACGCCGCCCGTACGACGCCGAACCCCCCGTCCACAGCCTGTGGACGGGGGGTTCGGCGTTGTGAGCGGCGGAGAAGGGTCCCGGTGCACCGGCATCCGGCGGCGTCCTGCGTCCGGGGCCGGAAAGCACTACGGGCCACGGCGCCGACACGGGACCCTCAACCCATGCGGCACCGCAGCCCGGAGCTGTCGTCGGGCGCCGTGGACGAGCGAGAACTGTGCGGGGTCCTCGCTCGGCGGCGTCCGACCGAGGAGCGGCCTCGCGCGGGTCAGGGCAGTTGCGCGGGGGGCCTCTCCTTGGTGCCCTTTCATTGTGGACTAGACCAATCTGGGTTGTCCAGAGGGCTCCGAAAATTGGTCTGGACAACTTGGTTGGGGAGGCGCGGCCGGCACGCGGGGGCGGCTCGGGCGGCCGGTGCCGGCGGGCGGCCCGGCGGGTGCGGCAGGCCCGGACACCGGGCCTGGAGCTACCCTCGCCATGTGCCCTCGCTGAACGAACTCGTCCGCCGCCACACCACCCTGACCGGTGCCGATGTGGAGTGGCTCCACATGCTGGTCTCGGAGTGGCAGCTGCTCTCCGACCTCTCCTTCGCCGACCTGGTCCTCTGGATCCCCACCTGGGACGGCATCCGGTACGTCTCGGTGGCCCAGATGCGGCCCAACACCGGCCCCACCTCCTACCAGGACGACATGGTCGGCCACCTCGTCCCGCGCGGGCGCCGCCCCCTGCTGGACGCCGCCTTCGACGAGGGCCGGATCGTGCGCGAGGGCGACCCGGAGTGGCGCGAGGAGGTGCCGGTCAGGGTCGAGTCGATCCCGGTGCGCCGCGAGGGCAAGGTGCTCGGCGTGATCGCCCGCAACACCAACCTGCTGACCGTCCGCACTCCCAGCCGGCTCGAACTCACCTACCTGCAGAGCGCCTCCGACCTGGCCCAGATGATCGCCGCCGGCACCTTCCCGTACCCCGGCGTCGAGCAGACCGACATGGACGCCGCCCCCCGGGTCGGCGACGGCCTGATCCGGGTGGACGCCGACGGCATCGTCACCTACGCCAGCCCCAACGCGCTCTCCGCCTACCACCGCCTCGGCCTCACCACCGACCTGGTCGGCAGCCACCTCGGCCGCGCCACCGCCGAGCTCGTCCCGCCCTCGCGCGCGGCCGTGCACGAGGCGCTGGTGAAGCTGGCGAGCGGCTGGGCACCCCGGCAGACCGAGGTCGAGGTGCAGGGCGGGGTGGTGACCCTGCGGGCCATCCCGCTCAAGCCCAAGGGCACGCTGACCGGCTCCCTGGTGCTCTGCCGGGACGTCACCGAGCTGCGCCGGCGCGACCGCGAGCTGATGACCAAGGACGCCACCATCCGGGAGATCCACCACCGGGTGAAGAACAACCTGCAGACGGTGGCCGCGCTGCTGCGACTGCAGTCCCGCCGGATGGACTCGGACGCCGGCCGCGCCGCGCTGGACGAGGCGGTCCGCCGGGTCGGTTCGATCGCGATCGTGCACGAGACGCTCTCGCAGGCGCTCGACGAGAAGGTCACCTTCGACGAGATCGCCGACCGGGTGCTGGCGATGGTGATGGAGCTGTCCCAGGACGGCCGGGTGGCGACCCGCCGCACCGGAAGCTTCGGCATCCTCTCCGCCGAGGTGGCCACCCCGCTGGCGATGGTGCTGACCGAGCTGCTGCAGAACGCCCTGGAGCACGCCTTCGGCCCGTCCGCCTCCGGGAACCTGGAGGTCTCCGCGCTGCGCGGCCGGGCGCCGGCCACCGGCATGGGCTGGTCGGACAGCTGGAACGGCGGGGCAAAGCCCGAGGAGTACCTGCTGATCACCGTGCAGGACGACGGGAAGGGCATGCCGGAGGGCTTCGACCCGCAGCAGGCGGGCAACCTCGGGCTGCAGATCGTCCGGACGCTCGCCACCGGCGAGCTGGGCGGCACCTTCGACATGGTGGCGGGACCGGACGGCGGGACCAAGGTGGTCCTGGAGATCCCGGTCCGCTGAGGTGCGTCGAGGTGCGCGGGGGGCGTGCGTCCGGTGGAAGCGCCGGTCCCGCACCCTCGCACGACCGTCATGAACGGGCCGGGAAACAGAAACGAGGCCCTGTCGACCGGGGGGGGTGGGTCGACAGGGCCTCTCAACCCGTTCCGGCCGTCGGGGGGAGTCGGCCGGAACGGGGGCTCTGGGTGGTGCGACACCTCATCGGTGCGTTGCACACGGTGAGCGCCTCAGCTCCACAATATTGCTCTCAGTGAACAGTATCAAGTGCCTGGGCGGCTCGGTGTCGCGGGACCGTGTCGAGCAAGGTCCTTTGTACGGAAGGCTTCACCAGGAAGTGCAGGGAAGCCCTTGATCATGTGTTGATCGGTACTGCAGTCACTGCTGGTGTGACGGTCACTGCTGGTACTACGGCGTGTGATCAGGCGGTGCGGGCGCGGTTGCGGGCAGCACGGCGCTTCATCGCGCGACGCTCGTCCTCGCTCATACCGCCCCAGACGCCGGCGTCCTGGCCGGTCTCGAGCGCCCACTGCAGGCACTGCTCCATGACCGGACAGCGGCGGCACACGGCCTTGGCTTCCTCGATCTGCAGCAGAGCAGGACCGGTGTTCCCGATCGGGAAGAACAGCTCCGGGTCCTCTTCGCGGCAGACAGCGCGGTGGCGCCAGTCCATGGTCGTCCAACTCCTCCTGCCGCGGGGGTTGCCCGGTCGGCACAATCGATGGCTTGTGAATGTGAACGCTTTCACGAATCCCGCAACAGCAAAAGAGACCAAAGGCCCGACGGGCCCGGGTGGTCTGTGCTGGGGAGGGATTCGGCGATTCGAGGGACACTCCGCGGTCGGCACCCGTCAGGGTCTGAGGTTGCCGTCGCTGCGATGTGTCCCGATCGCCATGTAGAGGTTCGCAAACCTCGGGCCCGGATACAACCCCCTTCAGGGAGGAATTTTTGATTCTTCGGTGTCGCCTAGCTCACAGCCAGTACTTCTATGGAGTGAAGGGGGCTTGTGCGTTCGAGAAGAAGGGCGAACCCCACTTCCGGTCACACAATCACACGCAGTGCCCGCCGTACGCCTGTGAAACTGACGCGACTCCTGTCTCCAAGGTGGTCCCCGTCCACCTGGAATGGGGTCGGTTCCTGTGAAACCAAGGTGAAGTGCCGGGCGTCGTGGTAGGAGACGACGTGCTTTCCGGACGGGCCGACAGGCGTCGCGCCATCGCTCGAAGGGCTGTGCGACCGCAGGATCTGACGGACCGTTCGAGCCGTACCGAACGCCGTCATCCGGGTGATGCCGAAGACATCGAGGTCCGTGTCGAAGGAGGCGAGCGGCGAGGGGTAGACCGGGCGGTTGCCCAGGAACGTCCACGGGGACGTGTTGCTGACTATGGCCATCACCAGGCCCGGCACGGGCTCGCGGCCCGGCAGTTGCAGGGTGACCGGGCCCGATCGGCGCTGCTCACGCTGGGTGATGTAGTGCCGGAGCGCCTGCCCGACGTAGAGCGCGTGGGTGGACCTGCGCCCCGCTCTGCGCTGCTCCTCCACCCGGCCGACCACGCCGGCGTCGAAGCCCAGGCCTGCCGTGAAGGTGAACCAACGGTCCGGCAGTCCCTCGGTCATCGCCTTGCCCAGGCCGATCGGCCGATCCCGGCGGTGCTCCATGGCATCCAGCAGGGCCCCGGTGGCCTCCACGGGGTCGTTCGGCAGGCCCAGCGCGCGGGCGAACACATTGGTCGAGCCGCCGGGCACCACGGCGAGCCGGGGGAGCTTCTCGGCCGGGCCGTGCGCCAGCAGTCCGTTCACGACCTCGTTGACCGTGCCGTCGCCGCCCAGGGCCACCACCAGGTCGACCGTGCCGTCCTCCGCCGCCTCGCGGGCCAGGTCACGCGCATGGCCCCGGTACTCCGTCTGCGCCACCTCCAGCTTGAGGTCGCTGCGCAGGGCGTGGATCAGCACATCCCTGGTGCGGCCACTGGTGGTGGTCGCTTTCGGGTTGACGACCAGGAGAGCGCGCATGTGCTCAGCCTACGGGTCGGTACGGACCAACCGGCGGCTACCCTGCTGGAGTGACCGCAGAATCCTCCGCACCCGTACCCGCGCCCGGCTCCGACCGGCCGGCGTCCCTGACCGTGGGCGCCGTCATCACCGCCCTGGCGGGCGCCGCGCTGGCCGTCGTCGGCGTCTGGGACATGGTGGCCGCGCTGTCCGGCCAGTCCAAGCAGCTCGCCCTGAACGAGTTCGGCGGTCTGGTGATCGTGCTGCTCGGCGTGCTGCCGCTGCTGGCCGCCCGGGCGCTGCTCCGGGGCCGGCGCTGGGGCCGCAGCCCGGCGGTGCTGACCAACTCGATCTGCCTGCCGGTGGCGTACTACATGTGGCAGAGCGGCGGCGCGATGGCCCCCGTGGGGGTCGCCGTCGGTCTGTTCGGCCTGGCCGGCATCGGCGCGCTGCTGAGCCCGAAGTCGACCGCGGCCCTCTACGCTCCGCACGAGGGCTGAGCACAGAGGGCCGCGGGTCGCACCGGCCGCGCCGGGCGGCCGTCGGTTCTACTCCTCCACCAGGAGCTTCTCCCGCAGCTGGGCCAGCGTGCGGGCGAGCAGCCGGGAGACGTGCATCTGCGAGATGCCCACCTCGGCGGCGATCTGTGACTGCGTCATGTTCCGGAAGAACCGCAGCACCAGGATCTTCTGCTCCCGGGGCGGCAGTTGGGCCAGCAGCGGCTTGAGGGACTCGCGGTACTCGACGCCCTCCAGCGCCTCGTCGGTGGCGCCCAGGGTGTCCGCGACGGCCGGCGACTCGTCGTCGCTGTCCGGCACGTCCAGCGACAGCGTGGAGTACGCGTTGGCGGACTCCAGGCCCTCCAGCACGTCCTCCTCGGAGATCCCCAGGTGCTCCGCCAGCTCGTGCACCGTGGGGGAGCGGCCGTGCCGCTGGGAGAGCTCGCTGGTCGCCGTGGTCAGCGACAGCCGCAGCTCCTGGAGCCGGCGCGGCACCCGGACCGCCCAGCCCTTGTCGCGGAAGTGCCGCTTGATCTCGCCGACGATGGTCGGCGTCGCGTAGGTGGAGAACTCGACACCACGCTCGTGGTCGAACCGGTCCACCGACTTGATCAGCCCGATGGTGGCGACCTGGGTCAGGTCGTCGAGCGGCTCGCCGCGGTTGCGGAACCGCCGGGCGAGGTGCTCGACCAGCGGGATGTGCATGCGCACCAGCTGGTTGCGCAGCTCGACGCGCTCCGGGGAGCCCTCGGGCAGCGCGGACAGCCGGACGAACAGTGCCCGGGCCGCCTCCCGGTCCGGCGCACCCGAGCGGTGCGGGGCCTGCTGGGCCGGCACCGCACCGCGCAGCGCCTCGGCTGCCGCCGGGTCCTCGGCGGACGGCGGGGGCGAGGGCGTCTGCGACGGGTCGGACGTCGGCTCGGTCGGCTGGCTCATCCGGTGGGCGTCCTTCGGGTGCGCTTCGTCGTTGGAGGCGAGGCCGGGAACGCTCGCCTGGGTCGGTACGGCAGGGCCCGCCGTTGCGAGGCCGGTACGGTCCAGATCACTCACGGCCATTCCCCCGTTCCGTTCCGGGAGCACCGGGACCGTGGGGCGGTCCCGGATCCGTCATGTCGGTCGTACCGCGTGTAGGGCGGTACCGGGAGCCGCCCGCCGGCCCGGGTGGGGTGCCGGGCGGACGGCCCTTGTTCGGTTGCTGCTGTGGCGGCTCTAATGGGCGGCGGACCCGCCGCGCTTCTTGTGCAGGCTGATCGACACGGTGTTGTCCTCGCCGACGGAGGACTCCACCTCGCCGGCCAGTGCGGAGAGCACCGTCCAGGCGAAGGTGTCCCGCTCCGGGGCCCGGCCGTCCGTGGTCGGGGCGGAGACGATGACCTTCAGCGAGTCGCCCACCAGCCGGAACTCGCAGGAGAGGACCGAGCCGGGCACCGCCTGCTGGAGCAGGATGGCGCAGGCCTCGTCCACCGCGATCCGGAGGTCCTCGATCTCGTCCAGCGTGAAGTCCAGCCGGGCCGCCAGCCCCGCCGTCGCTGTTCGCAGGACCGAGAGGTAGGCCCCCGCCGCGGGCAGCCGGACCTCCACGAAGTCCTGCACTCCGGGCTCGCCGTCGATCTGGGACACCCTCACCTCCTGGGTGACGCGCTGTGCTTCCGGGCCGGTGGCCGCGGCACTGTCTGTTGCTTGGCTCAACTGCTTCGCCCCAACTGTCCAGAGGGGTGGTGCGGTACGTACCGGTCATACCCCTCCGAGGGTGGCCGGACGCCGCGCATCCGCACGAGACGTTACCGCTTTTGTCCCCGGTACGGGAGTCACTCATGGTAAGCCCTCGCGACACAGGGTGTCAGGGGTCGGACGACGCCGCTCGGAATTCGCCGAGGAACTCCCGGGCGGACCCCAGGACGTGCTCCCGGACGGTCAGCGGGTGCCGACGGCGGTGAGCGCCTCGCCGGTGAGGCGGTAGACGCTCCAGCCGTCCATCGGCACCGCGCCGAGCGACTTGTAGAAGTTGATCGAGGGCTCGTTCCAGTCCAGCACCGACCACTCCATCCGCGAGTAGCCGCGCTCGACGGCGATCCGCGCCAGCTCCAGCAGCAGCGCCTTGCCGTGGCCGCCGCCGCGGGCCTGCGGGCGGACGTAGAGGTCCTCCAGGTAGACGCCGTGAGTCCCGCGCCAGGTCGAGAAGTTGAGGAACCAGACCGCGAAGCCGACCGGCTCGCCGGTGGTGTCGTCCTCGGCGATCAGGCCGAACAGCGCCGGGTTGGCGCCGAACAGCGCGTCGCGCAGCTGCTCCTCGGTGGCCACCGCCTCGTGCGGAGCCTTCTCGTACTCCGCGAGTTCGCGGATCATGGAATGAATGACCGGGACATCGGTGACTACGGCTGTGCGGATCATGCGACGAGCCTACTGGGACCGCTCGTTCTCGTCCCAGGCCTGGATCGAGGTCTGGTCGACGATCCGGCCGTCCCGCAGGCCGGCCACCGAGCTGACCAGCACCCGGACACCGTCGGGGTACTGGCAGGACTCCAGGAAGGCCACGCGGTCGTCCTGGAGCACCACCTGCTCCAGCCGGTGGGTCATCTCCCGGCCGTAGACGTCGTCCAGCATCGCGCCGATCTCGTCCCGGCCGTGCATCACCAGGGGGTGGCTGGGCTGCGTCTTGCGGTCGACCATGCGCAGTTCGGCGTCGTCCGCGTACAGCGCCAGCAGGGCGTCGGCGTCGGCGCGCTCGATGCCCTCGCGCAGCGCCGCGGTGTCGAAGGCGGACGACGCGGCCAAGGTGGTCATGTTCTCGCTCCTCCGGTCGGTTCCGTCGGCTCGTACCTCCGAGCGTACGCCCGCCGTGCCGCCGCCCGGCCGCACCCTCCGGCCGCCCCCGCGGTCCGGCTCAGCCGGTCGTCACGCTGCGCAGGTACGCCGCCAGGGCGGTGATCGCGGCCGGGTTGCGCGGGCTCTCCACCAGGTCGACGTAGTCCAGGACGAAGATCCGGTCGTTGCGGACGGCGGAGACGCCCGCGAGCGGCGGGAAGGTCTTCAGGAACTTCCGCTTGGCCTCGGCGTCGGGGGAGCCGTAGTTGTTGATGACGATCACCTCGGGGTCGCGCCGGACCACGCTCTCCCAGCCGACGGTGGTCCAGGAGTCGGCGACGTCGCCCATCACGTTCCGGCCGCCGGCCTTGGTGATGATCTCCTCCGGCGCCGCGAACTTCCCCGAGGTGTAGGGCTTGTCCTCGCCGCTGTCGTAGAGGAAGACCCGCAGCCGGCGCTCGGGCTGCGGCACGGCGGCGACCTGCGCCTTGAACTCGGCGATCAGCTCGTCGGCCCGGTCGCGGACGTCGAAGATCTCCCCCAGGTTGGCCAGGTCGGTGTAGAGCGCGTCCAGCGGGGACATCACGCCGCGTTCCTGGCCCTTTCCGCTGCGGCAGGACTCGGTGAGCACGTAGGAGCCGATGCCGAGGCCGGCCAGCGCCTGCGGGGTGAAGCCGTCGGCCTCGCTGAAGCCGTAGTGCCAGCCGGCGAAGACCAGGTCGGCCTTGGCCTCCAGCACGATCTCCTTGGTGATCTGCTGCTTGGAGAGCCACGTGGTCCGCTGGTAGCCGTCCTTCCAGGCCACCTTGTCGACCTGGCCCTTGTCGTCGGGCATCACGTAGCCGGCCATCCGGTCGGCGAGGCCGAGGGCCAGCAGCAGCTCGGTGATGCCGACGTCGTTGCTCACCGTCCGGGCGGGCTTCGTCCGGTAGGTGACCTCGGCGCCGCAGTTGTCGACGGTCACCGGGTAGTGGGCGGAGCCGATGGCGGCGTCACCGGCGGGGGCGATCTCGGCGCCGCAGGCGGTCAGCCCGAGGGTGAGCAGGGCGGCGGAGGCAACGGCCTTGGTACGCACGGGGATTCCTAGGATCGGGGGAGTCGGTCGAAGAGCAGCTGGACGGCGCCGGTGTCCGGGTGCGCCACCGGGGTCGCGCGGACGCCGAACACCTCGGCCAGCAGGGCCGGCCGCAGCACCGCGGCGGGCGGTCCGGAGGTGACGATCCGGCCGGCCGCGATGACGTAGAGCAGGTCGCAGTGGCCGGCCGCCAGGTTGAGGTCGTGCAGGGCCGTGAGCACCGTCGGCCCGGCCTCCCGGACCAGCGCCAGCACCTCCAGCTGGTGCGCGATGTCGAGGTGGTTGGTGGGCTCGTCCAGCACCAGCACGCGGGGCTCCTGGACCAGCGCGCGGGCGATCAGCACCCGCTGCTTCTCGCCGCCGGACAGGCTCAGGAAGCCGCGCCCGGCCAGGTGCCCGGCGCCCACCCGGTGCAGCGCGTCACGGCACCGCTCCCCGTCGCCGTCGGCGGGGCGGGCGAAGCCGCCGCGGTGCGGCAGCCGGCCCATCCCGACCACCTCGGCCACCGTGAAGTCGAACTCGGCGGAGTGCTCCTGCGGCAGCGCCGCCACCCGCCGGGCGGCCTCCCTCGGGGTCAGCGCGTGCAGGTCCGCGCCGTCCAGCCGGACGGCGCCGGCGGCCGGCCGCAGCGCCCGGTAGACGCAGCGCAGCAGGGTGGACTTGCCGCTGCCGTTCGGTCCGACCAGGCCCACCACCTGCCCCGCGGCGGCGCGCAGCGTGATGTCGTGGACCAGCCGGGTGCCGGCCAGGTCGACCGAGACGCCGTCGAGGGCGAGGTCCATCAGCGGCCTCCGAAGGTGTAGCCGCGACGGCGCATCAGCAGCAGGAAGCAGGGCACCCCGAGCACCGCGGTGACGACCCCGACCGGCAGTTCGGCCGGGGCCAGCAGGGTGCGCGAGACGATGTCCACCCAGACCAGCAGCAGCGCGCCGGTGAGCGGGGCGACCAGCAGCACCCGGCGGTGCCCGGCGCCGACCAGCATCCGGGTCAGGTGCGGCACCATCAGCCCGACGAAGCCGATCGCGCCGCTGACCGCGACCACGGTGCCGGTGACGGCCGCCGTCACCACGAACAGCTCGCGGCGCAGCCGGTCGCCGTCCACCCCGAGCGAGGCCGCCGTCTCGTCGCCCATGGCGAGCGCGTCCAGCCGCCCGGCGGCGCAGGCCAGGTACGCCAGGCCGGCCAGCACGGTGGCGGCGGCGATCGGCACCGAGCCCCAGGTGGCCCCGCCGAGGCTGCCGAGCAGCCACATCATGGCGCTGCGGGCCGCCTCGCCGCGGGCGGCGCCGAACACCATCAGCGCCGTCACCGCCGAGAAGCCGTAGGACATCGCGGTGCCGGTGAGCACCAGCCGCAGCGGGGTGAGCCCGAAGGCCGTGCGGGCGGTGGCGTACACCAGCACCATGGCCAGCAGTGCCGCGCCGAACGCGGAGACCGAGATCGCCCAGACCCCGAGCGAGGCGAGGGCGCCGAGCAGCAGCACCGCGTTGGCGCCGACGGCCGCGCCGGAGGAGATGCCGAGGACGAACGGGTCGGCCAGGGCGTTGCGGACCATCGCCTGCACCGCGACCCCGGTGGCCGCGAGCCCGGCGCCGACCACGGCGGCCAGCACGGTGCGCGGCAGCCGGATCTCCCAGACGATCGCGTAGGCGGCGGCCTCGCCGGCCTCCAGCCGACCGCCCGTCAGTCCGGCGCCGAGCAGCCGCAGTACCTGCGACCAGCCGAGGCCGGAGGAGCCCAGGGCGACCCCGCATACCAGCGAGAGCAGCAGTGTCGCGGCCAGGCCTGCGGCCAGCGGGGCGGCGGGTGTTCGACGGGCCGGCGCGGCAGCCGGTGCGGTGCTCATGCGCCCGCCTCACGTCGCACGTCGGGGGCCTTCGCCCACGAGCACCGCTCGATGGTTCGCTGGCTCACGGAGTGCGCCTTCGCCTCGGGCCGCGGGCGGGCACAGGGGCGGCGCGCCCGGGCCGCGGGGAGTGCCGGGGGCGCCATCCCCTCGCAGTCCGCGGCGAGTTGTCGGGAGGTCAGCGCCCCGGGGCGATCGGGCTCGCGGGCACAGGGCTCCGCCCACCGTTGCGGGTCAGCGCCGGAGTCGCACCGGCTTCCCCCGCGGGACGCCCTGGCAGCATAACAGGCAGTAAGGCCAGGCAACCCTTACAGGGTGATGGCGGGCCGGGAGACGCGACCGCCCCCGTCCGGTGATCCGGACGGGGGCGGTTCGGCGGCGGCTGACCCCGGGTCAGGCCTGCTTGGTCTCCCAGAAGATCTTGTCGACCTCGGCGATCAGGTCGAGCAGGGCCTGGCCGGTGGCCGGGTCCGTCGACGCCTTGGCGGCCGAGGCGGCCTTCAGGGTGTCGTTGATCAGCTGGTGCAGCTGCGGGTACTTCTCGAAGTGCGGGGCCTTGAAGTAGTCGCTCCACAGCACCGAGATGTGGTGCTTGACGGCCTCGGCACGCTGCTCCTTGATGATCAGGGCGCGGGTGCGGAATGCCGGGTCCTCGTTGGCCTGGTACTTCTCCTGGGTGCCCTTCACCGACTCGGCCTCGATCCGGGCCTGCGCGGGGTCGTACACGCCGCAGGGCAGGTCGCAGTGGGCGTGGGCGGTGGCGCGCGGTGCAAACAGACGAGAGAACATGGGAGTCCTTCCTTAGATCGTCTTCCCGCGGCTGAGATTACCCTTCCGGCCACCGGGTTTCGCGATCGGGCGGTGGGCCTAGGGCAAAAGGTGGAGCCGGAACCGGGCCAATACGGACATCGGCGGGTGACGGCCCGTACGGCAGACTGGGACTCGGCGGGCCGGGAGGAGGAGTCGTGGCGCGGATGGCGGAACGGGAGGGCGGCACCCCGGGGGGTGGCGCCCCGTTCGGGCTGATCGACGTGGCCGGGCCCTCGATGGTGCCGACCCTGCGCGAGGGCGACCAGCTGCTGGTCCGCTACGGCGCGCGGATCCGGCCGGGGGCGGTGGTGGTCTTCCGCCACCCCTTCCAGCAGGACCTGCTGGTGGTGAAGCGGGCTGCCGAGCGGCGCCCGAAGGGCTGGTGGCTGCTCTCCGACAACCGGCCGGTCGACAGCGACAGCCGCAGCTACGGTGCCGTCCCGGACGAGCTGGTGCTCGGCCGGGTGCTGCTGCGGCTGCGCCCCCGCCCGGCCTGGCTGGCCCCGGGCCGCCGGCTGGAGCGCCTGCTGCTCACCAGTCCGCTGGCCCGGGTGCCGGGGCTGGCCCGCCGGCTCGGCGTCTGGGCCGACCCGACCCTCTAGCCCCCGGCCCCGCTAGCCCTGGCCGGCGGGGCTCGCCGCCTCCTGGGCCTCCTGCCGCTTGCGGGCCCGGTACGCGGCGACGTTGGCGCGGGTGGCGCACCGGTCGGAGCAGTACCGCCGGGAGCGGTTGGTGGAGGTGTCCAGGTAGGCGTTGCGGCAGGGCACGGCCTGGCAGATGCCGAGCCGGTCGGCGCCCAGCTCGGTCAGGTGGACCGCCAGCCCCATGCAGGCGACGGCGCTGAAGTGCGCGGTGGCGGTCGGTGAGTTGTCGGCGAGGTGCAGGTGCCAGCGCGGCCGCCCGGCGTCGTCGAGGTAGTCGTGCCCGGAGACCAACGGGCTGACGGGGTACTCCATCAGCAGGCTGTTCAACAGGTCGACGCCGCGGATCTCGTCCCCCTCGGCGGCGGCCTCGAACACCCCGCGCAGCCGGGTGCGGACGGCCCGCAGTCGCGGCAGGTCCGACTCGTCGGCGAGCGCGGCGGCCCGCGACGACTCCGAGAACAGTGCGCGTACCGCGTCCACCGAGGTCAGCGAGTCGGTGCCGCGCTCGGGCTCCTCGGTGTTCACCAGCCGGACGGCCAGATCGGCGTACGAGGCGAGCTCCACGGTGGTCCTTCCAAAGTCGGTAACGGGCTGACAGCTTCCAGCCTATTACCCGGGCGGGGAAAACGTCGGCGCCCGGCAGGACCGGCCTGCCGGGCGCCGCGGGAAGGTGCGCTCAGAGCACCTTGGAGAGGAAAGCGCGGGTGCGCTCGTGCTGCGGGTTGGTGAGGACCTCGCGCGGGTTGCCGGACTCGACCACCACACCGCCGTCCATGAACACCAGCGCGTCGCCGACCTCGCGGGCGAAGCCCATCTCGTGGGTGACCACGATCATCGTCATACCGTCCTCGGCGAGGCCGCGCATGACGTCCAGCACCTCGCCGACGAGCTCCGGGTCGAGCGCCGAGGTGGGCTCGTCGAAGAGCATCAGCTTGGGCTTCATGGCCAGCGCGCGGGCGATCGCCACGCGCTGCTGCTGGCCGCCGGAGAGCTGGGACGGGTAGTTCTTCGCCTTCTCGGCGAGCCCCACCCGCTCCAGCAGGGCCATGCCCCGCTCCCGGGCGGCCGACCGGCTCTCGCCCTTGACCTGCACCGGCGCCTCGATGATGTTCTCTATGGCGGTCATGTGCGGGAACAGGTTGAAGCGCTGGAAGACCATGCCGATGTCGCGGCGCTTGAGGGCGACCTCGCTGTCCTTGAGCTCGTAGAGCTTGTCGCCCTTGCGCCGGTAGCCGACCAGCTCGCCGTCGACGGACAGCAGTCCGCCGTTGATCTTCTCCAGGTGGTTGATGCACCGCAGGAAGGTCGACTTGCCGGAGCCGGAGGGCCCGACGAGGACGAACACCTCGTTCTGCTTGACCTCCAGGTCGATGCCCTTGAGCACCTCGACGAGGCCGTACGACTTGCGAACGCCCTCGGCGTGCACCATCGGGTGCCCGGAGACCGGGGGCTTGCTCAGGTCGGTCATTGGTGGCTGCCTCCCTCGATCCCCGGGACCACGTCGTTCTTGGCCTTGGGGACGGGCTTGCCCGCGAACAGCCGGCGCAGTCGCTCGATCGGAGTCGGCGGCAGCGTCCGGGTGGTACCACGAGCGTAGTGCCGCTCGACGTAGTACTGGCCGATGGTCAGTACGGAGGTCAGGAAGAGGTACCAGAGGCTGACGGTGATCAGCAGCGGGATGGTCTGGAAGGTCCGGGAGTAGATGTTCTGCCCGGCCCGGAAGAGCTCCTCCAGGGCGATGACGCTGACCAGGGAGGTGGTCTTCAGCATCGAGATGGTCTCGTTGCCGGTGGGCGGGATGATCACCCGCATGGCCTGCGGCAGGACGATCCGGCGCATGGTCGCGAAACGGCTCATGCCGAGCGCGTGGGCCGCCTCGGACTGCCCCTCGTCCACCGACTGGATGCCGCCGCGGACGATCTCCGCCATGTAGGCGGCCTCGTTGAGGCCGAGGCCGAGCAGGGCCGCGGTGAAGACGGGGATCAGCTTGTTGGTCGACTCGGACCAGAACTCGGGCCCGAACGGGATGCCGATCGACAACTTCGGCCAGAGCGCGCCCAGGAAGTTCCAGAACACCAGCTGGACCAGCACGGGAGTGCCGCGGAAGACCCAGATGTAGAACCACGCGGTGCCGGACAGCAGCGGGTTCGGCGACAGCCGCATCACCGCGAGGATGATGCCGCCGACCACACCCATCACCATCGAGAGCGCGGTGAGCTCCAGGGTGACGCCGAGGCCGTGCAGGATGCTGGAATCGAAGAGGTAGGTGTTGACGACATCCCACTGGAAGGCGGGATTGAAGATCAGAGCGTGGAGCAGCATCGCCGCGACGACCGCGACGACGACGGCTCCCGCCCACCGGCCGGGGTGGCGGACCGGGACGGCCTTGAAGGACTCGGGCCGTCCCGGACCCGCCTTCCCCTGATCGGAATGGTTCACAGTGGCCTCAGGGGGGTGGGGAACTGGCGAGGGGTCAGCTGGTGGCGCCGTTGACGGCGGACTTGTCGATCGCGCCGGCCTGGACGCCCCACTTCTCCAGGATCTTCTTGTAGGTGCCGTCGTCCATCAGCGACTGGACGGCGCCCTGGACGGCCGGGGTGAGCGCGGCACCCTTGGCCAGCACGATGCCGTAGGGGGCCTTGCCCTCGACCGAGCCGAGCTGCTCCAGCTGGCCGTTGGTCTGCTTGATCGCGTAGTCGATGACCGGGGAGTCGGCCAGCATGACCTGGTCGCGGCCGGAGACCACGGCCTGGGTCACGTCGGTCTGCAGGTCGAACTTGTCGCCGTCGTTCGGCACCGGGGGCTTGCCGGCCGCGACGCAGGCCGGGTTGATGGTGTCCTTGATGGAGTCGGCCTGGGTGGTGCCGGTCTGGACGGCGATCTTCTTGCCGCACAGGTTATTGATGTCGATCTTGTCCGGGTTGCCCTTCTTGACCGCCGCGCTGGTGCCCGCGAGGAAGTAGGTCACCATGTCGACGGTGGCCTCGCGCTCCTTGGTGTCGGTGAAGGAGCTCATGCCCAGCTGGAACTTGTTGGCCGCGATGCCGGGGATGATCGCGGTGAACGGCGAGTTCTGGACGTCGACGGCCAGACCCAGCTTCTGGCCGATGGCGTTGGCCAGGTCCACGTCCATGCCGATGATCTTGCCCGAGGCGTCCTGGAACTCGTTGGGCGCGTACGAGGCGTCGGCGGCGACGACCAGCTTGCCGGCGGACTTGGCGTCGGCCGGCACCAGCGCGGCGAGCGACGGGTCGGCGGTGGCCGGGGGCACGGAGACGGACGCGGCGCCGCTGCCGGAGGAGCCGGACGAGGACTTGCTGCTGCCGCAGCCGGTCAGGACGAGGGAGACGGACGCGACTACCGCGCCGGCCGCGAGGAGGCGGGTGCGCTGGGTACGGGCGGTCATGAGGGGATCTCCTCCTGAGGGAGAGGTCGGGCGGAGCGCGCCGCGGGGGAGCGGCACACCGGGACAGCGGGCCGTACGGCGCTGTACGGGTGGAGTTTCGCTGTACGTCGTACGGGCAGAGCCGGTCGTGCATGGCCTGGGCAGGGGGCGCGCAGGGTGGTGCGTGTACTGCTTCCGCCACCCTCCGCCGAGGTGGACGCCGATCGAACCGCCTCGACCAGTGGCCGGCTCGATCCGAGATGGGGGGAATCCTGCCATCTGATGACGGTCGGGTGGCCCTCATTCAGATCAAAATCGGATAACGAGGGGTCACGCTGTCCGCTATCCGGACGAATACCGTGCCCCTGTCACCCTGCGTATAAGTATGCAGATCTCCCTGCACTCTGCCCGGAGGCCCGCCCGAGGGTCGGGGCGATTTGGGCCGCCCGCGCGGGCCGGCCGGATCCCGCCCGGATCCGACCGGCCCGCCCGGTTGTGTGGGGCTCAGATCCCGCCGTTCACCACCGCGTTCTGGGCCGCGCCCGCGCTCACGTTCCACTTGGCGAGGATCTTGTCGTAGTCGCCGCTGCGGATCAGCTGGTCCACCGCCTTGGAGATGGCGTCGCGCAGCTCGGTGTCGGTCTTGCGCAGCGCGATGCCGTACGGGTTGGACTTGGACTGCGCGCCGGTGACCTCGAAGCGGTTGCCGCCGTCGGTGGTCTTCGCCGCGTAGGCCGCCACCGGGAAGTCGTTCAGGCCGGCCGCGGCCGCGCCGGAGGCCACCTCGGCCAGCGCCTTGGCGTCGCTTTCGAACTTGTGCACGGTGAGCGGCTTGCCGGCCCGGGCGCAGGCCGTCACCTGACGGGCCACGATCTCGTCCTGGGTGGTGCCCTGCTGCACCGAGACGGTACGGCCGCAGAGGTCGTCCAGGGTGTGGATGCCCTTGGGGTTGCCCTTCGGGACGGTGATCGAGGAGCCGGCGATGAAGTAGTCCACGAAGTCGACGCCCGGGTTGGTCTGGGTACCCCCGTCGTCGATGCCCTCGCGGCGCTGGCGGATGTCGCTGAGCGCGGACATCGCCACGTCGAACTGCTTGGCGTGCAGGTTCGGTATCAGCTTGTCGAACGGGGTGTCGACGATCTCGATCCGCAGGTCGAGGATCTTGCCGAGGGCGTTGGCGATGTCCGGGTCGAGGCCGTCCGGCTTGCCGTCGGCGCCCCGGAAGTCCACCGGCGCGTAGTTGAGGTCCGAGCCGACCCGGAGCACACCGGCGGATCGCTGGGCCTTCGGGACCATGCCGCGGACCACCTGCACCGGGTCCTTCGTGGCCTGCTCGTTGTCGCCGCCGCAGCCGGTCAGCAGCAGGGCTCCGGCTGTGGCCAGGGTGAGGGCGGCGATCGCCGGTCGTCGGGGGTGGAGACGGTGGTGCATGGGCGTGCTCCTGTGGGAGGGACGAGGTGGCGCCGCAGTGTCGCGGAGGTGTACGCGAGACGGCGGGCCAGGGGATCCTCCCATCCCTCCCTGCCGGGCCCGGCGGCGGGTGTGTCAGAATCTGCTACCGGGTGACCCCCGACGATCGAACCCAGACCGCCGAGTCGAGACAGGCTCGGGGTGTGCAGGAACGGAAGTCCACGACGCGGACTCCGTATCCGAAGCACCGGCTCCCCTCCGTGTCTGCGTTCACTCCTGCGGGTGTGTGTGCGTACGCGACTGCCGCCACCGGGACCGGGTGCTTCCGACGCCGGGTGCCGTCAAGGGGCGACACAGCGAATGAAAAAAAGCACATGACGTTGGACGAAACGGCATAGGTGCGATGTCGTCGTCCGACCTACGCTCAGCCTGGAAGCACGACGCAGACAACTGGAAAGAAAAATCCCTCATCCCGAGGGCGCGGCCCCGACGGCAGCGCCCCGACCCCGCTCTCCCCGGGTTCGCTTCGGCGTACCCGGTTTCGAGTTTCCGCCGGGTCGTCCGCCCGTCGGCCTCGTCCTCGCTGATCAATGACGAAGAGGTCATCGTGGCAGCGGAGATCATCCACAGCAGCACTCAGGACACCGACGATCCGGTCGACGCCGTTTTCGCGCTCCACCGCGGCGGCAAGATGGAGATCCGGGCGACCGTGCCGGTGCGCGACGCGGACGACCTGTCCCTCGCCTACACCCCCGGTGTCGCCCGGGTCTGCACGGCCATCGCCGAGCAGCCCGAGCTGGTGAACGACTACACCTGGAAGTCCAACACGGTGGCCGTCGTCACCGACGGCACCGCCGTGCTGGGCCTCGGGGACATCGGCCCGGAGGCCTCGCTGCCCGTGATGGAGGGCAAGGCCATCCTGTTCAAGCAGTTCGGCGGGGTCGACGCCGTCCCGATCGCGCTCGCCTGCACCGAGGTGGACGAGATCGTCGAGACCGTCGTCCGGCTGGCGCCCTCCTTCGGCGGCGTCAACCTGGAGGACATCTCCGCCCCGCGCTGCTTCGAGATCGAGCGCCGGCTCCAGGACGCCCTGGACATCCCGATCTTCCACGACGACCAGCACGGCACCGCGATCGTCACCACCGCGGCGCTCTGGAACGCCGCCCGGGTGACCGGCCGCGAGATCGGCACGCTGCGTGCCGTCATCTCCGGCGCCGGCGCGGCCGGCATCGCCATCGCCAAGATGCTGGTGGCCGCCGGCATCGGCGACGTCTCGGTCTGTGACCGTCGCGGCGTGGTCCACGAGGGCCGCGGCGACCTCACCGACGTCAAGGCCGAGATCGCCGCGCAGACCAACCGGACCGGCATCAAGGGCTCGCTGGCCGACGCGCTGGCCGGCGCCGACGTCTTCATCGGCGTCTCCGGCGGCACCGTGCCGGAGGAGGTCGTGGCGACCATGGCCGAGGGCGCGTTCATCTTCGCGATGGCGAACCCGAACCCGGAGATCCACCCGGAGGTCGCGCACAAGTACGCGGCGGTCGTCGCCACCGGGCGCAGCGACTTCCCGAACCAGATCAACAACGTGCTGGCCTTCCCCGGCATCTTCGCCGGCGCCCTGCAGGTCCGGGCCACCCGGATCACCGAGGGCATGAAGCTGGCCGCCGCCAAGGCGCTGGCCGGCGTGGTCGCCGACGAGCTGACGCCGCAGAAGGTGATCCCCTCGCCGTTCGACGAGCGGGTCGCCCCGGCGGTCACCAAGGCCGTCGCCGAGGCCGCCCGCGCCGAGGGCGTGGCGCGCCGCTAGGACCCAGCGGCAGCAGTTCGGACCGCAGATCGCACAGCCGAGCCGGAGCCCGGGACGCGCGTCACACCGACGTGTGGTTCCGGGCTCCGGCTGTCGCGGCTATCGTCCGGACCATGTTTGCTGCCTACGCCGCACGAATCGACGCCGACGACCCGCTGAGCGGGCTGGAGTTGGGCGAACTCCCCGAACCGCAGGCGCGCCCCGGGTGGAGCGTGGTCACGGTCAAGGCCGCCAGCCTCAACCACCACGACCTCTGGTCGCTGCGCGGGGTCGGCCTGCCCGCCGAGAGGCTGCCGATGATCCTCGGCTGTGACGCCGCGGGCATCGACGAGGACGGCAACGAGGTGGTCGTCCACTCGGTGATCGGCCAGACCGGACACGGCGTCGGGCCGGCCGAGCCGCGCTCGATCCTGACCGAGCGTTACCAGGGCACCTTCGCCCAGCGGGTGGCCGTCCCCACCTGGAACCTGCTGCCCAAGCCGGCCGGGCTCTCCTTCGAGCAGGCCGCCTGCCTGCCCACCGCCTGGCTGACGGCGTACCGGATGCTGTTCACCAACGCCGGGGTGAAGCCGGGTGACACCGTCCTGGTGCAGGGCGCCGGCGGTGGTGTGGCGACGGCGCTGATCGTCCTCGGCAAGGCCGCCGGCCTGCGGGTCTGGGTCACGGGCCGGGACGAGGCCAAGCGTGCCCGGGCCCTCGAACTCGGCGCCGACGCCGCCTTCGAGAGCGGTGCCCGGCTGCCCGAGCGGGTGGACTCGGTCATGGAGACGGTCGGCGCCGCCACCTGGTCGCACTCGGTGAAGTCGCTGCGCCCCGGCGGCACCATCGTCATCTCCGGGGCCACCTCGGGCCCCAGCCCGAAGGCCGCCGAGCTGAACCGGATCTTCTTCCTCGAGCTCAAGGTGGTCGGCTCGACCATGGGCAGCAAGGAGGAGCTGGCAGGGCTGCTCTCGCTCTGCGCCACCACCGGGGTCCGTCCGGTGATCGACTCGGTGCTGCCGCTGGCCGAGGCCCGGGAGGGCTTCGCCCGGCTCGCCAAGGGCGACGTCTTCGGGAAGATCGTCCTCACGCCCTGAGACCGCGGTCCGCTGGTTCCGCGCCGTGCACGCGCGGGGCCCGGCACTCCCTCCCCCGGAGGAGTGCCGGGCCCGTGGCCGCGCGGCGGGCTCAGCCCAGCAGGCGCTTCAGCCGCTCGCCGGCCGTGCCCAGCACCGAGCGGGCCTCGGCCAGCCGGCCGGCCGTCACCCCGCCGTCCCGGGCCGCGTCGCGGACCTGGTCGCGGAAGCGGTCGAGCAGCCGCTCCAGCTCCCGCGCCGGGTCGCCGGCCGGGTCGGTGGCCGTCCACGACGGCAGGTCGGCCGGGGCTGCGCCGGCCGGCTCGTCCTTGTCCAGGTCGATCCGGGTGACGGTGACCTTCTCGGCGGGCGGCGGGGCGTCCTCCGCCGAGTGGCCCCACCGGGCCGAGTCGGCCAGCCCGGACAGGCCCCTGGTCAGCTCGGAGAGCCCCTCGGCCAGCCCGGTGGGCCAGTCCCCGCGGGCGGCGTGCTCGCGCACCTGCTGCTCGACCCGGCGCTTGATCCGCAGCGCCTCCTGCTGGGCCGCCGTCCGCGCCGCCCGGGACTGTTCGCGCAGCCGGCGGGCCTCCTCCTCGGCGGCCTTCGCCTTGGCCTTGGCCGCCTTCTCCTGTTCCTTGGCGCGCTTGGCCTGCTCCTTGGCGTGCTTCTTGAACTGGGTGAACTCCTCCTTGGCGCGCTGCCAGGCCTCCTTGTCCCCCCACGGGCCGGCCCAGGGGTCCCCGCTCTCGGCGGTCCCGGGCCGGGGAGCCTGCTTCGCCGCGCCCCAGAGCTCCTCGCGGAGGTCCTTGGCGCTGTCCCGGACGTCCTCGCGGATCGCCCCGGCGAGCTGGGCCACCGAGTCGTGGATCTCCAGCTCCAGCTCGTCCAGCTCGCCCCGGCGGGCCTCCAGCTCGGCGCGGCCGGCGTCGGTGAGCCGGTAGACCTTGCGGCCGCCCTCGGTGCTGTGCGTGACGAGGCCCTCCTGCTCCAGCTTGGCGAGGCGCGGGTAGACGGTGCCGGCCGAGGGCGCGTACAGGCCCTGGAACCGCTCCTCCAGGAGGCGGATGACCTCGTAGCCGTGCCGCGGGGCCTCGTCGAGCAGCTTCAGCAGGTAGAGACGGAGCCGGCCGTGGCCGAAGACGGGGGTCATGTCAGGCCTCCTTGGTGAGGTCGGGGCCGTTGCCCTGGTCCGGCCCCTGCTCCGGGCCCTTGCCGAGGTCCAGGCCGGCCGGGAGCCCCTTGACGACGACCGGGCCGTCTTCCTCGGCGTCGGGGCGGCGCAGCACGGTGACGGCGCCGGAGACGGTGGTCACCGCGAGGCTGCCCTTGCCCTCGCCGAGCTGGCCGGAGAGCCGCTTGGCGCCCCAGGTGCCGCCGACCTTGAGCTGCTCGAAGGTGCTGGAGATGTCGCCGCTGTTGGTGCCGGCCTGGACCTTGGTGTCGGCCAGCGAGGGGATCCGGACGCCGACCGCGCCGCTGACCGTGGTGACCTTGATGTCGGTCGGGGTGGCCACGTCGAGGTCCAGGGTGACCGCGCCGGTGACGGCGTTGGCCTGCACCCTGTCGGCGGTGCCGGCGACCACGGTGAGCCGGCCGGAGACGGTGTTCAGCTTGAGCTGCCCGGCCACCGACTGGGCGTCCACGTCGCCGGTGACGGTGTTGGCGGACGTCCGGCCGGCGAGGCCGACCAGGGTGACGTCGCCGTTGGCCGTCTGCGCCGAGACGTGCTCGGCGAAGCCGGAGATGGTGGTGTCGGCCGAGACGGTGCCGACCTTGACCTCGGTGGCGGCCGGCACGGTCAGGGTGACCGCGGCGACCCGCTTGCGCTTGAACGAGGAGAAGAAGCCCTTCACCGAGTCGACCGACTTGAGCACGTCGCCGAAGTCGTTCCAGCTGCTGAGGTCCTGGTAGGTGACCGTCAGCACGCCGTCGACCAGGGTGACGTGGAGCGGCTCGCCCTTCAGCTCGGTGACCTCCAGGCGGGCCGGGCCCTCGGCGGCGACGACGTTCACCGTGCCGTCGATGATCCGCACCTGGAGCGTCCGGACCTCCTCGTCGATGGTGATCCTGTCGGGCCCCTCGACCGTCCACTGGCTCATCTCTGCCGCCTCCCGTAGTGACTCGCGATGTATCGCGTTCTCTCGTGAAGACGATATATCGCGTGACGGCGAAGTCAAGGGAGTCCTACCCGGAGGCGGACCCGGAGCCGCCCCTGACCCGCCCCCTACGGGGAGCACGCGAAGGGCCCGGGAGGCGGCTGCCTCCCGGGCCCTTCGGTGGTGCTCTACCGCGTCACTCGTCGTCCTCGTCGTCGAGCCGGGCCAGCCAGGTGGCCAGCCGCTCGACGGGGACCTCGAAGTCGGGGTTGAGGTCGACGAACTCGCGCAGGCGCTCGGCCAGCCACTCGAAGGTGACCTCCTCTTCGCCGCGCCGGTTCTGCAGCTCCTCGATGCCGCGGTCGGTGAAGTACACGGTTCGCTCCGGTCCGGTGGGGATTCGACCTGGTCAGGATAGTCCGGGGCGGGGCCCGGTCAGCTGGCGCGCCAGGTGCTCACGGTCAGCTTGACCGCACCGGTGGTGCCGTCGGCGACCTCGACCACCGCGATGGCGATGTTGCGGGTGATCCGGTCGCGGATGCAGAGCAGGCGGCCGGGCGAGACCCGGTTGAAGGACAGGTCGGTGTCGGGCCGGGAGTCGATGGCGACGGCGCACTGGTCCGGAGTCACGCTCGACTCGGTGATCACCGCGAAGTCCGACTTGTCGTCCCCCGCGGTGACGAACGAGTTGGCCTTGCTGCTGCTGCCGGTGGCGTTCAGCCCCAGACCCCACTTGAGGTCGTTGCCGCGCGGCACGACCGTCCCGCCGTCCAGGTCGATCCGGTAGGAGTCGTAGTAGGCCTCGGTGCCGGGGATGGCCAGCGGCTTCTTGTCGAGCAGCGGGGAGTACCCGACCGGGCGGGCCGGCGCGGTCACGCCGTTGCTGGCCGAGGCCGACGGTGCGGCCGTCACCTTCCCGGTGGACTTGCTCGGCGACGGGCTGGGCGTGTCACCGGTCCCCGGGTCCGTGCTCTGGGAGGGCGCGGGCTGGGGCTGGTTGCCCGGGGTCTGCTGGGCGGTGTTGCCGGAGCTGCCCTTCTTGTCGTTCTTGTCCATCTGCTTCATCAGCACCACGCCGCCGGCGGTGCCGCCGACCGCCATCACCAGGGCGACGGTCAGCAGCACCTTCCAGGAGACGCCCTTGCGCTTCGGCTCCGGCGCGGGCGCCGGGGTGTCCGTCACCACCGGGCCGGGCGGCGGGGTGTCGTAGGACGGCGGCTCCTGGCGCAGCTGCACGGTCGGCGGCGAGGGCAGCAGCGGCCCGGTGGGGGCCTCGGTGGCGGGCTGCGGGGCGCCGTACGCGCCGAGCGGCGGCGGGGTGAACCCGGCCGGCGGGCCGGCCGGCGGCGGGGTGTTGTACGAGAGGGCGGTCGCCGGGTGGGTCGGCTGCGGGGGAGCGGTGGGCGCGGTGGGCGGGCCGGCCGGGACCGGGGGAGCGGTGGGCACGGTGGGCGGGGCCGCCGGCAGCGGGGTGGGCGGGGTCTTCGGCAGGTCCGAGCGGCGGGTGATCTCGGTGTTGACCTGCTTGGGCAGCCAGTCCTCGGTGAACCGCAGCTGTCCGCCGACCGACGGGTGGTTGCGGGCGATCTCGATGATCTCGGCGGGCTTGGGCCGGTCCTCGGGGGACTTCGCCAGGCAGCGCAGCACCAGCTCGCGCAGGTCGGCGGGGACGGCGTCCAGCTCGGGCTGCTCGTGCACCACCCGGTACAGGACGGCGGTGTCCGGGCCGTCGCCGAACGGAGCCGTGCCGCCGGCCACGTACGCCGCCAGCGCGCCGAGCGCGAAGACGTCGGTGGCCGGGGTGACCGGGCGGCCCTGCGCCTGCTCGGGGGACATGAAGGCGGGCGAGCCGATCCGGTAGCCGGTGCCGGTCAGCGCGGTGGCGTCGGCGGCCCGGGCGATGCCGAAGTCGATCACGCGCGGGCCGTCGCCGGCCACCAGCACGTTGGCCGGCTTGAGGTCGCGGTGCACCACCTCGACGCTGTGGATCGCCTGGAGTGCCTCGGCGATGCCGCCCATCAGCAGCAGCACGGTGCGGACCGGCAGCGCGCCGTTCTCCCGCACCACCTGCTGGAGGGACGGGCCCGGCACGTACGCGGTGACCAGCCAGGGGGCGTCCGAGTCCAGGCCGCCGGAGTCGATCACCTGCGCGGTGTAGAGCCCGTGGATCCGCTGGGCGTTGCTGACCTCCTGGGCGAACCGGCGGCGGAACTCGCCGTCCTCGGCGAACTCCGGGCGGACGACCTTGAGCGCCACCGGGCGGCCGCCCGGCGTGTACGAGAGGTAGACCCGGCCCATGCCGCCGGCGCCGAGCCGGGCGAACAGCCGGTAGCCGCCGACCTCCCGAGGGTCGTCCGGGTGGAGCGGCTGGAAGACCGGCGGGAGCGGTGCAGCGGTGGCGTCCCGTGGTGCGTCGGCGGTCATGTGGTGTGATCCCCCTGGGAGAGCGGTGAGGTCATCGGCCGGCCGCGAGTGCGATGAGGGGCGCCCGGGCGGCGGTCTGGCGAGGCATAACCTATCGAGCCGTCAGCCGGACGCGCATTTCCGTGCCGGTTTGGTTGCAGAGCTGCGACCTTGGCATGGCGGCATCGTGGAGCTCGTGACGACAGCGGAACGGCCCCGGCCCCCGCGCGGTGTGCGCGGGGGCCGGGGCCGGGAGCAGGACGCCGGGGCGTCAGATCGTGAAGATCTCCTCCAGCAGCGCCTGCTGCTCGGCGGCGTGCCGCTTGGCCGAGCCGACGGCCGGGGCCGAGGAGGCCGTGCGGGCGACGCGGCGCAGCCGCGAGCCGTTGGCACTGCGGCCGATGACGACCTGCAGGTGGTCGACCAGGTTCATCGCGATGAACGGCCAGGCACCCTGGTTGGCCGGCTCCTCCTGCGCCCAGACGAACTGGACGTTGTCGCCGTACTTGGCCAGCTCCTCCTGGAGCTCGGCCACCGGCAGCGGGTAGAGCCGCTCGACCCGGACGATCGCGGTGTCGGTGACGCCGCGCTCGGTGCGGGCCGCCTCCACGTCGTAGTAGAACTTGCCGGCGGTGATGACGACCTTGCGGACGTTCGCCGGGTCGACGGTGGTGTCACCGATGACCGGGCGGAACGAGCCGGAGAGGAACTCCTCGGTCGCACTCGCCGCGGCCTTCAGACGCAGCATCGACTTCGGGGTGAAGACGATCAGCGGCTTGTGGTGCGGGTTGTGCGCCTGCCAGCGCAGCAGGTGGAAGTAGTTCGACGGCAGGGTCGGCATCGCGACCGTCATGTTGTCCTGCGCGCACATCTGCAGGAAGCGCTCCGGGCGGGCGGACGAGTGGTCCGGGCCCTGGCCCTCGTAGCCGTGCGGCAGCAGCAGGGTGACGCCGGAGTGCTGGCCCCACTTCTGCTCGGCGGAGGCGATGTACTCGTCCACCATGGTCTGCGCGCCGTTGACGAAGTCGCCGAACTGCGCCTCCCACATGACCAGCGCGTTCGGGCGGGTCAGCGAGTAGCCGTACTCGAAGCCCATCGCCGCGTACTCGGACAGCAGGCTGTCGTACACGGTGTAGCGGGCCTGGTCCTCGGTCAGGTACAGCAGCGGGGTGTAGTCCTCGCCGCTGTTGCGGTCGATCAGCACCGCGTGCCGCTGGCCGAAGGTGCCGCGGCGGCTGTCCTGGCCGGCCAGGCGGACGGGGTGGCCCTCCATCAGCAGCGAGCCGATGGCGAGGGTCTCGCCCATGGCCCAGTCGATGGTGTTGTCCTCGACCGAGGCCGCGCGGCGCTGCAGCTGCGGCAGCAGTCGCGGGTGGACGGTCAGCCAGTCCGGCAGGTTGACCTGCGAGGCGGCGATCCGCTTGACCATCTCCTGGGAGATGCCGGTCTGGATGTTGACCGGGAAGTCCGCCTGAGGCTTGCCGTTGGCGGCCGGGGCCGGCGTCTGGGCGGCGTCGCGGACCTCGGCGAAGACCTTCTCCAGCTGGCCCTGGAAGTCCTGGAGCGCCTGCTCCGCCTCTTCCATGGTGATGTCGCCGCGACCGATCAGGCCCTCGGTGTACAGCTTGCGCACCGAGCGCTTCTTGTCGATCAGGTCGTACATCAGCGGCTGGGTGAACGACGGGTTGTCGGCCTCGTTGTGACCGCGGCGGCGGTAGCAGATGAGGTCGATCACGACGTCCTTGTGGAACGCCTGGCGGAACTC
Organism: Kitasatospora sp. NPDC022785; assembly: GCF_055561295.1. Taxonomy (NCBI): domain Bacteria; kingdom Bacillati; phylum Actinomycetota; class Actinomycetes; order Kitasatosporales; family Streptomycetaceae; genus Kitasatospora; species Kitasatospora sp. NPDC022785. The sequence continues at coordinate 208,566 of NZ_JBVHHB010000004.1, read as the reverse complement.
GAAGGCGAGCCGCGCGACGCGGACCACGGCCTCCGGGTCGTCGCCGTTCACGTGGAAGATCGGGGCCTCGATCATCCGGGCGACGTCGGTGCAGTACATCGAGGAGCGCGAGGAGGCCGGGGCGGCGGTGAAGCCGACCTGGTTGTTCACCACGACGTGCACGGTGCCGCCGGTGCGGTAGCCGCGCAGCTGCGACATGTTCAGGGTCTCCGCGACGACGCCCTGGCCGGCGAAGGCCGCGTCACCGTGGATCTGGATCGGCAGCACCGGGAAGGTCGTGCCGCCCTGGTCCAGGATGTCCTGCTTGGCGCGGGCGATGCCCTCGACGACCGGGTCCACGGCCTCCAGGTGGGAGGGGTTCGCGGCGAGCGAGACCTTGATGGTCTCGCCGTCCAGGCCGGTGAAGGTGCCCTCGGAGCCGAGGTGGTACTTCACGTCGCCGGAGCCGTGCATCGACTTCGGGTCGAGGTTGCCCTCGAACTCGCCGAAGATCTTGCCGTACGGCTTGCCGACGATGTTGGCCAGCACGTTGAGGCGGCCGCGGTGGGCCATGCCGATGACGGCCTCGTCCAGACGGTGCTCGGCCGCCGAGTCGATGGTGGCGTCCAGCAGCGGGATGAGGGACTCGCCGCCCTCCAGCGAGAAGCGCTTCTGCCCGACGTACTTGGTCTGCAGGAAGGTCTCGAAGGCCTCGGCCGAGTTCAGCCGGCGCAGGATGCGCAGCTGCTCCTCGCGCTCCGGCTTGGTGTACGGCTTCTCCAGGCGCTCCTGCAGCCACTTGCGCTGCGTCGGGTCCTGGATGTGCATGTACTCGATGCCGACGGTGCGGCAGTACGTGTTGCGCAGCAGGCCGAGGATGTCGCGGAGCTTCATCATCTTCTGGCCGCCGAAGCCGCCGACCGCGAACTCGCGCTCCAGGTCCCACAGGGTGAGGCCGTGCGTGGTGACGTCCAGGTCGGGGTGCTTGCGCTGCTTGTACTCCAGCGGGTCGGTGTCGGCCATGAGGTGGCCGCGGACCCGGTAGGAGTGGATCAGCTCCATGACGCGCGCGGTCTTGTTGACCTCGTCGTCGTGGGTGGTGGCGACGTCGGTGGCCCAGCGGACCGGCTCGTACGGGATCCGCAGGGACTCGAAGATCTCGTCGTAGAAGCCGTTCTCGCCGAGCAGCAGACGGTGGATCTCGCGCAGGAACTCGCCGGACGCCGCACCCTGGATGACGCGGTGGTCGTAGGTCGAGGTCAGCGTCATGATCTTGGAGACGCCCAGGCGGGAGAGGGTCTCCGGGGCGGAGCCCTGGAACTCGGCCGGGTACTCCATGGCGCCGACGCCGACGATGGTGCCCTGGTTCTGCATCAGGCGCGGCACGGAGTGCACGGTGCCGATGCCGCCGGGGTTGGTCAGCGAGACCGTGACGCCGGTGAAGTCGTCCATGGTCAGCTTGTTGGCGCGGGCCCGGCGGACGATGTCCTCGTAGGCCTGCCAGAAGCCGAAGAAGTCGAGCGTCTCGGCCTTCTTGATGGCCGCGACGACGAGCTGGCGGTCGCCGTTGGGCTTCACCAGGTCGATGGCCAGGCCCAGGTTCACGTGCTCGGGCTTGACCAGGTAGGACTTGCCGTCCTTCACCTGGTAGCTGTGGTTCATGCCCGGCGCGGCCTTGATGGCCTGGACCAGGGCGTACCCGATCAGGTGCGTGAAGGAGACCTTGCCACCGCGGGCGCGCTGCAGGTGGTTGTTGATGACAATGCGGTTGTCGATCAGCAGCTTGGCGGGCACCGCGCGGACGGACGTCGCGGTCGGCACCTCCAGCGAGGCGTCCATGTTGGTGGCGACGGCCTTGGCCGGGCCGCGGAGCTGGATCAGCTCGGGGCCGGTCCCGTCGGCGGGCGCGGCAGGCGCCGCGGCGGCCTTGGGCGCCGGGGGCGCGGCGGGGGCTGCGGCGAGCGGCGCGGCTGCCGGGGCCGCGGGGGCCGCTGGCGCGGCCGGTGCGGCGGGGGCGGGCGCGGCCGGAGCGGCAGCGGCGGGCGCGGGGGCGGCAACGGTGGTCGGCGTGGGGCCGACCTGGGTCGCGGCCTGGGTCACTGGGGTCACCTCGGTACCGGGCTTGTAGTCGGCGAAAAAGTCCCACCAGGCTCGGTCGACCGAGTTCGGGTCCTGGAGGTACTGCTGGTAGATCTCGTCGACGAGCCACTCATTGGGGCCGAAGCCTGTGGAGCTTGCCGAGCTGTTGGGGGTTTCTTGGGACTGTGGCGACACGGCGGCAACCGCCCTCTTCCGCTTCCTTTTGGGATGTTTGGACAGCGGGGATTAAGGCTACGCCCCTGACCAGTGATCGCGCAGTCCCCAGGGCTCAGGCGTCGCCCAGATCACAGTCCTGACCTGCAGTTTGGCTGAAAATGTGCGTTAGAAAGCCGGTTGGGATGGGAAGCGATCACGCCCGATCGCCCACCATTTCGGGGCAAAAGCGGACATAATCGCTTCCCAAGATCCGTATACGTCTGTGTCGCTTCTGTGACATGACGGTCCGGAGCACGCTCAGCGCGGGCCGGGCAGCCGTACCTCGATCCGGCAGCCCCGGGCGGCCTCGGCCACCTCGATCCGCCCGCCGTGCAGATCCACCGCCCAGCGGGCGATGGCCAGCCCCAGGCCGGTGCCGCCGTCGGAGCCGGGCCCCTGGGCGGTGGCGGTGCCGCTGCGGCTGAACCGCTCGAAGACCCGGTTGCGGTCGGCCGGCGGGATGCCGGGACCTTCGTCCTCGACCTCCAGCAGGAGCCCGCCGGGCCCTTCCCCGGGCCGGGCGCGGACCGTGACGGTGCCGCCGGGCGGGGAGTGCTTGCAGGCGTTGTCGACCAGGTTGGCGACGACCTGGTGGAGCCGTTCGGGGTCCGCCACGCCGGTCAGGCCGGCCGGGCTGACCTCCAGTGCGAGGCGGACGTCCCCGCGCCGGGAGAACGCCCCGCCGGCCGTCGCGCCGTCCACGGTGACCCCGCGCAGCACGCCGTCCAGGAACTCGCGCACCTCGAAGGGCCGGGCGTCCAGGTCGACCACGCCGTCGTCGATCTTGGAGAGGTCGAGCAGGTGGGTGACCAGCCGGCCGAGCCGTTCGGTCTGCTCCAGTGCGGCACCCAGGGTCGCCGGGTTCGGCTGGACCACGCCGTCGACCACGTTCTCCAGGACGGCGCGCAGCGCGGCGATGGGCGTGCGCAGCTCGTGGGAGACGTTGGCGACCAGCTCGCGGCGGTGCCGGTCGGCGGCCTCCAGATCGGCCGCCATGTGGTTGAAGGTGGCCGCCAGCTCGCCGATCTCGTCGCGCGAGTTCACCTCGACCCGGCGGCTGTAGTCGCCGGAGGCCATCGCGCGGGCGGCGGCGGTCATGTCGCGCAGCGGGGCGGTCAACCCGTGCGCGAGGAACTGCATGAAGAGCAGTGACGCGATCATCGAGAAGATCATGATGATCCGGATCTGCGTCTCGGAGCGGATCGCCACGACCACCATGCCGGTGGCCAGGAAGACCGAGACGATCACCAGGAGGGCGAGTTTGCCCTTGATCGAGCGGACCGGGTCGAGCGGCCGGATGTCGGCCCAGACACGGTGGGCGGCGCGGGCGGCCAGTGTGGGCCGCCGGGTGCCGTCGGTGTCCCCGTTGCGTTGCTGTGGAAAGGTCATTGGTCCCCTGTGATCCCCCGCGTGCTGTGATCCCTCAGGTGGCCGCAGGGCGGTTCGGGACACGGGCCCCCCGGAGGCCCGTCGCCCGAGGCGCCGCTACGAGAGCGGAGCTTCCAGCGCGTATCCGACGCCGTGGACGGTGCGGATCCAGCTGGCGCCGATCTTCCGGCGCAGCGCCTTGACGTGGCTGTCGACGGTGCGGGTGCCGGACGCGTCCGTCCAGTCCCACACCTCGGCCAGCAGCTGCTCGCGGGTGAGGACCGCGCGCGGCTGGGCGGCCAGGCAGGCGAGCAGGTCGAACTCGGTCGGCGTCAGGTGGACGTCGCCCGAGGCCAGCCGGACCCGGCGCTGCACGTGGTCGATCTCCAGCTCGCCGAAGCGCAGCGAGCCGAGCGCCGGTGTGCGGGCCGCCTGCTGGGCGCGCTCGACGCGGCGCAGCAGCACGTTGACCCGGGCCGCCAGCTCGCGCATGGAGAAGGGCTTGGTCATGTAGTCGTCGGCACCGACGCCGAGGCCGACCAGGAGGTCCGTCTCGTCGTCGCGCGCGGTCAGCATCAGGACCGGTACCGGGCGTTGGGCCTGGATCCGGCGGCACACCTCGAGGCCGTCGAATCCGGGCAGCATGATGTCGAGCACGACCAGGTCGGGCTGCCAGGTGTGGAACCCGTCGACGGCACCGGGGCCGTCGTGGGCCACGGCGACCTTGAAGCCCTCCGCGCCCAGCCGGGCCGCGATCGACTCGGCGATCGTGGGCTCGTCCTCCACCACCAGCACTCTGCGCTGGCTGCTCACCGTGCCGCCGCTGTTCTGGTTGTCCTGCTGAATTTCTGTCACGGTCACGCCACCGCCCCCAGGGCTGCGGGCCGGCCACCTGTGGGGATGGCGGGGCTCCGCTCGTAGTCTTGTTCCGTCGTGGACTGTGCCGGGTCCGCCGTCCCGTTCGTGCGTGCGGGGACCGGAGGGCAGGTGTGGACTGCCCACCGTTTCCGCACACTTCGCAGCGTACGGACCGCGGGTGGTTTCCGGCAGGTGGACCGGACATTTCCGGCCCGTGGAGCGGCTGTCGGGCCGCCCTCGGACCCACTCGGGAGTGGGCACGGGCCGATACCTTACCCGGCGATTTTTCACTCTGTGACGGTACGTATGCACACTTGTTGATGCCAAGCCGCCGGTCAGAGCCGCTACTCGTGCGTAAGCGGAGGGAAGGTCTGGACCAAAGTCCCGGGTTCCGGCCATCCGGCCGTTCACCGGTCTTCACGGGGTTTTCCCAGCGGACTCCCAGAACCGCGACGTACCGTGGTCACGACAAGATTCACGGGGGTGGGATTTCCGGCGCGCGCCGGTACGTTGGGCATCGACGGGGCCGGTTGCTGCGGGTCGGAGCGGAGGCGGCATGGCGGGGCTGCGGGAAGGTGCCGGACGGGCCGGACCGCCCTACGGGATGCTGCGGTACGGGCTGCGGGCCGGAGTTGCCGGCTGGCTGCTGGCCCGGGTGCCGACGCCCCGGCGCAACCCCTTCGCGCTCGGCTACCTCGCGGTGGTCGGAGCCACCACCACCTTCGCCAAGCTCGCCGACCCGGACCTCGTGCTGCGGCTGCAGGAGGCGTCCAGCTCGGACGGGCACAACCTGATGCACCACCCGCTGCGCGCGCTGCTCTTCAGCGGTTTCTGGGTGGCCGGGACGATCTGGATGCCGTACCTCTGGGCCTTCGCCTTCACCGTCGCGCCGCTGGAGCGGCGGGTCGGGCCGGGCCGGGCGGCGGCCGTCTTCGCCGTCGGGCACGTCGCCGCCACACTGCTCTCCCAGTCGGTGGTGATCGCCGCCGTGGCCGCCGGGCGGCTGGAGTCCGGGGCGCTGGACAACCTGGACATCGGCGTCAGCTACGGCGTGCTGGCCAGCCTCGGCGCGCTGGCCGGGCTGCTGTCGCCGCGCGGGCGGTTGCTGGCGCTCGGGGTGGCGGGTGTGCTGATCGTCGAGCAGATCGCCGGTGACCGGGACCTGGTGACCGGGGTCGGTCACCCGGCGGCGCTGCTGGCCGGGGTGGCGCTCTGGCGTCTGCTGCGACGCACTCCTGACCGCCGCTCGCGCCGCCCCGAGACGGCCGGGCCGGTCCCGGCGTCCGCCCCGCCCTCCCGCGGGGCCGCGCTGCTCGACCGGATGTGACGTCTCCCGGGCGTTTTTGACAGGCCCGCCCGATGCCTTCCCGCCGCTCCGGATCGGCGCCTTTGTTCGCTCATGGCGAACGACGGGCCGGGAACATCCGGCGCTCGCCAAACCTTAGTCAGGTCAACTCAACTTCGCTGACTGGGGAGAGATCATGGCATCGACGTCCACACCGCTCACCCTGCCCGTGCTGCCTCTCGACGACGAGGTCGTGCTCCCGGGCATGGTCGTCCCGTTGGACCTCAAGGACACCGAGGTGCGGGCCGCGGTCGAGGCCGCGCGGGCCGCGGCCACCGGCACCGGTAAGCCCCAGGTCCTCCTGGTCCCGCGGGTGGACGGCTCGTACGCGGCGGTCGGCACCCTCGCCACCGTCGAGCAGGTCGGCCGGCTGGCCGACGGCCCCGACTCCGTCGGGGGGCCGGCGGCGCTGGTGCGCGCCGTGCGCCGGGTCCGGATCGGCGTCGGCACCACCGGGCCCGGCGCCGCCCTCTGGGTGGAGACCACGCCCTTCCGGGAGTCCTCGGTCGGCACCCCGGTGGCCGGGCGCGCCGCCGAGCTGGTCAAGGAGTACAAGTCGCTCTCCACCCAGTGGCTGCGCAGGCGCGGCGCCTGGCAGATCGTCGACCGGGTGGCCCAGACCGAGGGCGTCGGCGAGCTGGCCGACAACATCGGCTACGCGTCCTTCGCCACCGCCGAGCAGAAGCTCAAGGTGCTGCTGGAGGCCGACCAGGTGGCCCGCCTGGAGTACGCGCTGACGCTGCTGCGCGACCACCTCGCCGAGGAGGAGGTCAACGACACCATCCGCAAGGACGTCGAGGAGGGCGTGGCCAAGCAGCAGAAGGAGTTCCTGCTCAGGCGGCAGCTGGAGGCCGTCCGCAAGGAGCTGGCCGAGCTGAACGGCGACCCGGCCGACGAGGAGGGCGACTACCGCGCCCGGGTCGAGGCGGCCGACCTCCCCGAGAAGGTCCGCGAGGCGGCCCTCAAGGAGGTCGACAAGCTGGAGCGGGCGTCCGACCAGTCGCCCGAGGGCTCCTGGATCCGGACGTGGCTGGACACCGTCCTGGAGCTGCCCTGGAACGAGCGGACCGAGGACGCCTACGACATCGCCGGCGCCCGTGCCGTCCTGGACGCCGACCACTCCGGCCTGGCCGACGTCAAGGACCGCATCGTCGAGTACCTCGCCGTGCGCAAGCGCCGGGCCGAGCAGGGGCTCGGCCTGGTGGGAGGCCGGCGCGGAGGTGCGGTGCTGGCGCTGGTCGGCCCGCCCGGCGTCGGCAAGACCTCGCTCGGAGAGTCGGTGGCCCGCGCCATGGGCCGCAAGTTCGTCCGGGTGGCGCTCGGCGGTGTCCGGGACGAAGCGGAGATCCGCGGCCACCGGCGCACCTACGTCGGCGCGCTCCCCGGCCGGCTGGTCCGGGCCGTCAAGGAGGCCGGCTCGATGAACCCGGTCGTCCTGCTGGACGAGATCGACAAGGTCGGCTCCGACTACCGGGGCGACCCGGCGGCCGCCCTGCTGGAGGTGCTGGACCCGGCCCAGAACCACACCTTCCGCGACCACTACCTGGAGGTCGAGCTGGACCTCTCCGACGTGGTCTTCCTCGCCACCGCCAACGTGCTGGAGGCCATCCCCGAGCCGCTGCTCGACCGGATGGAGCTGGTCCGCCTGGACGGCTACACCGAGGACGAGAAGGTCGTCATCGCCCGCGACCACCTGCTCCCGCGCCAGCTGGAGAAGGCCGGCCTGAAGGGCGAGGAGGTCGCGGTCGACGAGGAGGCGCTGCGCCGGCTGGCCGGCGAGTACACCCGTGAGGCGGGCGTCCGGAACCTGGAGCGCTCGATCGCGCGGGTGCTGCGCAAGGTCGCCGCGCAGAGCGAGCTGGGCGAGCGCGAGCTGCCCGCCGCGATCGGCGCCGACGACCTGCGCGCCCTGATCGGCCGGCCGCACCACGTCCCCGAGGCGGCCCAGGAGCCGGCCGAGCGGCGCACCGCCGTCCCCGGTGTGGCGACGGGCCTCGCGGTGACGGGCGCCGGCGGCGACGTCCTCTACATCGAGGCCTCGCTCGCCGACGCCGAGACCGGCGGCACCGGGCTCACCCTGACGGGGCAGCTGGGCGACGTGATGAAGGAGTCCGCGCACATCGCGCTCTCCTTCCTCCGCTCGCGCGGCGCCGAGCTGGAGCTGCCGGTCACCTCGCTGCGGGACCGCGGCGTGCACCTGCACGTCCCCGCCGGGGCCGTCCCCAAGGACGGGCCGAGCGCCGGCATCACCATGACGACCGCGCTGGCCTCGCTGCTCTCCGGCCGCAAGGTGCGCACCGACGTGGCGATGACGGGTGAGGTGTCGCTGACCGGGCGGGTGCTGCCGATCGGCGGGGTGAAGCAGAAGCTGCTCGCCGCCGACCGGGCCGGCGTCACCACGGTGATCATCCCCAAGCGGAACGAGGCCGACCTGGACGACGTCCCGGCCGAGGTGCTGGAGCGGCTCACCGTCCACCCGGTCGCGGACGTCCGGGAGGTGCTGAAGCTGGCCCTGGAGCCGGCCGGGGTGCTGGTCGCCGCCTGACGGGCGGCCGGCTGACGGGGTGTGGGAGCCTGCGGGCCCCACACCCCGTCAGGGTCTGTGCGGCCACGTCGGTGCCGGACCTTTACCCCTCCTACCGAGCGGAGATCCACTGCGCGGAGACCGGTCCGCACACCGGCGCCGTGGTGCGCACCCGGTACGCCGGCGCCGAGGCTTCCTCGTCGGCTCGCTCCGGACGGCCGGCTCGACCGCCTCCGGGCGGCGTGGCCCACCAGGACACCAGCACCGGGGTGCTGCGGATCACCGCGGACGAGTAGCGGCCGACGGCTGCCGTGGTCAGACTGCGAAGATGCCGTCCCCCACGCAGCGCGCCCTGGCCAGAGTGCCGGCCGGGCTGCGCCCGTTCCTGATCAGGCACCGCCGGCTGGTGAAGTTCCTGCTGGTCGGCAGTGCCTGCTTCGGCCTGACCACGGTGCTCAACCTCGCGCTGAAGTTCACCGTGCTGGAGCACAAGCCGGTGGTGGCGCTCACCGTCGCGACCGTGGTCGGCACCGCGGTCTCGTACGTGCTCAATCGCCAGTGGTCCTTCCGGGCCGTCGGCCGCCGTCGCGAGGTGCTGTTGTTCCTGCTGGTCAGCGCGGTGGCGATCGGCGTCAACGTCCTCCCGCTGATCGTCTCGCGCTACCTGCTGGACCTGCGCGAGCCCCGGGTGACGGCCTTCGCCGAGGGGGTGGCCGACTTCGTCAGCGGGATGGTCGTGGGCACCTTCGTCGCGATGCTGTTCCGCTACTGGGCCATGCAGCGCTGGGTCTTCACCCGCCTCGCCGAACCGGCCGCCACCCCGGTGGAGCAGCCGCAGCGCATCTCGTAGCCGGTCGCGCCCACGTGTCCGGCCGCCCGCCTCCGGCCCGCCGGGAGCGGGCGGCCGAACGCGGTTACGCTGCAAACGTCCGGCCCCGAAGCGGGTGTCCGGCAGCCGAGCGGGGTGAGGGCGATGCGCGAGACGGACGGCCTCCGGGCCGGACCCGCCAGCCAGCAGGGCATGCGCCGGGCCAACCTGGCGCTGGTGCTCGGCGTGATCGCGCGCGCCCCGCGCTCCCGGGCCGAGGTGGCCGCCGACACCGGGCTGACCAGGGCGGCCGTCTCCTCGCTCGCCGAGGAGCTGATCACCGCGGGGCTGGTGGTCGAGGAGGGCCCGGCCGCACCCAGCGGCAAGGTCGGCCGGCCCGGCACCGCGCTGGGCCTCAACCCCCGGGGGCCGGGCGGCCTCGGCGCCGAGATCGGGGTGGAACACCTCGGCGCCTGCGTGGTCGACCTGCGCGGCGAGGTCCGCGCCTGGCGCCGCCAGGAGATCCGCAACCGGGGCCGGCGGCCCGCCGCCGTCCTGGCCGACCTGGCCGAGCTGCTGCGCGCGGCCACCGTGGAGGCGGGGCTGCGCCCGGCCGGGCTGGCGCTGGCCGTGCCGGGGCTGGTCGCCGACGGCGGCGGGGTGCTCCAGCGGGCCGCCAACCTGGGCTGGCAGGACGTGCCGGTCGCCGCCGAACTGCGGCACGCACTGCGCGCGGCCGGCGCCGAGCAGCTGGCCGAGCTGCCGATCGACGCCGACAACGAGGCCAACCTGGGCGGGCTCGCCGAACTCTGGCTGGGCGGTGCGCCCGACCACTTCCTGCACGTCTCCGCCGAGGCCGGGGTGGGCGGGGCGATCGTGGTCGGCGGCCGGCTGCTGCGCGGGGCCCGCGGCTACGCCGGCGAGCTGGGCCACGTGCCGGTCCGCCCGGACGGGCCGCTCTGCGCGTGCGGGTCGCACGGCTGCCTGGAGCAGTACGCGGGGGAGACGGCGGTGCTGCGGGCGGCCGGCCTGGAGGGGATCGGCGGCGACTGGGTGGCGCTGCTCGCCGAGCGGGCCCAGGCCGGCGACGAGGAGGTCCGTACCGCGCTGGCCGGGGCCGGCTCGGCGCTGGGCATCGCCTCGGCCGGGGCGGTCAACCTGCTCGACCCGGCCGAGGTGGTGCTGGGCGGCGGCTACGCCCAGCTGGCGCCCTGGCTGATGCCGGCGATGCGGGCCGAGCTGGCGGCCCGGGTCACCGTCCGCCCCTGGTCGGACGAGCGGCTGACGGTCTCCCGGCTGGGCCGCCGCGGCCCGCTGCTCGGAGCCGCGGTCGGCGTGGTCCGGGCGATCATCGCCGACCCGGGCCGGCTGGAGGGCTGACCTACGGGCGGACCAGTTCGCGGCCGCCGCGCGGCCCGCGCATGACGGCGGCGAAGGTGACCGCGACCCCGACCAGCGCCCAGACCATCAGCACCAGCAGCGGCATGCCGAGGTTGGTGGCGCCGAAGTAGGCGATCGAGCGGGTCGCGTCCGTCCCGGCGCCGTTGGGGATCCAGGCGCCGATCGCCCGCCAGAACGGCGGCATCAGCGGTGGCGGGAAGACCCCGCCCGCGCTCGGGTTGCCGAGCACCACGAAGATCAGCACCGCCAGGCCGATGCCGACGATGTCGAACAAGCTTTGCAGGGCCATGGTGAAGGCGCCGACCGCGAAGACCACCAGGGCGCCGACGCCCGAAAGACCCCAGAACGAGCCGGGCAGCGCGTCCAGGGCCGGGCCGGCGATCACCGCGCCGCCGATTCCGGCCGCGACCGAGTACAGCGCCAGCGCGCCGAGCCGGATCACCGCCCGGTTGGTGTTGGCGGGCCTGGCGCCGGCGCTGACGCCGAGGATCGAGGCGACCAGGTAGCCGCCGACGCACCAGCCGATCACCAGGTAGAACGAGGTGAGGCCGTTGGGGTCGCCCTTGGCCAGCGGCACGACGTCCTCGGTCCTCACCGTCCGGCCCTGGGACTTCTCCAGCCCGGTGACGATGGTCTCGGCGGCCCTGGCGGCGGACGGGCCGCGGGCACCGCCGACCAGCAGGGTGTCCTCGGTGCCGGCCGGGTCGTAGACCAGCGCGGCGTAGATCTTCTGGTCCTTGATCCGGGCGGCGGCGGTCGCCGCGTCCGGCGCGGTGACGGCCTTCACGGCGTCGTCCGGCACCGACTCCAGCGCCCCGACCAGCTTGGGGGAGACCTGCGGCGGGGCGACCACCGCGATCGACAGCTCGTGCGGGGTCGGGTGGTGGAGGGCGCCGACGTAGGAGGTGATGAAGCCGAGCTGGAGGAGGAGGACGGCGATCACCATCAGCGCCGTGCGCGGGGTGACCGCTTCCTTCAGTTCGGCGACGAGTCCTTGGCTCGGGACCTTCCCTGGGGCGGTCATGCACATCTCCTTGGGTATCGGCCGATAGAGGACAAACGGATACTTCATACCATCAACTAGTCGGCCCGGTGTCCCTCCCGCGCCGCGTTCCGGCCCGGCGGGCTGCGGGATACTGGCGCCGTGAGTGCGGCGAGTGACGACGAGTCCGTGATGGCGGTGGAGCGCGAGGTCTCGCTGCTCTTCCGGCGCGGCCGGGCCCGGGTGGCGGAGATGTCCCGCCGGGTGCATCCCCAGCTGGAGGGCATGGCGTACAGCATGCTCGCCTACATCGAGCAGGCCGGGCGGGTGCGGGTGACCGACGTCGGCGTGCACTTCGCGGTGGGCAAGGCCACGGTGAGCCGGCAGATCCGGGCCCTGGAGGAGCTGGGCCTGGTGGACCGGGAGGCGGACCCGCTGGACCGCCGGGCGGCCCTGGTCTCGCTGACCGAGGACGGCCGCCGGCGCTTCCTGGGGGCGCGGGACGCCCGGATGGAGCGGGTGCGCGCGCTGATGGCCGACTGGCCCGAGGAGGACGTGGTCCGCTTCGCCGAGCTGCTGCACCGCTTCAACGACGTGGTCGGGGAGGGCATGGGGGTCTGAGGCGCAAGGTCCGGAGCGGGCCGGGAGCGGATTTTACTTCGGCTTGAAGAAAGTTGCCCTAGTCAACCAATCGTCCTATGGTTGCTTAAGGCAACGATCTCCTGCCCTTCGTCTGCCGTCTCCCGCTTCCGCCTCCGCACCCCGCCGAAGGACCCAGATGACCGTCACCACCCCAGCCGCGACCGGAGCCGCCACCGCCGACGACCAACCCATGACGCACCGGCAGGTGATGGAGGCGCTGTCCGGACTGCTGCTCGGCCTCTTCGTGGCCGTGCTCTCGTCGACGGTCGTCTCCAATGCGCTGCCCCGTATCCTCACCGACCTGCACGGCGGCCAGTCCGCCTACACCTGGGTGATCACCGCGACCCTGCTCACCCTCACCGCCTCCACCCCGATCTGGGGCAAGCTCTCCGACCTCGCCAGCAAGAAGCTGCTGCTGCAGATAGCCCTGGTCATCTACATCGCCTCCTCGGCGCTGGCCGGCCTCTCCCAGAACACCGGCCAGCTGATCGCCTGCCGCGCCCTCCAGGGCATCGGCGCGGGCGGTGTCACCGCGCTCGCCCAGATCTGCCTGGCCGCGATGGTCCCGCCGCGTGAGCGAGGCCGGTACAGCGGGTACTTCGGCGCCGTCTTCGCCCTGGCCACCATCGGCGGTCCGCTGATCGGCGGCGTCATCGTCGACACCTCCTGGCTCGGCTGGCGCTGGTGCTTCTACGTCGGCATCCCGTTCGCGCTGGCCGCGATCGCGGTGCTGCAGCGCACGCTCAAGCTGCCGGTGGTCAAGCGCAAGGTGAAGATCGACTACCTGGGCGCGCTGGTCATCACCGGCGCCGTCAGCCTGCTGATGATCTGGATCACCCTGGCCGGCAAGAACTACGCCTGGCTCTCCTGGCAGACCGTGGCCATGGTCGGCGGCGGGCTGCTGCTCGGCGCCCTCGCCGTCGTGGTCGAGAAGCGCGCCGCCGAGCCGATCATCCCGCCGGCGCTCTTCCGCCACCGCACCGTCACCCTCGCCGCGCTCGCCAGCGTCCTGGTCGGCATCGGGATGTACGGCGCGACCACCTTCCTCAGCCAGTACTTCCAGCTGGCCCGGGAGAAGTCCCCGACCATCGCCGGCCTGATGACCCTCCCGATGATCCTCGGTCTGGCCGTCTCCTCCACCGTGGCCGGCAAGCTGATCACCAAGTACGGCAAGTGGAAGGTGTACCTGGTCTCCGGCACCCTGATGCTGGCGATCGGCTTCGGCCTGCTCGGCACCGCCCGGGCCGACACCGACTACGGGCTGCTCTGCGTCTACATGGCGATCACCGGCATCGGCCTCGGCCTGACCATGCAGAACCTCGTCCTCGCGGTGCAGAACACGGTGCCGCGGAGCGAGCTCGGCGCGGCCAGCTCGGTCGTCACCTTCTTCCGCACCATGGGCGGCGCGATGGGCGTCTCCGCGCTCGGCGCCCTCATGAGCAACAAGGTCGGCCACTACCTGGCGGAGAACCTGGCCGCCGCACACATCCCGGCCACCGGCGCCGCGGCCGGCGGCGGCATCCCGGACCTGCACAAGCTGCCCGCCCCGGTCGTCCCGCTGGTGACGGACGCCTTCGGGCACGGCGTGGGCGTGGTCTTCCTGATGGCGGCGCCGTTCGCGCTGCTGGCCTTCATCACGGTGCTGTTCATCCGCGAGACCGCGCTGCGCACCACCCAGCAGGGCTGACGGAGCACCTCGCGGGAACGCCTCGCGGGAACACCCCGCAGGAACGCCTCGCTTGGGAACGCCGAAGGCCGGGGAGCATCGATGCTCCCCGGCCTTCGAGGTGTGCGACAGTGCCCGGTGCCCGATCCAGCGGGGCTCGGGGCGGCACGCCAGGAGGTCCCGGCCCGGCTCGCCCGGGGCATCCGCCTGCTCCGGCACTGCCTCGCGCATGGTCGGGGGGTGCCGGCCGGCAGGGTTCGCACGGGCTCGGCCTACCCCCGGTTCGGCGCGGTGGCCACGGCGGGCTGCGGCGATACGAGGACCGCATCGGGATCCTCGTCGACCCCGGCCACGAGGAACACGAACGCTTCGAGTGGCCCGGGCCTGGACACCGCCGGCCGGTTCGACCCTGCGGCCTTCGACCTGGCAGAGGTCGACACCGCACTGTCCGGCTTCGTTGTCGTCCTGATCGAGAACTGACGTTCCACCGTGTGGCAATGATCGCCCCGGCCATGACGGCCGGGGCGATCAGGATCCTCGCAGGATCAGCGCGGCCCGCTGAACTAGTGCCCGGCGATCAGCGACAGGCCGTAGAGGACGGCCGCGCCGCAGACCGCGAAGCAGGCGTACGCGCCGGCCAGGGCCAGCCGGCCGGCGGTCGCGGCGCCGGTGCCGGCCGCCGAGCGCTGCGCGGTCAGTGCGGCCTCGCGGCGGGAGAGGGCCAGGATGCCGAGCGCGAAGACGGCGACCACGGCGACGGTGATGCCGAAGCTGAAGCCGGCGGTCTGGGCCAGGGCGGTCCACTTGATGTGCATGGTGTGTGCTCCTCAGCCGGCGGCGCTCAGGCCGCGACCGTGGTCGAGGCGGGGGTGGGGGTCACCGGGGTACCGGCCGGGCCCACCTCCACCGGGGTGACGGTCTCGACCGGGGCGACGTCGTTGACGTTGTCCGCCCCGACCGGCTGGCGGCGGGAGAGGATCCACATCGCGCCGGAGCCGGCCACCAGGGCGGCGCCGACCAGGGCCACGCCCCAGCCGCCCTGCTCGGCCAGGAAGGCCGCGGCGCCGGAGACCACGGCGGCGGCGGGCAGGGTCAGGCCCCAGGTGTAGACCATGCGGCGGACCAGGCTCCAGCGCAGCTCGCCCTTCGGGCCGCCGAGGCCGGCGCCCATGATGCCGCCGGAGCAGACCTGGGTGGTGGAGAGGCCGAAGCCCATGTGCGAGGAGGTCAGGATGACGGTGGCGGCGGCCGACTCGGAGGCGAAGCCCTGCGGCGCCTGGATGTCCGCGAGGCCCTTGCCCATCGAGCGGATGATCCGCCAGCCGCCCATGTAGGTGCCGAGCGCGATCGCCGCACCGGCCGAGACGATCACCCAGGTGGGGGGCAGCGCGCCCTTCGGCAGGGCGCCGACCGAGACCAGGGTCAGGGTGATGATGCCCATCGTCTTCTGGGCGTCGTTGGTGCCGTGGGCCAGCGAGATCAGCGAGGAGGAGAACACCTGGCCGGTCTTGAAGCCCTTGGTGACGGTCTCGCCGTTGCCCTTGCGGGTGATCGCGTACGCCAGCTTGGTGGCGCCCCACGAGGCGAGGCCGGCGACCAGCGGGGAGGCGATCGCGGGGATCAGGATCTTGGTGACGACGGTGTCGAAGTTGACACCGTTGACGCCGACGCCGACCACGGTGGCGCCGATCAGGCCGCCGTAGAGCGCGTGCGAGGAACTCGACGGCAGGCCTCTCAGCCAGGTGAGCAGGTTCCACAGGATCGCGCCGACCAGTGCGGCGAAGATGATCTCCGGGTGGATGCCGGTCTTCTCGTTGACGATGCCGCCGGAGATGGTGGTGGCGACCTTCACGGACAGGAACGCGCCCGCGAAGTTGAGGACGGCCGCGATGGTGACCGCGACCTTGGGCCGAAGGGCTCCCGTGGCGATGGAGGTGGCCATCGCGTTGGCGGTGTCGTGGAACCCGTTGGTGAAGTCGAAGGCGAGCGCCGTGATGATCACAACGGCCACCAGGAACGAGATGTGTTCCATACCCAAACAATCGTCGTAGTTGTCGCACTGACGTTGGTGTCGCTCGCGACGGTAGGGATGTTCGGTGAACGGAAGGTGAACTGAGCCGGGATTCGTGGTTCCGCTGGTGGCGGACGGGTGTCCGGCACCTTTCCCCAAGGTGTCCACGGCCGTGCTGAGCTGGGCATTGGCGCAGATCATCCCGGTTCGGTCCGGTTTGCTGAGACCCGCCTCACAGCCGGAGCGGAGAATTCACCGACCCGTGCGGGTGCGGTCTGTTTCTGGCGAGTAACCCATGGCAGGATCGGCGTGGCTCCCGGAGACCCCGGAGCCGTCGGGTCGGGGAGGACACACCCATGGGCGGGGCTGCACAGCGGACGGAAACGGCCGGACTGCGACCGTGGGTGCGGGCCGCCCTGCGCTGCGGAGCCGTGCTCGCGGCCGCCGCGCTCGCACTGCCACTGGCCACCCAGGCCGCGTACGCCGCGCCCGGCCCCGGCGTCACCGCCCCGACCGCCGCCCCCGGTGCCGACCCGCTCGCCGACGCCAAGGCCACCCTCGGCCCGCTGCTCGACCAACTGCACGAGCTGTACAAGGGTGCCGAGGCCGCAACCGAGCAGTACAACGCCGCCGTCGCCAAGGTGACGGAGCAGCAGGCCACGCTCGCCGACCTCAAGGACCGGCTGGAGCGCCAGCAGAAGCTGGTCGACGCCGGCACCGACATCGCCGCCCAGCTCGCCGCCGCCCAGTACCGCAACGGCGCCGCCTCCGCCTACGCCGAACTGCTGCTCTCCAAGGACCCGTACGAGGCGGTCACCGTCGCCGAGCTGCTCGCCGCCGCCAGCCGCTCGCAGTCCGAGTTCCTGGACCGGCTGAAGACCGACCGCGAGGCGCTCGGCGGGCTGCAGAAGCAGAACGAGGAGGCGCTGAAGGGCTCGCAGGCGCTGGTTGCCCAGCAGGACGCCGCCAAGGCCAAGGTCGCCACCGACCTGGCCTCCGTCGAGCAGACGGTCTCCTCGCTCACCGGCGCCCAGCGCACCGAGCTGGAGAAGCTGGAGAAGGTCAAGGCCGACGAGGCCCAGCTCGCCTTCCTCGCCTCCGGCGCGCTCGGCAAGGGTGAGCGCACCCCCTCGCTGGCCGGCCGCGCCGCCGTCGCGTACGCGCTGGCGCAGCTCGGCAAGCCGTACCTGTGGGGCGGCGCCGGTCCGGACTCCTTCGACTGCTCCGGCCTCACCTCACAGGCCTGGCTGCACGCCGGCAAGCCGATCCCGCGCACCAGCCAGGAGCAGTGGGCCCAGCTCCAGCACGTCGCGCTGAACCAGCTGCGCCCCGGTGATCTCGTCATCTACTTCGAGGGCGCCACGCACGTCGCGCTCTACATCGGCGGCGGGCTGGTCGTCCAGGCGCCCCGGCCGGGCGCCGTGATCAAGGTGTCGCCGATCGGCTCGATGCCGATCCTCGGCGCCGTCCGGCCCGACCCGGAGACCGCCTCGGACGAGGCGGGCGGCGCCTGGAAGGTGCCGGACCTCCCGGCCGGCTGGGACACCGTCACCCCGATCGCGCCGAGCCCGGCCAACCAGGTGCCGGAGACGCCCGCGCCGGGCACGCCTGCGCCGGGGACGCCGGCCCCGGGCACGCCCGCACCGGAGACACCGTCCACCACGCCGACGGGGACTCCCACGGGCACTCCGACCGGGACACCGACCGGTACGCCGACGGGTACGCCCGCCGGGACTCCCACGGGGACGCCGACGGGTACGCCCACCGGCACTCCCACGGGGACGCCGACCGGTACGCCCACCGGCACCCCCGCCGGGACTCCCACGGGAACTCCCACCGGGACGCCGACGGGCACGCCGACCTCGTCCGCCTCGGCCACCGGGACCGGCTCGGCCAGTGCCTCCGCCCCGGGTACGACCTCCGCGACGCCGCTGCCGGCCCGACCGAACTGACGCGAACGCCCGAGGGGGCCTGCGGACCGCAGCGGTCCGCAGGCCCCCCGGCCGTTCCGGGGCTCAGCTCGCGCCGCTGTCCGGCTCGAAACGGACCACCACGGCCTTGGAGGTCGGGGTGTTGCTGACGTCGGCGGTGGAGTCCAGCGGCACCAGCACGTTGGTCTCCGGGTAGTACGCGGCCGCGCCGCCGCGCGCCACCGGGTAGTGCACCACCCGGAAGTGCGGGGCGCGGCGCTTCACGCCGTCCTTCCACTCGCTCACCAGGTCGACGTACGCCCCGTCGGCCAGGCCCAGTTCGGCGGCGTCGGCCGGGTTGACCAGGACGACCCGGCGGCCGCCGGTGATGCCGCGGTAGCGGTCGTCCAGGCCGTAGATCGTGGTGTTGTACTGGTCGTGCGAGCGGAGCGTCTGCAGCAGCAGGCGGCCGGCCGGCACCTCGGGCGCGGTGAGCGGGTTGACCGTGAAGTTGGCCTTGCCGGTCGCCGTGGGGAAGGTCCGGGAGTCGCGCGGGCCGTGCGGCAGGGTGAAGCCGCCGGGCCGGCGGACCTTCTCGTTGAAGTCCTCGAAGCCCGGCACCACCCGGGCGATCCGCTCCCGCAGGGTGTCGTAGTCGGCGGCGAACTCCTCCCACGGCACGTTGTCCTGCGGGCCGAGCGCGGCGCGGGCCAGCCGGCAGACGATCGCCACCTCGGAGAGCAGCCCCGGTGCGGGCGGGCGCAGGCCGCCGCGCGAGGAGTGCACCTGCCCCATCGAGTCCTCGACGGAGACGAACTGGGCACCCTTGGTGGTGACGTCCCGGTCGGTGCGGCCCAGGGTGGGCAGGATCAGCGCGCGGGCGCCGGTCACCACGTGCGAGCGGTTGAGCTTGGTGGAGACGTGCACGGTCAGCCGGCAGCGGCGCACGGCCGCCTCGGTGACGTCGGTGTCCGGGGTGGCCGCGACGAAGTTGCCGCCCATCGCGAAGAACACCCTGACCTTGCCGTCGCGCATCGCGCGGATGGTGTCCACCGAGTCGTAGCCGTGCGCACGCGGCGGCTCGAAGCCGAACTCGCCGCCCAGCGCGTCCAGGAAGGCGTCGGACGGGCGCTCGAAGATGCCCATCGTCCGGTCGCCCTGCACGTTGCTGTGCCCGCGCACCGGGCAGACGCCGGCGCCCGGGCGCCCCACGTTGCCGCGCAGCAGCAGGAAGTTGACCACCTCGCGGATGGTCGGCACGGCGTGCTTGTGCTGGGTGAGGCCCATCGCCCAGCAGACGATCACCTTGCGCGAGCCGAGCACCAGCCGGGCCAGCTCCTCGATCTGCTCCCAGGGCAGACCGGTGGCGGCCAGCACCTCCTCGCGGCGGGTCTGCCGGGCCTCGGCGGCGAACTCCTCGAATCCGTGGCAGTGCTCCGCGACGAAGGCCTCGTCGACGCCGCCGTCGGCGTCCAGGACGATCTGGTTGAGCGCGCGGAACAGGGCGAGGTCGCCGCCGAGCCGGATCTGCAGGAAGAGGTCGGTCAGTTTGGTGCCGTGGCCGACCAGGCCGCGCGCGTTCTGCGGGTTCTTGAACCGCTCCAGGCCGGCCTCCGGCAGCGGGTTCACGCTGACGATGGTGGCGCCGGCGCGCTTGGCCCGCTCCAGGGCGGAGAGCATCCGCGGGTGGTTGGTGCCCGGGTTCTGGCCGGCCACGATGATCAGGTCCGCCTGGTAGAGGTCCTTCAGGCTGACGCTGCCCTTGCCGACGCCCAGCGTCTCGGTGAGTGCCGAACCGGACGACTCGTGGCACATGTTGGAGCAGTCCGGCAGGTTGTTGGTGCCCAGCCGGCGGGCGAACAGCTGGTAGGCGAAGGCGGCCTCGTTGCTGGTCCGGCCGGAGGTGTAGAACGCGGCGCCGTCCGGGGTGTCCAGCGCCCGGAGCTCCTCGGCGATCAGCGCGAAGGCCTCGTCCCAGCCGATCGGCGTGTAGTGGGTGGCGCCCTCGTCCAGCAGCATCGGCTGGGTGAGGCGGCCCTGCTGGCCGAGCCAGTAGCCGGACCGTTCGGCGAGCTCGGCCACCGGGTGGGCGGCGAAGAACTCGGCGAGGATCCGGCGCTCGGTGGCCTCCTCGGCGACGGCCTTGGCGCCGTTCTCGCAGAACTCGGCGGTGTGCGTCCTGCCCGGCTCGGGCCAGGCGCAGCCGGGGCAGTCGAAGCCGTCGGGCTGGTTCACCTTGCGCAGGGTGGCCAGGGTGCGGCGGGCGCCCATCTGCTCGGTGGCCATCCGGAGGCTGTGGCCGACCGCGGGCAGCCCGGCGGCCGCGTGCTGGGGCGCCGACACCCGGGGGGCGTCCTGCGCCGGGTCGCTCTGCGGGGCCTGCTTGGCCATGACTGCGCTCCTCGGCTCTTGCTCGTCCGGCCGCCGCGTCGTTGCGGCCGCCTGCCCCCATCCTTCCACCTGGAGCGGGGCGGGGGCAGGGCCCCCGGGCGGGCCCGGCGGCGTCGGTAGAGTGTGACGGCTTCGAGAGGTGGGGGTGGGGCGGGTGACGGTCGGGGATGTCCTCGACGGCCGGTACGAGCTGCTGGAACGGCTCGGCCAGGGCGGCTTCGGCGTGGTGTGGCGGGCCTTCGACACCCGGATGCGGCGGCAGGTGGCGGTCAAGGTCATCGGCCACCACGGAGAGGACCAGCAGAAGGCCGCGCTGCGGTTCGTCCGGGAGGCCTGCGCGGCCGGGAACCTCTCGCACCCGCACATCGTCACCGTCCACGACCTCGGGGAGGGCGAGCTCGGCGGCCGGCAGGTGACCTACCTCGTGATGGAGCTGCTCACCGGCCGCACCCTGACCGCCGTGCTCCGGGCCGGCCTGCCCGATCCGGTGCAGAGCCTGCGCTGGGGGCGGCAGATCTGCTCCGCGCTGGCCGCCGCCCACGACGCCGGCATGGTACACCGGGACATCAAGCCCGACAACATCATGGTCACCGAGGCCGGCACGCTGAAGGTGCTGGACTTCGGGATCGCCCAACTGGACGTCGGTGCGGTCGGGCTGACCACCACCGGGACGGTCATCGGCAGCCCGGCGTACATGGCGCCGGAGCGCTGGACCGGCGGCCGGGTGGACGGACGGGCGGACCTCTACGCGTTCGGCTGCGTGCTGGTCGAACTCTGCACCGGGGTAAGGCCGTTCAGTGGAGACTCGACGCCGGTGCTGATGTACCAGCACCTCAACGAGCCGCCGCCGGCGCTGGATCCGGCGCAGTTCGGGCTGCCGGGCGAGGTGGCCGCGCTGGTCACCGAACTGCTGGCCAAGGACCCGGCGGACCGCCCGGCCGATGCCCGGTCGGTGGAGCGGCGGCTCGCGGCCCTGGCACAGCGGCGCACGGCGGAGGGGGCGGCCGCGTCCCCGGCCCCTACCGCGACGGTGCTGGACCGTCCGGCGCCGCCCCCGCCGTCGACGCCGTCGACGCCTCCCGCTCCGCCGGTAGCGTCGCCTCCCGTCCCGCCCGTGGCGCCGGCCTCCGTTCCGCCCGTGGCGCTGCCTTTCGCTCCGCCCGTCGCGCCGCCTCCCACCCCGCCCGTCGCGCAGCCGCGCGCCGAGGTGCCGCCCGTGCTGCCGCCGCTCACCACGCCACCGGTCACCGCCCCGCCCGCCGCGGCGAACGACACCGTCCGGGCCGCGCTGCGCGAGCGCCGGAGTGCGGCCTTCCGGGCGGCCACCGCCGGGGAGTCCGCCATCCAGCTCCAGGCGGTGGCCCGGGAGTCCGTCGTCGCGCTCGGCGCCACCGACCGGGACACGCTCTGCGCCTGGCGGGACTTCACCTGGTACCTGAGCCGGGCCGGCGACCTCGACGGGGCGATCCGGCTGCTCTCCACCGTGGTCGAGGACATGCGGCTCGCGCTGGGCCAGACCGATCCGGACACCCTGGCCGCCCGCTACCACCTGAGCTGGTGCATCGGCGAGAGCGGTGAGACGGTCACCGCGATCCGCCGGCTCTCCGAGCTGCTGCCGGACATGCACGCCATCTGGGGCGGCCACGACACCCGCGTCCTGAAGGCCCGGCACGACCTGGCGGTGTACGCGGCCAACCGGGGCGATCTGGAAGGCGCCGTGCTCCAGCTGCGCACGCTGCTGCCGGACCTCGCCCGGGGACTCGGCGAGCAGCACCCGACCACCGTCCAGGCCTGGCACGACCTCGCGGGCTACCAGCAGCGGCTGGCGCAGCCGGCCCGCCGCCCCCGCGCCTCGCGGCGGATGAAGATCAGTCCGCTCGAGGCCGTGGTGCTGGTCCGACGCCTCCTGGCCTGGGACTTCGCCTCGGACCAGGAGGCCAACGCCTGCCTGAACGCGCTGGAGCGCGGGACGGGCATCAAGGGGGTGGGGGACTGGATCCTGTCCGCTCCGGATCACGTCACGGCCGAGGACCTGGTGGAGGAGCTCTTCGGTCCGTAGCGCCCCGCGCGGTCAGCGGCAGCCGCTCACCGCCGGTTCCGCCGGCACGCCGGCCAGCGCGCGCAGCAATGCGCGGGCGGCGGCGTCGTTCTGCCGGAACCCGGGGGAGTCGGTACGCGGCCGGGCGAAGGCCGCCGCCGCGCGGAGGCTGGTGTGCGGGCCGAGAGCGGTGCGGCGCGGGTGCGCCCCGCCACCCAGGGCCGGATCCAGCACGCGGCTGTCGGTGGGGCGGACGGTGACCAGCCCGGTCCGGTGGGTGTGCTCGGCGTCGGTGACCACCTCCTCCACGATCCGCCCGGCGCGGTGCAGTTCGCGCAGCAGCGGGTCGCGGGTGCGGGCCGGCGCGTGCTTGGGCAGGTACGCCTCGACCAGTGCGGTGGCGGTGACGCTGTGCCCGGGCACGGTGGTGCCGGACGCCCGCCAGGTGCCGCCGGCCTCGTCCCGATCGACCCGGATGCCGGCGCCGAGGAAGCGGACCACGCCGGCCTCGGAGAGCGCGACCAGTTGGCGCAGCCGGAAGTCGGGCGGGCCGGAGGCGAGGTGGCTGAAGTAGCCGAAGAACCACTCGTCGAGGTCCTCGCCGACCGAGCGGGCGGAGAGCCGGCCGGAGGCGAGGACACGGGGCAGTTGGGCGAAGAGCGAGAGCAGGGCGAGGAAGGCGCCGAGGTCGGCGCTGTGGGCGGGGTCGGCGCGGCGGTCGGCGTCCTCGGCGATGTAGTCGCGCAGGTGGCGCTGGAGTTCGTCCTCGGAGCCGAGTTCGACGCCGGCCAGCGGGACGTCGAGCCGTTCGAGGTCCAGCCGGTCGGCCGGGTCGGGGACGGCCAGGGCGACCAGCCGGGCGAGTCCCGGGGAGTGCCAGTCGTACGCGTCGTAGCCGGCCAGGAACTCCTCCCAGGGCAGCGTGGTGCGCCCGGGGTGGGCGTGGAACAGCTCGTGGTAGTGCCCGAAGCCGATGTCCTTGGCCATCAACGGCCAGAAGTCCCGGCGCAGTTCGAGCGGTCCGGGTCGTCCGAGGACGGCGTCGACGGCGGCCGCGTCGAAGTAGCGGGGGAGCGGGGCGGGCGGCCCCTGGAGCCGGTAGCCGGTCTTGGAGTGGTACGGCACGCCGCGCCGGGATCCGACGTGGATCACCGGCTCGCGGCCGGACGGCCGGTAGGCCAGGCCGGCGGGCGTCTCCTCGAAGCGGCCGCCGCGGCCCTCGGTGAGCAGCGCCAGCAGGTCGACGAAGGCGAGGCCGAATCCGCGCAGGACGAGCTGCTCGCCGGGGGCGATGCCGGAGAGGTCGGCGTCGGCGGAGAAGGCGGGCGGCAGGTGGAAGAGGCCGTGCCGGGCGGCGAACCCGGCGTCGGCGGCGTACCGGGGGTGGGGGTCGGAGTCGAGGTGGCCGAGGGTGAGGGCGACGTGGTCGGCGGTGAGGACGCCGCCGCCGAGGTGGACGCGCTGCGGGCCGTCGGCCGGGCCCTCGATCCGGCGGGCGGTGTCCCGGTGCACGGTGACGGTGACGTGCGGCGGCAGGTCGGCGACGGCGCGGCGGAACACCCAGTCCAGGTAGGCGCTCTGGGCCCGGCGGGTGGGGAAGTCGGTGGGCGCGAGGGCGCGCAGCTCCGCCCGGACGGCCGGGTCGGGCGGCTCCCGGTAGGGGGCGAACTCCTCGCTGTGGGCGGCCCATTCGGCCAGCGAGGGGCCGGGGCGGACCGGCCCCTCGATGGTGGACCGCTCGTCGGTGAACATCGTGACGTCCTCGGCCATCGAGTTCATCCGCAGCAGGGGGGACTGCTCGTGGCGCCAGATCCGGCCCGCGCCAGGCGGGTACGGGTCGACCAGGTGGATCGCCAACGGCCGGTCGCCGGGCAGGAGTTCGGGCGCGTTGGCGGCGATCCGCTCCAGCAGCCCGGTGCCGCGCGGTCCGGCGCCGACGATCACCAGGCTGGTCACGCCTTCACCGCGGGGGCGTCGGCGGCGGCGCGCAGCCGGCGGTAGGCCGCCCGGGCCTTCTGCAGCGGGGTGGGCGGCAGGCCCTCGCGGGTGGCGCCCTTGGCGTAGTGCCGTTCGACGTAGTACTGCCCGATCGACAGGATCGTGGTGATCACGATGTACCAGATGGTGGCGACCATCAGCATCGGGATGACCTGGTACGACTGCAGGTAGACCAGCTGGACCGAGTAGAGCAGGTCGGAGACGGCCAGCACGCTGACGATGCTGGTGCCCTTGAGCGCGCTGATCAGCATGTTGGCCGCGGTCGGCACGATCGAGCGCATCGCCTGCGGGACGACGATCCGGCGCAGCACCCGCCAGCGGCCCAGCCCGAGCGCGGAGGCGGCCTCCAGCTGGCCGCGGTCGACGGAGAGGATGCCGCCGCGCACCACCTCGGCGGCGTACGCGGCCTCCAGCAGGGTGAGGCCGATGACGGCGGTCAGGGTGGGGCCGACGAGGTTGACGGTCCTGACGGTGACGAACTCCGGGCCGAACGGGATGCCCAGGCCGAGGGTCGGGTAGAGCGCGCCGATGTTGAAGAAGAGCAGCAGCTGCACCAGCGCCGGGGTGGAGCGGAAGATCCAGACGTAGATCCAGCTGAGCGTGCGCAGCACCGGGTTGGTGGAGAGCCGCATGGTGGCGAGGACGGTGCCGAGGACGAAGCCGAGGGTGAGGGTGACGGCGGTCAGCCAGAGGGTGAGGGTGAGGCCGTTCAGGACGGAGGCGGCGGTGAACCAGTCGGCCACCACGTCCCACTGGAAGGCCTTGTTGCGGATCACCGAGTTGAGCGCCATCGCGAAGAGCAGCAGGGCGACGGCGGCGGAGATCCACTGGCCGGGCCGGCGGCGGGCGACGAGCCGGGCGTCGGCGTCGGCGGGGGCGGCGTCCGGTGGGGCGGGGTTGCGGCCGGCCGTCGTGAGGGCGGCGGGCACGGGGAGGACGTCCTGCGGGGTGGCCATGAGGGGCTCCAGGCGGCGCGAGTGCGGGCGGGGGCGGGGAGGTACGGATGCGGTCACGTACGGCCCTCTCGCCGGTCCGCGTCCCTCAACGCGGCCGGCCCTGCACTGCACTCCGCTGTGATCGTACGCATGCGCGATCGAGGCCTGTCAAGGGTGGGGCGGTCGCCCGTCCGGTGTGGTCGTACGGCGACAGACGATCGCAACAGAGCGGTAATGGAGGGTGGTTGACGCCATGCATGCTCGGCTGCTCAACTGGTGGCCATGTACGCCGAGCAGCCCCTGGTCACCCGCGACCACATCGACTTCGGTCGGGTGTGGTCCGCGGCGTGTCGCGGCTGACCCGGCAGCGGGCCGTCCAGCCGGCCCTGTCCTCCTAGGAGCCTCCCCGCACCGGGGCCGCTCCCCCGGAGAGCCCTCCCTCGGTGCCCCGTCGCGGGCCGGGAGAGCCGTCGCCGACTGACGGCTCATCAGGCGCACGCTGCCGCCGCCTCCCCTCCTCCCCACCACTGCGCTCCGGCAGTCTCCCCGTCCACCGTCACGTACCGTCGCCCGTCGCCCGTCGCCCGTCGCCCGTCGCCCGTCGCCCGTCGCCCGTCGCCCGTCGCCCGTCGCCCGCCGCGGTCCCGGGCCCGTCACGGCCCCGGTCCCGTCACGGCCTCCTCCGGCGTGCCCGGACTCCGGCCGGGCGGGGGCCTCCGCCCGAAACCGGGGGCGGGCCCCGGCCCACCCGCGGGCCGCCGGGTATCCGAAGCCCGCCAAGCGCCCGCAGGCCGCCGACCGCCGTCCGGCCAAAGGCTCCTGACACCCACCCCCGAAAGGCACCGACCCGTGAGAGCCACCACCGTCCGCCGCCTGCTCGCGGTCACCGCCCTGCTGCCGCTCCTCGCGGTGGCCGCCTGCGGCTCGGACCCGAAGACCGCCCGGCCGGGCGCCGCGGGCCCGTTGGCAACCGCCGCCGGGCAGGACCTCGTCTCCGGCATCGCCAAGTCGGACGCCGCCGCCGCGCTGCTGCCCGAGGACGTCCGCACGTCCGGCACGGTGAGGTTCGGCTCGTCGTTCGGCTACCCGCCGAGCGCCTTCTACGCCGACCAGGCCACCAGGAAGCCGGCCGGAGTGGACATCGACTTCACCGACGCGGTGGCCAAGGTGCTGGGCCTGACCGTGCAGCGCGAGGAGGCCGCCTTCGAGACCATCCTGCCCGCGCTCGGCAGCGGCAAGTACGACGTCGGCACCGGCAACTTCGGCGTCACCACGGCCCGGCTGAAGACCATCGACTTCGTCACCTACATCGACGACGGCCAGGGCTTCGCGGTGAAGAAGGACAACACCACGATCCAGCCGGTGACCGATCTGTCGCAGCTCTGCGGGCTGACCATCGGCACCGGCGCCGGCACCACGTTCGAGACCACCCTCAACGCCAGGAAGAACGTCTGCACCGACGCCGGGCGCAAGCCGTACGAGGTGAAGGCGTTCAGTGACAGCGGCGCCGTCCTCACCGGCCTCCAGCAGGGCCGGGTGGACATCACCATGTCCACCATCAACGGCCTGCGCTACCAGGCCTCCCAGGAGGCGTCCGGGACGAGGTTCCTCGGTGAGTTCCACCGGCTGGACGTCGGGTTCGCGTTCAGGAAGGGCTCGCCGCTCACCCCCGCGTTCCAGGCGGCGGTCAACCAGCTGATCAAGGACGGGACGTACGACAGGATCCTCCAGAAGTGGGGAGTCGCCGACTCGGCGATCAAGGAGTCCCTGATCAGCCCGCCCGAGCACGCGTGACCCCTCTGTCCGGGCCCGGGCCCTGGAGGCGTCCCACCACCATGACCACCACCATGACCTTCACCGCGACCCATCGCCGCGACCATCACCCCCCGCCGCCCCCGCCACCGGAGGACACCCCGTGACCGCCACCACCGCCGCCGCCGCAGCACCCATGGTGCAGGTCAGGGGCCTGTACAAGAGCTTCGGGCGGCTCGCCGTGCTGCGCGGGGTCGACCTCGACGCGGCGGCCGGCTCGGTGACGGTGGTGCTCGGCCCGTCCGGCTCCGGCAAGTCCACCCTGCTGCGCTCGGTCAACCACCTGGAGAAGCCGGACCGGGGCTTCGTCGCGATCGACGGCGAGCTGATCGGCTACCGGCGCTCCGGCGGCCGGCTGCACGAGCTCAAGGAGCGCGAAGTCCTGCGCCAGCGCACCGACATCGGCTTCGTCTTCCAGAACTTCAACCTGTTCCCGCACCTCACCGTGGTGGAGAACGTCATCGAGGCGCCGGTCGGTGCGCTGCGCCGGCCCCGGGCCGAGGCCCGGGCGGCGGCGCTGGAGCTGCTGGAGCGGGTCGGCCTGGCCGACAAGGCGGACGCCTACCCCCGCCGGTTGTCCGGCGGCCAGCAGCAGCGGGTGGGGATCGCCCGGGCGCTGGCGCTGGAGCCGAAGGTGCTGCTCTTCGACGAGCCCACCTCGGCGCTCGATCCCGAGCTGGTCGGCGAGGTGCTGGACGTCATCAAGGACCTCGCCCGGGCTGGCACCACCATGATCGTGGTCACCCACGAGATCGGCTTCGCCCGCGAGGTCGCCGACGCCGTCGTCTTCATGGACGGCGGCGTGGTGGTCGAGCAGGGCCCGCCGAAGGCCGTCCTGGACGACCCACGGCACGAGCGCACCCGGGCCTTCCTGGCCAAGGTCCTCTGACCGTTCCCGGGGGCCGCCCGGGCCGGGCCGCAGTCCGTTCACCCTCCTGTTCTCCCCCACCGCTATCGTGGCCCCGGTCACGGTGAACACCGTTCGAATCCGGTGGACTTGGGGGGTTGGGGGAGACATGAGGGCTGGGGAGGTGCTGGACGGCCGCTACCGGTTGGACCGCAAGCTCGGCGCGGGCGGCTTCGGGGTGGTCTGGACGGCGTACGACAGCAACATCGGACGGCCGGTCGCGGTCAAGGTCCTCTCCGAAGAGAAGGCGAGCGACGAGGAGGCCGTCGAGCGCTTCATCCGGGAGGCCAGGACCGCGGGCAGCCTCTCCAATCCGCACATCGTCACCCTGTACGACTACGGCCGGGTGCAGCGGGGCGCCCTCTCCACCCACTACCTGGTCATGGAGCTGGTGAACGGCCGGCCGCTCTCCGCGGTCCTCAGGGAGGGCGCCCCCGACCTCGCGCTGTCGCTGAAGTGGGTCCGGCAGGTCTGCAAGGGGCTGGACGCCGCCCACCGCTCGGGCGTGGTGCACCGGGACATCAAGCCCGAGAACATCATGATCGCCGACAGCGGCGAGGCCAAGGTGCTGGACTTCGGGATCGCCCGGCTGCTGACCCAGTCCGGCGGCGGGCTCACCTCCAC
Organism: Kitasatospora sp. NPDC022785; assembly: GCF_055561295.1. Classification (NCBI taxonomy): domain Bacteria; kingdom Bacillati; phylum Actinomycetota; class Actinomycetes; order Kitasatosporales; family Streptomycetaceae; genus Kitasatospora; species Kitasatospora sp. NPDC022785. Next base: position 180,072 of record NZ_JBVHHB010000004.1, on the reverse strand, counting down.
CGGCGTGGTCATCGGCACCCCGCCCTACCTGGCGCCCGAGTGCTGGTCCGGCGCGCCCATCGACGGCCGGGCCGACCTCTATGCGCTCGGCGTGGTGCTCTTCCAACTCTGCACCGGGCAAAGGCCGTTCAACGCCGGTTCGCCGGTCACCATGATGTACCAGCACCTGAACGACCCGCCGCTGCCCGTCCACACCCCCGATCCGGCGCTTGCCGTGCTGGTCCGCCAACTGCTCGCCAAGGACCCGGCCGACCGGCCCGCCGACGCCGCCGAGGTCCGCCGCCGGCTGCGCGAGATCCGGCTCGGCCCGGAGGAGCCCAGCGCCGAGGTGCTGCGCAGGCGGGCCGACCAGGCCTGGCAGCACGGGGCGGAGGGCCGGCCGGGGGAGGCCGTCCGGATCCTCGCCCCGCTGATCCCGCAGCTCGCCCGGGTCTGCGGCCACGACGACGTCCGCACCCTGCGCACCTGCCACGACCTGGCCCTCTGGCTGGCCCGCGACGGCAGCCCGGGGGCCGCCGTCGCGCTGCTGACCGAGCTGTCCGGGGCCCTCGGGGAGCCGGACGCCCGCGCCGACGTGCTGCGCGACCTGGACCGCTGGCGGCGCGCGTGCGAGCGCGGCGGTCCGGGCCCGGACCGGCCGCTATCCCTGCGGCAGCTGCTCGACGGCTGACCGCAGCGCCGCCGAGGCTCCGTCGGTGACCGGGTCGCCGTGCCCGAAGACCGCCGTCCCCACCGGCAGCGCGGCCAGCCGGCGCAGGGCGTCGGCGGCCCGCACCGGATCGGAGTTGAAGACGCCGAGCATGGTCCGCCCGCCGACGTTGGCCACCGCGTCCCCCGTGAACAGCACGCCGGGCCCGGGCAGGTGCAGGGCGATGCTGCCGTCGGTGTGCCCCGGCACGTGCACCACCACCGCGCCCCCGCCGAAGCCGAGCACCTCGCCGTCCTCGACCTCGCGGTCGACCGGGCATGGCGGGGCCGGGGGCAGCGGCGGCAGGCCGGCCCACAGCTCCTGCTCGAACGGGCTCAGCACCGGCGGCACCGGCTCCCGCTCGCCGCGGATCACCGGGGCCTCCAGCCGGTGCGCCACCACCTCGGCGCCCCAGCGCTCCGCCAGCTCGGCGGCCGAGCCGGTGTGGTCCTCGTGGTGGTGGGTCAGCACGATCCTGCGCAGCGCCGCCGGGTCCGACCCGGCCCGGAGGATCGCCGCCTCGACGGCGTCGGCCGACCCGGCGATCCCGGTGTCGACCAGGGTGAGGGCCTCCCCGCCCCCGTTCTCGTCCCCGCCCCCGTTCTCGTCCCGCCAGAGGTAGGCGGTGCCGAAGTCCAGTGTGATCATGTACAACTCGGGGCGTACCCGTATCAGCTCCATGCCCGCGATCCTGTGCGCCCGCCCGGCCGTCCGTGCGCCTGTTCGCCCTGGGCATGGCGCCGTTCGCCCATGGCGGAGCTCTCCCGCAGCGCTCTCGCAGGCCCGCTGCCCTCCCGCAGCCCGCCTGCAGCCCTCCCGGGCACTCCCGGGGCCCTCGCCCGGCCCGCCACGGCCGGCCGGCCGGCCGGCCCGGAAGGCTGTCAACCGTACGGGCACCTGATTCGGCACCGGCACGGCTTGTGCGAATTGATAGGAACTCGCCCATCGAGACGGTCTGGTTCGCAGGTGGGAGGCATTGATATACCTCGCATGCAAGAGTCCGGGAGCGGTGTGCGGCCGCCCCGGCCAGCTGCGAAGAAACTGGTGGTGACGCTCATATGAAGCTCCTCCGTGTCGGACCTCCGGGCGCCGAGCGTCCGGTCGTGCTGGGCCAGGACGGCACCGCGTACGACCTCTCCGGGCGCGCCCCGGACATCGACGGCGCGTTCCTCGCCGGGCTCGACCCGGACGCGCTGGCCCGCGACGTGGCCGCCGGCCTGCTGCCGGAGACCGACCTCGCCGGGCAGCGGGTGGGCGCGCCGGTCGCCCGGCCGGGCAAGGTGGTCGGGATCGGGCTCAACTACCGCGACCACGCGGCCGAGGCCGGGGCGCCGATCCCGGACGAGCCGGTGATCTTCCTCAAGCCCAGCTCCACCGTGGTCGGCCCGTACGACGAGGTGCTGGTGCCGCGCGGCGGCGACAAGACCGACTACGAGGCCGAGCTGGCCATCGTGATCGGCCGGACCGGCCGGTACCTGGCGGACCACGCGGAGGCCGCGCAGGTCATCGCCGGGTACACCATCGCCAACGACGTCACCGAGCGCGCCTTCCAGTTCGAGCGCGGCGGCCAGTGGGACAAGGGCAAGTCGGCGGAGACCTTCACCCCGCTCGGGCCCTGGCTGGTCACCGCCGACGAGGTGGCGGACCCGCAGCGGCTGCCGCTGCGCCTCTGGGTCAACGGCGGCCTGCGGCAGGACGGCTCCACCTCGCAGATGGTCTTCCCGGTCCTGGAGATCGTCCGGTACGCAAGCCAGTTCATGGTGCTGGAGCCGGGCGACGTGATCGTCACCGGCACCCCGGCCGGCGTCACCCTGGGCCACCCGGGCACCCCGTTCCTGATCCCCGGGGACATCGTCGAGATCGAGATCGACGGGCTCGGCCGGCAGCGGCAGGTGTTCGGCAAGGCGTAACGCCCGCCACTGGCGACCCTTGCCCCGGGCACGGGGGTCGGGGTTGCCGCGAGCCGGGTGCGGTGCGCCGCTACGGCCGCCGCGCGAGCAGTTCGCGCAGCCGCTCCACCCGGGTGTCGTCCGGGCCCTCCAGCGCCAGCAGCCCCGCCAGCACGTCCGCCGTCTGCCGGTCACCCAGCGCCGTCGCCGCCGCCATCGCCACGAACTGGTCCACCAGCCAGTCCCGCACCTCGGCCACCGGCACCGCCCGGCCCTCGTCCAGCCAGGTCAGCGAGGCACCCTCGACCACCGCGATCCACGAGCGGACCAGCAGCGTCAGCCGCGGCCCCGCCTCCCGGACGCCCAGGTGGCGCAGCGTCCGCTTGAGCGCCGCCCGCCGGACCTCGTCGACGATCGCCGACGTGCCCGCCGTCTCCACCACCGAACCGCCGCGCAGCAATGCGGCGTACCCCGCGTCGTGCTCGGCCACGAAGGCGAAGTAGCTGTCCAGCACGGCCGCCAGCTGCGCGGTCGGGGTGCCGGTCAGCGGCACCGTGAACCGGCTGGTCAGCTCCTCGGCCGCGGTGCGCAGCGCGGCCTCGTAGAGCTGCTGCTTGCCACCCGCGAAGTACCGGTACACCAGCGGCCGTGACGCCCCCGCGGCCTCCGCCACGTCGTCCAGGCCCACGTCCTCGGGCGCCCTGGCGGCGAACAGCTCCAGCGCCACCGCGATCAGCTGCTCCCGCCGCTGCTGCACCGGCAGCCGCCGGTACCCGGTGCGTCGCGGGCGTGCCTCGGGGGTGGCGGGGGCGGGGGCTGAGCTGGCGTCCATGGCGGTCAGCGTAATGGGCGTCAGGGCGTTCGGCTCCTGGCCTGCGTGGTACTTCTCGAACGGGTGTCCGCGCCGCTGCCTGCCCGTTCCCGCGGGCGGGCGGAACGAGGGCGCCTCGCCCAGGATGGAGGCGTCGCCGCCACCGCCCATGTGCTGGCCACCTTCGTCAGCGAGGGCGTGGTCGCCCGGGGCATCGCGAAGGGCCGGCTGCACGAGGACCTCGCGGGCACCGTGGACGTCGGCGTCTCGTACGCGCTGGCGGGCGTCGTCGCCGTGCTCGCCTACCGCTTCGCCGGGCGCTGGCGGTGGCTGTACGGCGGCGGGGTGCTGGTCTTCTACCTGGTGCCGCTGGTCACCTCGCACACCTTCGCGGACCTCGGACACTTCTGCGCCGTCCTGATCGGCCTCTGCTTCTCCCGCTTCGCGCGCGGACGGCCCACCTGGGACCCGGGCGTGGTGCTCCGGGGGTGGCGGGAGCGGCGGGCCGGCGCCTGAACTGGCAGGCCCATGCCATGGGATAGGGGCTTGCAAACGGCCCCTGCCACGAAATGATGTCCGAATGGTTGAAGAACTGATCAGCTCCGACGGCACCACCCCGCGCCGTGTCGCCGACGCCTACGTCCAGGCGCTCGCTCTGCTGGACCCGCTGACCGCGGTGTATCTGGGGCTCAACCCCGAGGACGACCGCCTCCCCGACCTCTCCCCGGCCGGCGTCGAGGCGGTCGCCGAGCTGGCCCGGCAGACCCTCGCGCGGCTCACCGAGGCGGAGGAGGCCGGGGCCGCCGAGGACGAGGCCGAGCGCCGGTGCGCCCGGCTGCTCCGCGAGCGGCTCACCGCCGAACTCGCCGTCCACACCGCGGGCGAGAGCTTCCGCGCGGTCCGCAACCTGGGCTCGCCGGTGCACAACGTCCGTGACGTCTTCACCCTGATGCCCACCGGGACCGAGCAGCAGTGGGAGGTCGTCGGCCGCCGGATGGCCCGGGTGCCCGCCGCACTGCTGCAGTACCGCGAGACCCTCGCCGAGGGCATTCGGCGCGGCCTGCTCTCCGGCCCCCGCCAGGTGACCACCGTGGTCGAGCAGCTGGGGGAGTGGCTGGACGCGGGGAGCCAGGAGGCGGGCGCACCGCGCAGCGGCCCGGACAACGGTGACGGCGGGCGACGCGCGGGGTGGTTCGGCGAGTTCGTCAAGGACGCCCCCGAGGGACTGCGTGCGGGCCTCGCCGAGCACGCCGTCGCCGCCGCCGAAGCGCTGGCCGAGCTGCGCGACTGGATGCGCGACGTCTACGGCCCGGCCGCCGCCGACGCCCCCGACACCACCGGGCGCGAGCGCTACGGCCGCTGGGTCCGCTACTGGACCGGCGCCGACCTCGACCTCGACGAGGCGTACGCCTGGGCCTGGGAGGAGTTCCACGACCTCCACGCCCAGATGAAGGCCGAGGCCGAGAAGGTGCTCCCCGGCGCCAGCCCGATGGCGGCGATGAAGTGGCTGGAGAGCGACGGCCCCGCCATCCAGGGCGCGGAGTCCGCCCGCGAGTACCTCCAGGGCCTGATGGACCAGGCGATCAACGACCTCCAGGGCACCCACTTCGACCTGGCGGAGCCGGTCACCCGGGTCGAGTCGATGATCGCTCCGGCCGGCGGCGCCGCCGCGCCGTACTACACCGCGCCCTCGCTGGACTTCACCCGGCCCGGGCGGACCTGGCTGCCGACCATCGGCCGGGACAGCTTCCCGGTCTGGGACCTCGTCTCCACCTGGTACCACGAGGGCGTCCCGGGCCACCACCTCCAGCTCGCGCAGTGGAACTACGTCGCCGACCGGCTCTCCACCTACCAGGTCAGCCTCGGCGGGGTCAGCGCCAACCTGGAGGGCTGGGCGCTGTACGCCGAGCGCCTGATGGACGAGCTGGGCTACCTCACCGACCCCGGCCACCGGCTCGGCTACCTCAACGCCCAGATGATGCGGGCGCTGCGGGTGATCGTCGACATCGGCATGCACGTCGGCCTGGACTTCCCCGCGGACTCCCCGTACAAGCCCGGAGAGCCGGTGCTGCCGGACGCCGCCCGGGAGTTCTTCGGCCTGTACTGCGGGCTCTCGGCGGACTTCCTGGACAGCGAGCTGGTCCGCTACCTGGGCATGCCTGGGCAGGCGATCGGCTACAAGCTGGGCGAGCGCGCCTGGCTGCGCGGCCGGGCGGCCGCGCGGGCGGCGCACGAGGCGCGGGGCGAGGAGTTCGACCTCAAGGCCTGGCACATGGCGGCGCTGTCGCAGGGTTCGCTCGGCCTGGACGACCTGGTCGCGGAGCTGGCCGCGCTCTGAGCCCCGTCGCGGTACTTCGCCGGGCCCCGGGTGTCATGGACGCCCGGGGCCCGCGTGCGTCCTCGTCCGGCGCTGCCCGGGGCCCGCGTTCGTCCCCGTCCGGCGCTGCCCCGGCGCCCGCGTGCGTCCCCGTCCGGCGCGCCGCACCCGGGCCAGTCCGGTGCTCCGGGGCCTCGTCCCCTGGTCCCGGGACCCTGGTTCTTTGGTCCTGAATCGCCGTATTTGGTGAGGTTTTTCCTTGCGATTCGGCGCCCCGCGAGTTTGGCTTGAAGGCGACTGCGTGACCTCTCCGATCCCCTCCGGAAGGCTCAACCAGTGTCTGCTCAAACTGCCACCGGTCATGAAGCTCATGGGGCGGCGGACAGCCGCCGCTGGTGGGCCCTGGCGGTCATCGCCATCGCCCAGCTGATGATCGTCCTCGACATCACGATCGTGAACATCGCGTTGCCGTCGGCCCAGAAGGACCTCGGCATCTCCGACGCCAACCGGCAGTGGGTGATCACCGCCTACACGCTGGCCTTCGGCGGCCTGCTGCTCCTCGGCGGCCGGCTGGGCGACCTCTTCGGCCGCAAGCGCGTCTTCACCATCGGCCTGCTCGGCTTCGCCCTCGCCTCGGCGATCGGCGGCGCGGCGGTCGGACCAGCCATGCTCTTCGGGGCCCGCGCCCTGCAGGGCGCCTTCGGCGCGATCCTCGCGCCCTCGGCGCTGGGGCTGCTGTCCACGACCTTCACCAACCCCAAGGAACGCAGCACGGCCTTCGGCATCTTCGGCGCGATCGCCGGCGGCGGTGCCGCGATCGGGTTCATCGCGGGCGGTCTGCTGACCGAGTACCTGAACTGGCGCTGGTGCCTGTTCGTCAACACCCCGATCGCCATCGCCACGGCCGTCGCGGCCTACTACGTGCTCACCCGTGACCACATCGCCAAGGGGCGCCGGGTCAGACTCGACCTGCCCGGTGCGCTGCTCGGCTGCGGCGGCCTGCTCGCCATCGTCTTCGGCACCTCCGAGGCCGTGACCCGGGGCTGGGGCGACTGGCTGGTGCTGGGCTCGCTGGGGCTCGGCGTCCTGCTGCTCGCGCTCTTCGTGCTGGTCGAGAAGAACACCCGGCACCCGCTGCTCCCGCTTCACATCGTCGGCGAACGCAACCGCGGCGGTGGCGCGCTCTCGGTGGGCCTGGCCATGGTCGGCATGTTCGGCCTGTTCCTGTTCCTCACCTACTACCTCCAGGTGATCAAGCACTTCTCGCCGGTGGTCTCCGGTGTCTCCTTCCTGCCGATGACCGCCGCCATCGTCATCAGCTCGACCGGCATCGCGGCCCGGCTGATGACCAGGGTGCCGTCCCGCAACCTGATCGCCCCCGGTCTGCTGCTCGCCGCGGCGGGCATGGCCTGGCTGACCCAGATGAAGGTGGACAGCCCGTGGGCCGCCATGGTGCTGCCCGCGGAGCTGCTGCTCGGCTTCGGCATGGGCCTGGTCTTCATGCCGTCGATGAGCCTGGCCACCCTCGGCGTCGCCCCGAACGAGGCCGGCGCGGCCTCGGCCACCATCAACTCGGCCCAGCAGGTGGGCGGCTCCTTCGGCACGGCGCTGCTGAACACCATCGCGGCCAGCGCCACCGCGTCGTACCTCGCCACCCGGGTCGCGGCCGACCCGGCGGTGCAGGCGCAAGGTGCGGTGCACGGCTACGTGACCGCGACCTGGGTGGCGATGGGGATCCTGATCGTCTCCGCGCTGGTCGCCTTCCTGATGATCACCCACCGTCCGGCGCCCGGTGAGGCGGCCGGACTCGAACCCGGGGAGGCCGTGGCCGTCGCCGAGGCCGGCGCCGGGGGCGCCGCGGACGTGAGTGCCAAGGCGGGGGCGGTGACGCCGAGCGACAGACAACGGGCATCCTGAAACTTGCCGCAAGGTCTTGCAGTCAACCTCCGGCGCCTGCTTGACTCCTGGTCGACCCCAGGGATCAAGGAGGCGCCGTCGTGTCGGAGTCCGAGTCCTCGTTCGCCCATGACCTGCTGGTGGTCGGCGGTGCCGGAGTCGACACCATCGTCCGGGTCGACCGGCTCGAAGTGCCCGACGGCGACTCGCAGTACGTGCCGCCGGTCCGCGACTACGTCGCCCACACCGGCAACGGCGTCGCCCTCGGCGCCCACCACCTCGGCCTGCGCACCGCCTTCCTCGACCACCTCGGCGACGACCCGCAGGCCGGGTTGATCCTCGCCGAGTACGCCCGCCAGGGTCTCCCGTTCGCCCACCTGGTCTCGCCGCACGGCACCCCGCGCGCGGTCAACCTGGTCGACGCGGCCGGCCGCCGCTTCTCCTTCTACGACGGCCGCCACCCCGCCGACCTCCGCCTCCCGCGCGAGGTCTACCTGCCGTACGTCGAGCGCAGCCGGCACGTGCACCTCTCCATCACCGGCCCCAACCGCGACATGTACCCGGACCTCCACCGGCTCGGCCGCACCACCTCCACCGACCTGCACGACTGGGACGGCGTCAACCCGCACCACCGCGACTACGCCCTCAACTCCGACCTGGTCTTCCTCTCGGTGGCCGGCTGCCGGGGCCGCCACGAGGAGCTGATGCGGACGATCCTCGCCGAGGGCCGGGCCACCGCGGTGATCGCCACCGCCGGCGCCGAGGGCTGCCACCTGCTCACCCGCGACACCCCGCCGCTGCACCTGCCCGCCGTCGACCCGGGCCGCCCGGTCGTCGACACCAACGGCGCAGGTGACGCGTTCGTGACCGGCTTCCTGCACGGCTGGCTCCGCGGCCGCCCGCTGCCGGAGTGCGCCCGCGCCGGCTCGGTGGCCGGCGCGTTCGCCTGCACCACCGCCGGGACGCACACCGCGTTCATCACCGCGGACGGTCTCGCCGACGGCCTGGCGCGCGCCCTGGCCGGCTGACCGGGCCCCGTCGCCCCCGGCGCGGTTTTCTCATCGGTCTCCCAGCCGGGCATAACGACCCTCCCAGCTCCTTCCGCCATAGTCGGACCGTCTTCGCACCGACACCCAGGGCAGGAGCAGACCAGGTATGGGCCAGCACCGCCGCCGCGCGCCCCGACGCCGCCGCCTCCTGACCCCCACCCTCCTGAGCGTGCTCGCCGCGCTCACCCTCGCCGCGGTGGTCGCGGGCACGCACGACCTGACCTCGGAGGCGACGGCGGCGGGCGGCCCGTCGGCGATGGTGGTCTCCCCGGCGGGCCCGACCCCGTCGGCCACCCAGGACATCACCGCGCCGGCCGCACCGTCGGCCACGCCGGCGGACACCGCGTCGCCGGACCCCCGGGAGGTCCAGGCCGCCCCCGCCCCGACGGCGACCGACACCCCGACGACGACCGACGCCCCCACGGTCTCCCTCGGAACCACCGCCGAGGCCCCGGCCGCCCGCGCACCGGCCACCTCCGAATCGGCCACCGTGGGCGCCCTGTTCAGCGGCGAGGTCGCGGCCGGCGACCACTTCTGCACCGCCAGCGTCCTGCACAGCCCCACCGGCAACCTGCTGCTCACCGCCGCCCACTGCCTGAACAGCACCGCCGGTGTCACCTTCGCCCCCGGCTACCGCAACGGCACCGCCCCGTACGGCACCTGGCGGGTCACCGCCATCCACACCACCACCGGCTGGTCCCGCAACGGCGACCAGGACGAGGACTTCGCCATCCTGGAGACCGCCGCCGCCGGCGGCCGCCGGATCGAGGACGTGGTCGGCGCCAACCCACTCGGCGCCGACGAACCCTTCGACGCCACCGTCCGCCTCTACGGCTACGCCGGCGGCTCCGAGACGCCCCTGCTCTGCACCAACACCACCGGCCGCCGGAGCAGCTACCAGCGCGTCATCGACTGCCCCGACTACCCCGGCGGCACCAGCGGCGGCCCCTGGATCAGCACCTCCACCGGCCACGTCATCGGCGTGATCGGCGGCTACCAGCAGGGCGGCGACACCTCCGACACCTCCTACAGCGCCTACTTCGACCACACCATCGCGGCCCTCTACGGCGAGGCGGTCGCCGAGGCCGGCTGAGCCGCCCCGCCCGGTGGGCGGACGCTCCCTCAACTCGCCCGCAGGAATGACAAAGGCCCAGATCCGTGGATGAACTCCACTGATCTGGGCCTGTGTTGCACTTCTTGCGAAGTGCCCCCGGCAGGATTCGAACCTGCGCACCCGCCTCCGGAGGGCGGTGCTCTATCCCCTGAGCTACGGGGGCCTGCTTGGTGTTGTCGTCGCGTTCGCTCCGACGTGGAGAACATTACCAGGCCCGGGGCGTGGTCCGTGCACGGGTTTCCGGAGCGGGGGTCCGGGGCGGGGGAGCGGAAGTCCGGAAAGGCCGGACGGGGCGGCGGGGCCGCCGATACCCTCGGTGAGGTGTCGGGAGTGTCCGGGCGGGTCCTCGTGGTGGACGACAGCGAGGTGATCCGCCAGCTGATCAGGGTCAACCTCGAGCTGGAGGGCTTCGAGGTGGTGACCGCCGCCGACGGCGCCGAGTGCCTGGAGGTGGTCCGCCGGGTGAAGCCGGACGTCGTGACGCTGGATGTGGTGATGCCGCGGCTGGACGGGCTGCGGACGGCGGCCCGGTTGCGGGCGGCGCCGGGGACGAGCGGGCTGCCGATCGCGATCGTGAGTGCCTGCACGCCGGCCGATCTGGATCTCGGCGAGGCGGTCGGCGTGGACGGGTACCTCGGGAAGCCCTTCGACCCGGCAGATCTGGTCGCGCTGGTGTGGCGTCTGATGACAGTGGGCGGCGACGCGGAAGGATTTCGCCCTCAGCGAACAGACGGGATCGATCGGGGCTGAGCACGGCGGCCGGGCGTCTCAACCGGTAAACCGAGTGGCGGGCGGGTGCCCCGTCTCGCCTACGCTTGGCGTCGTGACCCCCGCAGAGCTTTCCCAGGCAGTCCAGGCCGCAGTGAGCGCCGCCGTCGAGGCGGGCGAGCTGGCCGTCGCCGTGCCCGAGCACGTGACGATCGAGCGGCCCAAGAACAGGGACCACGGCGACTACGCGACCAACGTGGCCCTCCAGCTCGCGAAGCCGGCCGGTAAGCCGCCGCGAGCCGTGGCCGACCTGGTGGCCGCCCGTCTGCGCGAGCTGCCCGGGGTCGCCAAGGTCGACATCGCCGGTCCGGGCTTCCTGAACATCACCCTCGACACGGCCACCCAGGGCGCACTGGCGCGCACCATCGTCGAGGCGGGCGCCGAGTACGGCCGGAACGACGCGCTCGAGGGCCTGAAGATCAACCTGGAGTTCGTCTCCGCCAACCCGACCGGCCCGATCCACATCGGCGGCGTCCGCTGGGCCGCCGTCGGCGACTCCCTGGCGCGCGTGCTGCGGGCCTCCGGCGCCGACGTCACCACCGAGTACTACCTCAACGACGCCGGCGTGCAGATCTCCAAGTTCGCCGGCTCGCTGAAGGCCGCCGCCAACGGGCAGCCCGTCCCCGCCGACGGCTACGTCGGCGAGTACATCGCCGACATCGCCAAGGCGATCACCGACGGCGTCCCCGGCGTGCTCGACCTGCCCGAGGACGAGCAGCTGCAGGTCTTCCGCGCCGAGGGCCTCAAGCTCATGGTGGCCGAGATCCAGCGCTCGATGGAGGAGTTCGGCACCCACTTCGACGTCTGGTTCTCGGAGAAGTCGCTGCACGACTCCGGCGCCGTCGAGAAGGCCATCGACCGGCTGCGCGAGCAGGGCCACGTCTTCGACCAGGACGGCGCCATCTGGCTGCGCACCACCGACTTCGGTGACGACAAGGACCGCGTCCTGATCAAGGCCGACGGCGAGACGACGTACTTCGCCGCCGACGCCGCGTACTACCTGTCCAAGCGGGACCGCGGCTCCGAGGTCTCGGTCTACATGCTGGGCGCGGACCACCACGGCTACGTCAACCGGCTCAAGGCCATCGCGGCCTGCGCGGGCGACGACATGGACCGCAACATCGAGGTCAAGATCGGCCAGTTCGTGAAGATGCTTCGCGACGGCGAAGAGGTCCGCATGTCCAAGCGGGCCGGCAACATCATCACGATCGACGACGTGGTCGAGTGGATCGGCGTGGACGCCGCCCGCTACACGCTGGCGCGGTCCTCGACGGACTCCACCATCACGCTCGACATCAACGTGCTGACCAGCCAGACCAACGAGAACCCGGTCTTCTACGTCCAGTACGCGCACGCCCGGATGAGCTCCGTCCAGCGCAAGGCGGCCGGGCTCGGCATCACCAAGGCCCAGGACTTCAAACCGGAGCTGCTCGCCACCGAGTGGGAGTCCGACCTGCTCGGCCAGCTCGGCGAGTTCCCGCGGGTGCTGGCCAAGGCCGGCGAGCTGCGGGAGCCGCACCACGTCGCGCGGTACCTGGAGGAGGTCGCGCGCGACTACCACCGGTTCTACGACAACTGCCAGATCCTGCCCAAGGGCGACGAGGAGGTCACCGACCTCACGCACGCCCGGCTCTGGCTCGCCGACGCGACGCGCACGGTGATCGCCAACGGCCTCACGCTCCTGGGCGTGACGGCGCCCGAGCGGATGTAGCACCACCCCCCACAGCGCAGAGCGGGGGCGGCGGACGGTCAACGGGGACCGTCGCCGCCCCTCGCCATAGGTCTAGGAAGAGCTCATGAGTCGCTCCGCACACCCCGCAGGCCCCCGTCACGGCGACGTGCTGCCCGAGGGCCACTACCAGGCCCCGCCGGCCGACCTGAACGCGCTCGACCCCAAGGTCTGGTCCCGGACGGTCACCCGCGGCGCCGACGGCGTCGTCACCGTCGGCGGTCTCGACGTCAACCGGCTCGCCGCCGAGTTCGGCACCCCGGCCTACGTCATGGACGAGGCCGACTTCCGCTCCCGGGCCCGCGCCTGGCGGGACGCCTTCGGCACCGACGCGGACGTGTACTACGCGGGCAAGGCGTTCCTCTCCAAGGCGGTCGTGCGCTGGCTGCACGAGGAGGGCCTGAACGTCGACGTGTGCAGCGGCGGCGAGCTCCAGGTCGCGCTGGCCGCGGGGATGCCCGCCGAGCGGATCGCGCTGCACGGCAACAACAAGTCCGTCCACGAGCTGGAGCAGGCCGTGAAGGCGGGAGTCGGCCACATCGTGGTCGACTCCTACGAGGAGATCGAGCGCCTGGCCGCGATCGCCGGCCGGCAGGGCGTCCGGCAGCCGGTGCTGATCCGGATCACCGTCGGCGTCGAGGCGCACACCCACGAGTTCATCGCCACCGCGCACGAGGACCAGAAGTTCGGCCTCTCGCTCAACCTGGCCGCGCCGCGAAGCGGCAAGGCCGAGGGCGACGGTGGGCGACGGGAGGGCGGCGGCGCGGCGGCCGAGGCCGTACGCCGGGTGCTCGCGCACGGCGAGAGCCTGGAGCTGCGCGGCATCCACTCGCACATCGGCTCGCAGATCTTCGACACGGCGGGCTTCGAGGTGGCCGCCCGCCGGGTGGTCGGCCTGCTGGCCGAGATCCGCGACGAGCACGGCGTCGAGCTGCCCGAGATCGACCTCGGCGGCGGCCTCGGCATCGCCTACACCAGCGAGGACGACCCGCGCGAGCCCGCCGAGATCGCCTCCGCGCTGGCCGAAATCGTGCGCCGCGAGTGCGCCGCAGCCAACCTGAGCGCCCCCCGGCTGAGCGTCGAGCCCGGCCGCGCAATCGTCGGCCCGACCACCTTCACGCTGTACGAGGTGGGCACGGTGAAGCCGCTGGAGGGGCTGCGCACCTACGTCAGCGTGGACGGCGGCATGTCCGACAACATCCGTACCGCGCTCTACGACGCCGAGTACTCGGTGGCCCTGGTGTCGCGCCGCAGCGACGCCGAGCCGATGCTGGTCCGTGTGGTGGGCAAGCACTGCGAGTCCGGCGACATCGTCGTCCGGGACGCCTTCCTGCCGGCCGACCTGGCCCCGGGCGACCTGCTCGCGGTGCCCGCCACCGGCGCCTACTGCCGCTCGATGGCGAGCAACTACAACCACGCCCTCAAGCCCCCGGTGCTGGCCGTCCGGGACGGTTCGGCCCGGGTGATCGTCCGGCGCGAGACGGAGGAGGATCTCCTGCGTCTCGATATCGGATGACGAAATTCTCGTCTCAGATCATGGAACGACCGTAGATCCGTACGGAAAGTCCCGGAGACTGGTACAGACCGAAGTTCCGGCGGACCCCCGAAATCCCGCCGGAATACCGAAGCACGATGAATGCAGAGCGGAGTCGGATGATGCGTACGCGGCCGCTGAAGGTGGCGTTGCTGGGCTGTGGTGTGGTGGGCTCCGAGGTGGCGCGCATCATGACGACGGACGCCGCCGACCTCGCCGCGCGCATCGGCGCGCCGGTCGAGCTCGCCGGTATCGCGGTCCGCCGGGCGGGCCGGACCCGTCCGGGCGTGCCCGAGCACCTGGTCACCACCGACGCCGAGGCCCTGGTCAACCGGGGCGACATCGACGTGGTGATCGAGGTGGTGGGCGGCATCGAGCCGTCCAAACACCTCCTCCTGTCGGCGTTCGAGCAGGGCGCCTCGGTGGTCAGCGCCAACAAGGCGCTGCTCGCCCAGGACGGCACCGAGCTGCACGCCGCGGCCGCCGAGGCCGGGGTCGACCTCTACTACGAGGCCGCGGTGGCCGGCGCGATCCCGCTGCTGCGCCCGCTGCGCGAGTCCCTCGCCGGGGACAAGGTGAACCGGGTGCTGGGCATCGTCAACGGCACCACCAACTTCATCCTCGACAAGATGGACAGCACCGGCGCCGGCTACTCGGAGGCGCTGGAGGAGGCCACCGCGCTCGGTTACGCCGAGGCCGACCCGACGGCCGACGTCGAGGGCTTCGACGCCGCCGCCAAGGCCGCGATCCTGGCCGGGATCGCCTTCCACACCAAGGTGACCGCCGCGGACGTCTACCGCGAGGGCATCACCGAGGTGACCGCCGCCGACATCGCCTCCGCCAAGGAGATGGGCTGCGTGGTCAAGCTGCTCGCGATCTGCGAGCGCGCGGCGGACGGCGAGTCGGTCACCGCGCGGGTCCACCCGGCGATGATCCCGCTGTCGCACCCGCTGGCGTCCGTCCGCGAGGCGTACAACGCGGTGTTCGTCGAGGCCGAGGCGGCCGGCCGGCTGATGTTCTACGGCCCGGGCGCGGGCGGTTCGCCGACCGCCTCCGCGGTCCTCGGCGACCTGGTCGCGGTCTGCCGCAACAAGCTCGCCGGCGCCACCGGCCCCGGCGACTCGCTCTACACCCGGCTGCCGGCCAAGCCGATGGACGAGGTCGTCACCCGGTACCACGTCAGCCTGGACGTGGACGACCGCGCGGGCGTGCTCGCCCAGGTGGCGTCCGTCTTCGCCGAGCACGGCGTCTCCATCGACACCGTGCGCCAGCAGGGCCGCGACGGCGACGCCTCGCTCGTCGTGGTCACCCACCGTGCCACCGACGCCGCCCTGTCGGCGACGGTGGACAAGCTCCGTGCGCTGGACAGCGTGCGGGACGTGGCCAGCATCATGCGGGTTGAAGGGGAGTAGGAACAGCCATGAACGCCGTGATCGCCAGAGGCGCGCACACCCACCAGTGGCGCGGCCTGATCGAGGAGTACCGCGACCGCCTGCCGGTCAGCGACTCCACTCCCGTGGTCACCCTGCTGGAGGGCGGCACGCCGCTCGTCCCCGCCCAGGTGCTCTCCGAGCGCACCGGCTGCGAGGTCTACCTCAAGGTCGAGGGCGCCAACCCGACCGGGTCCTTCAAGGACCGCGGCATGACGATGGCCATCTCCAAGGCGAAGGAGGACGGCGCCCAGGCCGTCATCTGCGCCTCCACCGGCAACACTTCGGCCTCCGCAGCCGCCTACGCGGTGCGCGCCGGGATGGTGTCGGCGGTGCTGGTGCCGCAGGGCAAGATCGCGCTCGGCAAGATGGGCCAGGCGCTGGTCCACGGCGCCAAGATCCTGCAGGTGGACGGGAACTTCGACGATTGCCTCACTCTTGCGCGTGAACTGTCCGAGAAGTACCCGGTGGCGCTGGTCAACTCGGTGAACCCGGTCCGCATCGAGGGCCAGAAGACCGCCGCCTTCGAGATCGTGGACATGCTCGGCGACGCGCCGGACATCCACGTCCTCCCGGTCGGCAACGCGGGCAACATCACCGCGTACTGGAAGGGTTACCGCGAATACGCCGCCGACGGGCTGGCCGCCCGCACCCCGCGGATGTGGGGCTTCCAGGCGTCCGGTTCGGCTCCGATCGTGGACGGCGCCCCGGTGCTCAAGCCGCAGACCATCGCCACCGCGATCCGGATCGGCAACCCCGCCTCCTGGGACTTCGCGCTGGCCGCGCGGGACGAGTCAGGCGGCCTCATCGACAAGGTGACCGACCGTCAGATCCTGTCCGCCTACCGGCTGTTGGCCGCGCAGGAGGGCGTCTTCGTGGAGCCCGCCTCGGCCGCCTCGGTGGCCGGTCTGCTGGCCAAGGCGGAGGCCGGCCTGGTCGACCCGGGCCAGCGGATCGTCTGCACCGTGACCGGCAACGGCCTCAAGGACCCGGACTGGGCGGTGGCCGGCGCGCCGCAGCCCCAGGTGGTCCCGATCGACGCGGAGGCCGCCGCCCGGCGCCTCGGCCTGCTGGACTGAGCCCCGTCACCCCGTGACCGGTGTCCGGGCCGACCCTTTCGGGGGTCGGCCCGACGCCGTTCTCGGCTGACACTTTTGTGTCAATTCAGCCGCGCATTCCGATGCCATTCCGGCATGCATTCCGGCCAGAAACGGCAACACACCAGATCGAAGGCCCACGGGGTGTACCACTGTGGAACCTCTCTTCGATACTCTGGGTTCGGCCGTGTGGCACATGCCCCGGGTCCGGCCCGTCTGCGGGCCGCGCCGACGACTGTGACCGCCCGCCCCGGCCGGGGCCCGCGGCCCCTCCCCACCCTCGCACCGACGCGCTTCGCGCCGCCCGATTTCCCCAGGAGAGTCCACCGCATGGCCGGTCCTGCGTTCCGTGCCGCCGCCGTCCGGGTCCGGGTTCCCGCGACCAGCGCCAACCTCGGCCCCGGCTTCGACGCCTTCGGACTCGCCCTGGGTCTGTACGACGACGTGGTCGTCCGGGTCGCCGACTCCGGGCTCTCCGTCGACATCGCCGGTGAGGGTGCCGACACGCTGGCCCGCGACGAGCGCCACCTGGTGGTCCGCTCGATGCGGGCCGCCTTCGACCGTCTCGGCGGCCAGCCGCGCGGCCTCGAGGTCGTCTGTGCCAACCGGATACCGCACGGCCGCGGCCTGGGCTCCTCGTCCGCCGCGATCTGCGCCGGCATCGTGGCCGCCCGCGCCGTCACCATCGGCGGCCCGTCCGCGCTGGACGACGACGCGCTGCTGGCCCTCGCCTCGGAGCTGGAGGGGCACCCGGACAACGTCGCGGCCTGCCTGCGCGGCAACTTCACGGTGGCCTGGACCGACGAGGAGTCGGCCAAGGCCGTCACCCTGGAGCCGTCCACGCAGGTCGTCCCGGTGGTGTTCATCCCGGCCACCGAGGTGCTCACCGAGACCGCCCGGGGCCTGCTGCCCAGGACCGTCCCGCTGGCCGACGCCGCCGTCAACGCGGGCCGCGCCGCGCTGATGGTGGAGGCCCTGACCCGGCGGCCCGAGCTGCTGCTCGCCGCCACCGAGGACCGGCTGCACCAGGACTACCGTGCCTCGGCGATGCCGGACAGTGCCGCGCTGGTGGGGGCGTTGCGCGCGGAGGGCATCCCCGCGGTGATCTCCGGGGCCGGTCCGACCGTGCTGGCGCTCACCGACGAGGCGGGTGCCGAGAAGGTGCTGGCCTTCGCCGACGACCACGGTCACGGCGGTCCGGTGTTCGCCGCGCACCGGCTGGAGCTCGACCGGGCCGGGGCCTCGGTGCTCCCGCTCGACGTCTGAGCACCAGGTCGGAGCGGTACGCGGAGCAGTACGACGGGCCCGTCGAGCAGGGCATCGAGCACGTCGGCAGGACATCGAGCGGGACGTCCGGCAGCCCGGACCGGCGCAGGCCGGAGCCGGGTTGTCCGGACACGATTGGCAAGCGCAAGGCTGGGGAATGTCTGAGGGGGTCGGTAGTGTTAACCTCATTGCTGCACCAGGTGCCCTCCGGGGCTCGGTGCGCCGCGTCCCGATCCCAGCGCTCCGCTCGCGCGGAGCCCCGGCGATGCACGGGGCGACGATTCTCCGGGAGCCCACCGCAGCGCGTACGCAGCCTGCCTGCGCGACTTGCGGCCGCATCCCGAAGCCGTGACGGCACCTGACTCCCACCCGCAGCCTCCACCTGAGGCCGGCACGGGCGGAGCACGGGCCACCGTCACGCGACGGGGCCCGGGATTCGCAGGCAGCGTGGGGGTACACCCCCTACCGAAGCTGGGGTGGGGGTACCTCCCGGCCGAAGGCTGGGGGGAAGGGTCGGCACGCGACCGTCCCATCGCGCCACTCAGCACCACCGTGCTTCACGCACCGCACCTCGCAGCCCTCTCCCGACTGGCGACCGCCATTCGGGGGATCACCGCCTCGGACCGACGCAGTCGAGCGTTGGTCAGGACAGCACAACCGGTCGCCGAGCCAGACAGGCCGACGTCCGCTCCAGGGAAGGACCCTTAGTGAGCGACACCACCGATCTGATGGGCGCGCGCCCGGACGCCGAGGCGTCGGACGCAGCCGCCGCCCCCGCGGCCCCGGCCCGGCGCCGTCGTACCGCTGCCGCGGGCCTGGACGGCCTCGTCCTGGCCGAGCTGCAGAAGCTCGCCTCGACGCTGGGGATCAGCGGCACGGGACGCCTGCGCAAGAGCCAGCTGATCGAGGCCATCAAGGAGAAGAGCGGCGGGGACCCGCTGCTCGCCGCCGGCGGCGCCACCACGGCCGCCCCGGCCACCAAGCGTGCCGCCGCCAAGGCGGACGCCGCGGAGCCGGCCGAGAAGCCCGCCCGCCGCACCAAGGCCGCGCAGGCCGAGGCCCCGGCCGCCGCAGAGGCGCAGGCCCAGATCGACATCCCGGTCCAGGCCGCCGCCGAGACCGCCGCGCCCGCCCGTACGGAGCGCACCCGCCGCCGGGCCACCTCGGCCGCCGGCGCCCCGACCGCCGAGGCCGCCGCCGAGGCGCCCGCCGCGGTCGCCACCGAGGCCAAGCAGGCCGAGGCCCGCCCGGCCGAGACCCGCGCCTTCGAGGGGCGCGAGGAGGGTCGTACCGAGACCCGCCGCGACCGCCGGGACCGTCGCGACCGCCGCGAGGGCGGCGAGCGCGAGGGCCGCCAGGAGGCCGGCGAGGCCCAGGCCGGCCAGGACGGCGAGAGCCGCGAGTCGCGCCGCGACCGCCGCAACCGCCGGGACCGCACCGACCGCCCCGAGCGTGCCGACCGCCAGGGCGGCCAGCAGCAGGGCGGCCAGGGCGAGGGCCAGCAGAACCGCCAGGGCGGCCAGCAGGCCCAGCCGCAGGCGCAGCAGCAGGGCGGTTACGACGACGACGAGTTCGGCGACGGCCGCCGCGGCCGCCGTGGCCGTTACCGCGACCGCCGGGGCCGTGGGCGCCGCGAGGGCTTCGAGGCGGGCGTCGCCGAGCCGCAGGTCGGCGAGGACGACGTGCTGATCCCGGTCGCGGGCATCCTCGACATCCTCGACAACTACGCGTTCGTGCGCACCTCCGGCTACCTGCCGGGCCAGAACGACGTCTACGTCTCGCTCGCCCAGGTCCGCAAGAACGGCCTGCGCAAGGGTGACGCCATCACCGGTGCGGTCCGCCAGCCGCGTGACGGCGAGCGCCGCGAGAAGTTCAACGCCATGGTGCGGCTGGACTCGGTCAACGGCATGGACCCGGAGAGCGGCCGCGGCCGTCCCGAGTTCAACAAGCTGACCCCGCTCTACCCGCAGGAGCGGCTCCGCCTGGAGACCGACCCGGGCGTGCTGACCACCCGGATCATCGACCTGGTGTCGCCGATCGGCAAGGGCCAGCGCGGTCTGATCGTCGCGCCGCCGAAGACCGGTAAGACGATGGTGCTGCAGGCGGTCGCCAACGCGATCACCCACAACAACCCCGAGTGCCACCTGATGGTCGTCCTGGTCGACGAGCGTCCGGAGGAGGTCACCGACATGCAGCGGTCGGTGAAGGGCGAGGTCATCTCCTCGACCTTCGACCGCCCGGCGGAGGACCACACCACCGTCGCGGAGCTGGCCATCGAGCGGGCCAAGCGCCTGGTGGAGCTGGGCCACGACGTGGTGATCCTGCTGGACTCGATCACCCGCCTCGGCCGCGCCTACAACCTGGCGGCGCCGGCCTCCGGCCGCATCCTGTCCGGTGGTGTCGACTCGACCGCGCTGTACCCGCCGAAGAAGTTCTTCGGTGCCGCGCGCAACATCGAGAACGGCGGCTCGCTGACCATCCTGGCCACCGCGCTGGTCGAGACCGGCTCGCGCATGGACGAGGTGATCTTCGAGGAGTTCAAGGGCACCGGCAACATGGAGCTCAAGCTCGACCGGAAGCTCTCGGACAAGCGCATCTTCCCGGCCGTCGACGTCGACGCCTCCAGCACCCGCAAGGAGGAGATCCTGCTGGGCAGCGAGGAGTTGGCCATCGTCTGGAAGCTCCGCCGGGTGCTGCACGCGCTCGACTCGCAGCAGGCGATCGAGCTGCTGCTGGACAAGATGAAGCAGACCAAGTCCAACGCCGAGTTCCTGATGCAGATCGCCAAGACGACCCCCGGGTCCGGCGACTGACCGTAGACGGGTAACTCACCAGCACAGAACCCCGGTTCGCGCGAGCGGACCGGGGTTCTGTGCGTTGTTCCAGAGTTGGGACAGATTGAGCTCTTTCGATCATGTTGTCCGATTTACTCTGGAACGTATGGCCGAGCACAAGAGGGTTCCGAGCCGCCGCCGCAAGGTCCTGCGCGTGGCCGCCTGCGCGTTCGCCGCGCTCGTCGTCCTCGGGTCCGGGGCGGCCGGCTACGCGTACCTCAAGCTCAACGGCAACATCAAGAGCGTCGACATCAACGCGCGGCTGGGCACCGCCCGCCCGCCGTCCGCCACCGACGGCTCGTTCAACATCCTGGTGCTGGGCTCGGATTCGCGGGCCGGCGGGAACGGCGCGCTGGCCGGCGGCGACACCGGCGACACCGCCCGTTCGGACACCGCGATGGTGGTGCACGTCGACCAGGACCACTCGCGGGCCGAGGTGGTCTCGATACCCCGCGACACCCTGGTCACCCGGCCCGACTGCACCGACAGGAGCGGCAGGAGCGTCCCCGGGGCCAAGCGCGCGATGTACAACAGCGCGTACGAGACCGGTGGCGCCGCGTGTGCGGTCAAGGCCACCGAGGCGCTCACCGGGCTGCGGATGGACCACTACGTGGAGATCGACTTCGCCGGCTTCGCCCGGCTCGTGGACGCGATGGGCGGGGTCACGGTGACCACCACGGTGCCCATCCACGACCAGGACAGCGGGCTGGACCTGGCGGCCGGCGAGCACCACCTCGACGGCAGGCAGGCCCTGGCCTTCGTCCGTACCCGGCACGGCGTCGGCGACGGCAGCGACCTCGGCCGGATCGAGCTGCAGAAGCAGATGGTGAGGTCGCTGCTCCAGCAGGCCGGCGGGATGGGGCTCTTCTCCAACCCGGTCAAGCTCTGGTCGGTCGGCGACACCCTGACCAGCTCCATCACCACCGACTCGGCGCTGGCCTCGGTGAACTCCCTGGTGGGCCTGGCCGAGGAGCTCAAGGGGATCGGCCCGGACCAGCTGTTGATGGTGACCCTGCCGGTCGTGACGGCCCCCGGCGACCCCAACCGGGTGGTCGCGCAGCAGCCGCAGGCGGACGAGCTCTGGGCGGCCCTGAAGGCCGACCAGGCGCTCCCGCAGGGCGTCGTGGCGGCCCAGCCCTCGAACCCCGCCCAGGCCACCCCCACGGCCCCCTCGAAGGCCCCCTCGAAGGCCCCGGCGGCGGGCGGCCCGGCGAACGCGAAGCCCTCACCGAGGGCGACCGCGGCCCGCTGAGCCCGGCCCGGAATATCCCGGATCGCCACCCGGTTTGGGAAGAAGCGGCCGGTCCTGGCAGACTGGTCCGTCGGTCCCGGTTCACGTGCGGCGTCCCAGCCGCCGACCCGGTGCCCTCCCGAACACTAGGAGAACCCCTTGAAGTCCAACGTTCACCCCGAGTACGTGGTCACCCGTGTGACCTGCACCTGCGGCAACGAGTTCACCACCCGCTCGACCGAGACCAGCGGCGAGATCCGCGCCGAGGTCTGCTCGCAGTGCCACCCGTTCTACACCGGCAAGCAGAAGATCCTCGACACCGGTGGCCGCGTCGCCCGCTTCGAGGCCCGCTTCGGCAAGCAGCACAGCGCGAAGGCCTAGCGCTCCCTCGGCGCCGGTTTTCGGTGCCCCCGTACTCGTTCCGGGGGCGCTGGGGACCGGCGCCGTTCGCGTCCCCCGGCGCCCGAGCGCCCCGCGACCCCCATCACCGCAACCCACGGGAAGAAGGCCACCCATGTTCGAGGCAGTCGAAGAGCTCCTCGTCGAGCACGCCGACCTCGAAACGAGGCTGGCCGACCCGTCCGTCCACGCCGACCAGGCCAACGCCCGGAAGCTGGCCAAGCGGTACGCCGAGCTGACCCCGATCACCCGGGTCTACCGGGCGTGGAAGCAGGCCGGCGAGGACATCGAGGCCGCGCGCGAACTCGCCGCCGAGGAGCCGGAGTTCCTCTCCGAGGTGAAGGACTCCGAGGCCCGCCGCGAGGAGCTGACGGAGGAGCTGCGGCTGCTGCTCGTCCCGCGCGACCCGAGCGACGAGAAGGACGTCATCCTGGAGATCAAGGCGGGTGAGGGCGGCGAGGAGTCCGCGCTGTTCGCCGGCGACCTGCTCCGGATGTACCTGCGCTTCGCCGAGCGGATCGGCTGGAAGACCGAGATCATCGACTCCAACGAGTCCGACCTCGGCGGCTACAAGGACGTCTCGGTGGCCGTCAAGACCAAGGGCGCCCGGACGAACCCCGATGGCTCGCCCGCCCAGGGCGTCTGGGCCCGGCTGAAGTACGAGGGCGGCGTGCACCGCGTGCAGCGCGTCCCCGCCACCGAGTCGCAGGGCCGCATCCACACCTCCGCGGCCGGCGTGCTGGTCACCCCCGAGGCGGAGGAGGTCGAGGTCGAGATCGTCGCCAACGACCTGCGGATCGACGTCTACCGCTCGTCCGGCCCCGGCGGCCAGTCGGTCAACACCACCGACTCGGCGGTCCGGATCACCCACCTTCCGACCGGTATCGTGGCGTCCTGCCAGAACGAGAAGAGCCAGCTGCAGAACAAGGAGCAGGCGATGCGCATCCTGCGTTCGCGGCTGCTGGCCGCCGCGCAGGAGGAGGCCGAGCGGGAGGCCTCGGACGCGCGCCGCAGCCAGGTCCGCACCGTGGACCGCTCCGAGCGGATCCGCACGTACAACTACCCCGAGAACCGCATCTCGGACCACCGCACGGGCTTCAAGTCGTACAACCTGGACCAGGTCCTGGACGGCGACCTGAACGCGGTGATCCAGTCCTGCGTGGACGCGGACGCGGCCGCAAAGCTCGCGGCGGCACAGCAGAACTGAGACCGGCGTCCGGGCCCCGGACGCACCAGAGAAGCCGCAGCGCAGAAACAAGAGGTCGTACGTGAACCTGCTGCTCGCCGAGGTGGCCCAGGCCACCCAGCGGTTGGCCGCGGCCGGTGTGCCGTCGCCGCGCTTCGACGCGGAGGAGCTCGCCGCACACGTCCACAACGTCAAGCGCAGCCAGCTGCACACGGTCAAGGACGCCGACTTCGACGCCCGCTACTGGGAGGCCGTCTCCCGCCGCGAGGCGCGCGAGCCGCTCCAGCACATCACCGGCCGGGCGTTCTTCCGCTACCTGGAGCTGGAGGTCGGCCCCGGGGTGTTCGTGCCCCGCCCGGAGACCGAGACGGTCGTCGAATGGGCCATAGACGCCGTCCGCGAGATGGACGTCGCCGAGCCGCTGGTGGTCGACCTCTGCTCCGGCTCCGGCGCCATCGCGCTGGCCCTCGCCCAGGAGCTGCCGCGCTCCACCGTGCACGCCTTCGAGCTGGACGAGGGCGCGCTGCGGTACACCCGGCGCAACATCGAGGCCAGCTCCGACCGGGCCCGGGTCACCCTGCACGCCGGCGACGCCACCAAGGCCTTCGCCGACGACCGCTCCTGGGACGGCCGCTTCGACCTGGTCATCTCCAACCCGCCGTACATCCCGCTCACCGAGTGGGAGTACGTCGCTCCGGAGGCCCGCGACCACGACCCGCAGATGTCGCTGTTCTCCGGCGAGGACGGGCTGGACACCATCCGCGGCATCGAGCGCGTCGCCGCCCGCCTGCTGCGCCCGGGCGGCGCCGTGGTGATCGAGCACGCCGACACCCAGGGCGGCCAGGTGCCGTGGATCTTCAACGAGGAAGGCGGCTGGACGGACACCGCCGACCACCGCGACCTGAACAACCGGCCGCGTTTCACAACAGCCCGAAGGGTCTCGTTGTGACCACTGAACACAGCACGACGGCCCGGAAGGGTCTCGTTGTGACCATTCAGCGCAGCACCACCGCCCGCGGGGCGTCGCTGTGAACGCGCCCGCCCACGTGATGAGCCATCTCGGAAGGGGACCGCACCGATGAGCCGCCGCTACGACTGTGCCGACGCCGGGGACCGCGCCACCGGTCTGCGCGAGGCCGCCTCGGCCATCCGCCGGGGCGAACTCGTCGTGCTCCCCACCGACACCCTGTACGGGGTCGGTGCGGACGCCTTCTCGCCGGAGGCCGTCGCCGCCCTGCTGGCCGCCAAGGGCCGCGGCCGCAACATGCCCTCGCCGGTCCTGGTCGGCTCGCCGACCACCCTGCACGGCCTGGTCACCGACTTCTCCGAGCAGGCCTGGGAGCTCGTCGACGCCTTCTGGCCCGGAGGCCTCACCCTGGTCGCCCGGCACCAGCCCTCGCTGCGCTGGGACCTCGGCGAGACCCGGGGCACCGTCGCCGTCCGGATGCCGCTGCACCCGGTCGCGATCGAGCTGCTGAACGCCACCGGCCCGCTCGCCGTCTCCAGCGCCAACAAGACCGGCGGCCCGTCGCCGTCCACCTGCGACGAGGCCGAGCAGCAGCTCGGCGACGCCATCTCGGTCTACCTGGACGGCGGCACGGCCGACCACGCCACCGCGTCCTCCATCGTCGACGTCACGGGCAAGGTCCCGGTCCTGCTGCGGGCCGGCGCGATCAGCGCCGAGCAGCTGAGGGAGGTCGTCCCCGACCTGGAGGCCGGCAGTTGACGGCCGCCTCCCTCCATGCCGGGCCCGGCATATCGCCGTACCTGAGTGTGGGCCCCAGGCCGTTGGACCACTTCCGGATCCTCTTCGTCTGCACCGGGAACATCTGCCGCTCGCCGATCGCCGAGCGGCTCACCCGGCGTGAGCTGGACACCCGGCTCAGCCCCCGGGTCGCCGGGCGCATCCTCGTGGAGAGCGCCGGCACCTGGGGCCATGTGGGTGCGCCCATGGAGGAGCACGCCGCCACGGTGCTGGACGAGTACGGCGCCGACAGCGGCGGCTTCGCCGGGCGCGAGCTGCTGGACGAGCACGTGGTCGAGGCCGACCTGGTGCTCACCGCCACCCTGGACCACCGCGCCCAGGTGATCTCGATGGGCCACGAGGCCGGGCTGCGGACCTTCACCCTGAAGGAGTTCACCCGCCTCGTCCGGACGATAGACCCGGGCACCCTGCCCGACCCGCGCCGCGGCGCCGACGTCACCGAGCGTGCCCGCGCCCTGGTCCGGGCCGCCGCGGCGCTGCGCGGCTGGCTGCTCGCCGCCAGCCCGGAGTCGGACGAGGTGCACGACCCGTACGGCGCGCCGATCGGCATGTTCCGCAACTGCGGCGAGGAGATATTCCACGCGGTGGACCCGGTGGTCACCGCGCTCACCGGCGTCCCCGCCCGCCGCCCGGTCTGATCGACGGCACCGGCGCGCCCTCCTGCCGCTGTGCCTGATGGGCGGCTCCGGGCGCTGGTCCCGGTGCCGACGGTCGTCGCTCGGATGCCCCTCGTGCCTCGGGTCTCCTCGTTCCTCTCTTTCGGCACCGGCGCGCCCTCCTGCCGCTGTGCCTGATGGGCGGCTCCGGGCGCTGGTCCCGGTGCCGACCTGCCGCCCGGCCGGGTGCACCGGCCCCGCGTCGGCAGGACGGCCGCGATCCCCGGACCTACGCTGGAGAAATCCACCCGATGCGCCCCGGGAGCTCCGCCATGACCGTCACCGATGCCGCGACCGGAACCTCCGAGACGACGGGGCGGCGGTGGGCGTCCGAGGCGCTGCGCCGTGCCGACCCGCAGCTGGCCGACCTGCTGGCCGCCGAGGCCGAGCGGCGGGCCGAGAGCGTCCAGCTACTGGCGGGGGAGAACCTCACCAGCCCCGCCGTGCTGGCCGCCCTCACCGGCCCGCTGATCGACAAGTACGCCGAGGGCTACCCCGGCCGGCGCCACCACACCGGCTGCACGCTGGCGGACGCCGCCGAGCTGCTGGCGATCGACCGGGCCCGCGGACTCTTCGCCGCCCCGCACGCCAACGTCCAGCCCCGGTCGGCCACTTCGGCGATGCTGGCGACGTACGCGGCACTGCTGCGGCCGGGTGACGTGGTGCTGGCGATGTCGCTGGAGCACGGCGGCCACCTCAGCTGCGGCTCGCGCGCCAACTTCTCCGGCCGCTGGTTCGACTTCGTCGGTTACGGGGTGCGCCGGGAGGACGGTCTGATCGACCTCGACGAGGTCCGTGAGCTCGCGCGCAAGCACCGCCCGAAGGCCATCGTGGCCGGCTCCATCTCCTACCCGCGGCACCCGGACTGGGCCGCCTTCCGGGAGATCGCCGACGAGGTGGACGCCTATCTGATCGCCTCCGCCGCGCAGACCACCGGCCTGGTCGCGGCGGGTGTGGCGCCCTCCCCGGTGCCGTACGCCGACGTCACCGTGGCCGCCACCCACAAGCTGCTCCGCGGTCCGCGCGGCGGCCTGCTGCTCTCCACCGCCGCTCTGGCCGAGCGGATCGACCGGGCGGTCTTCCCGTTCAGCCAGGGTGGCGCGGCGATGAACGAAGTGGCCGGCAAGGCCGTCGCGTTCGCCGAGGCGGCCACCCCCGGGTACCGCGCGTACGCCCACCGCACCGTCGCGGGGGCGCGCGTCCTGGCCGCAGGGCTCGCGGCGGCCGGCATGCGCCCACTGACCGGCGGCACCGACACCCACCTGGTCACCGCCGACGTCGGCCCGCTCGGGGTCAGCGGCGCCGAGGCCGAGCGCCGCTGCGCCGTCGCCGGACTGATGCTCGGCAAGTGCGCCCTGCCGTACGACCCGGCGCCGCCCGCCGAGGCGTCCGGGATCCGGCTCGGTACCGGGACCGTCACCTCGCAGGGCATGGGCGAGGCGGAGCTGGCCGAGATCGCCGGCCTGATCGGACGGCTGCTCTCCGAGGGCACGGACGTACGGATCGGTGCCCGGGTCCGGGAGCTCGCGGGGGCCTTCGCCGACCGCCGGTGAGCGGGTATCGCGGTCACCTACCCGGTAGGGCGAACCGCGATGCACGTCCCGGGCGTCCGACTCAATAAGGTGTGTGCCGTGGCGACGCACCTCGATACCCGGGCAGGCACGGGAGTACCTTCGGTACCCACCCGTCGGACAGTGACGCAGGAGGCCAGTGGTGCGTGAGTATCTGCTGGTGCTGTTCTGCACCGCGGCCGTCACCTACCTGCTGACCGGCCCGGTCCGGAAGTTCGCGATCGCGGCCGGCGCGATGCCGCCGGTCCGCGCCCGTGACGTGCACCGCGAGCCCACGCCGAGGCTGGGCGGCATCGCCATGTTCGGCGGACTCTGCGCGGGCATCCTGGTCGCCTCGCAGCTGGACAACCTCTCCAAGGTCTTCTCCCAGGGCACCGACATCCGCGCGCTGCTCTCCGGCGCCGGGATCATGTGGCTGCTCGGCGTGCTCGACGACAAGTGGGGCGTGGACGCCCTGGTCAAGCTGGGCGGCCAGATGATCGCCGCCGGCGTGATGGTCTGGCAGGGGGTCACCGTGATCACCCTGCCGGTGCCAGGCGTCGGCGCGGTCGCGGTCAGTCCCACCCAGGGCATGGTCATCTCGGTCACCCTGGTCGTCGTCATGGTCAACGCGGTGAACTTCATCGACGGCCTGGACGGCCTGGCCGGCGGCATGGTCTGCATCGCCGCGATGGCCTTCTTCCTGTACTCGTACCGGCTCTGGTACGGCTACACGATCTCGGACGCCGCCCCCGCCGTGCTGTTCAGCGTGCTGCTGATCGGCATGTGCCTGGGCTTCCTGGTGCACAACCTGCACCCGGCCCGGATCTTCATGGGCGACTCCGGCTCGATGATGCTCGGCCTGATGCTGGCCGTCGCCGCGATCTCCATCACCGGCCGCGTCGACCCCGACCTCATCACCAGCGAGACCGGTTCGCAGACCGCCACCGTGCACGCCTTGGTGCCGATCTACATCCCGCTGCTGCTGCCGCTGACCGTCATCGCGCTGCCGCTCGCCGACCTGCTGCTCGCCGTGGTCCGCCGCACCTGGGCCGGGCAGTCGCCGTTCGCCGCCGACAAGCGGCACCTGCACCACCGGCTGCTCCAGGTCGGCCACTCGCACAGCCGGGCCGTCCTGATCATGTACTTCTGGGCCGCGCTGATCGCCTTCGGCACCGTCGCCTTCTCGGTCACCAACACCGGCCGCACGGTCGTGCTGACGCTGGCCGGGCTCTGCCTGGTCGGCCTGGTCGTGCTGCTCACCCCGCGGTTCCGCCCGCGGGCCCCGCGCGCGGTGCAGGGCTTCGTCCCGCCGCGCTACCGGCGCCGCAGCCCGGCCCCGAGTGCCGCGGCGGCCGTCGGGAGCGACGCCGTGCCGCCCGCCCCGACCTCGGCGCCGATGGCCGAGCTGTCCGCGAAGGACAAGGAACTGCTCGGCGAACTGCCCAAGGGCTCGTCCGCCGTCGGCGGCAACGGGAACGGGAACGGCAACGGCAACGGTACGAACCGTGGCCGTCAGGTGAACTGACGTATCGTCAAGATGGTTCACCCGCACGGCGGCACTGTTGGGCCATCGGTGTGACAGGTACCACACATTCATGGTAAAGCTCTCATCAAATAGTTTGTGATACCGTTCACGAGTACCGAGAACACGCCGAAAGACCTGACAGGTGGAGGACTTCCGTCCCTGGTCGGTCTCCCTCGACGGGCCCGCCGCGGAGCGGCGAGGCCTGCGGCGCTTCCTCGGTCGGTGTCACCCACCACGTTCTGTGCCCGTCCCCCCGCCACATCGACATGCCGCCGGAGCTGCCGACATGCCGTCCAACGACGCGCGGATCCTCCGCGGCGCCGCGATCCCCACTGCGGTCGCCGGAGTCATCGCCATGGTGATCTCCTATGCCGTCGCGGGCGGCAAGGGAGCGCTCGGCGCCCTGTTCGGAACGCTGCTGGTGATGGCCTTCTTCAGCTTCGGCCAGGTCGCACTCGACCGGCTGACCAGGTCGAACCCGCACATCATGATGGCTGCCGGACTCCTGGTCTACACCACTCAGATCCTGCTGGTCGGTATCGTCCTCGCGGTCTTCAAGAACACCGAGCTCTTCAACCGGCAGGCGTTCGCCTTCACGCTGCTGGGCTGCGCCCTGATCTGGACGGGCTTCCAGGTGCGCGGCGCACTCAAGGCCAAGACCTTCTACGTCGACACCGACGCCTCCGAAAACAAGGCCGACAAGCCTTCCGACTCGGGGCGTCAACAGTGACGAGGCCTGACTGTCCCCCCAACGAGGGGGGCGGTGTTTATGCGGTCCTGACGGGCTGCTATCGTCCGTCGCAACAACGGAGTACGGGAAGCGGCCAGGTCTGTCCGATCGATGGACGGATCGCCCCCCGGACCCGTGCAGTCTTCGATGGTCCCGCTGTGGCGCAGCTACCTGCCGAGCGGGCTCCGCGAGAAACCCATCAAGTTCCAGTGCCGCACCGTGGCCGCAGGCCACGCCGACACACCGAGGTTGCCGTAACCATGCGTCACGACGAAGGAGTCCGTGGTGAGTGCTGATCAGCTCACGTTCCTCGCCTCAGGCAGTTGCCACTTCGGGGACGCTGGCTGCGGCTTCCCGGCCCCGGGCCTGAACGAGTTCCAGTTCGAGCCGATCTTCTCGATCGGCAGCGTCGACTTCAACAAGCCGATGCTGCTGTCGATGATCGTCGCCTTCCTGGTGGTCGTCTTCTTCTGGGCCTCGTTCGCCAAGCCGCGCCTCGTCCCGGGCAAGCTGCAGCTGGTCGGTGAGATCGGCTACGACTTCGTCAAGCGCTCCATCGTGCTGGAGACGATCGGCAAGAAGGGCGAGAAGTACGTCCCGATGCTCGTCTCGATGTTCTTCTTCGTCTGGTTGATGAACATCATGTCGGTCATCCCGTTCGCCCAGTTCCCGGTGACGGCAGCGATCGCGTTCCCGGCCGGCCTCGCGGCCGTCGTCTGGGTCACCTACATGACGCTGACCTTCAAGAAGCACGGCTTCGTCGGCGGTCTGAAGAACCTCTGCTGGCCTTCGGGCATTCCCGGCTGGGTCATGTTCATCCTGGTGCCGATCGAGTTCTTCTCGAACATCTTCGTGCGCCCGTTCACGCTCGCGGTCCGAGCCTTCGCGAACATGTTCGCCGGCCACCTGCTGATCGTGATGTTCTCCATCGCCTCCTGGTACCTGCTCAGCCCGACCCTGGGCGCGCTCTACGGCTCGGCCTCGTTCATCGTCGCCGTCGGCCTGACCGCCTTCGAGCTGCTGGTCCAGTTCCTGCAGGCCTACATCTTCGTGATGCTGGCCAGCAGCTACATCGCCGGTGCCCTCGAAGAGGCGCACTGAGCCAGGGGCCACGGCCCTCCTGAACCACTCCCGGAACGCCCGGTGGCCAATCACCACCGGTACACCATCCCCGCAAAGGACACACTGCAATGAGCATGCTCGCTGAGGTCGGCGTCTACGGTTCCGTCGCTTCGATCGGTTACGGCCTCGCCGCGATCGGCCCCGGCATCGGTGTCGGTCTCATCTTCGGTAACGGCGTGCAGGCCATGGCCCGCCAGCCCGAGGCCGCCGGTCTCATCCGCTCCAACATGTTCATCGGCTTCGCGCTGACCGAGGCGCTCGCCCTCATCGGCATCGTCATGCCGTTCGTCTTCGGCCAGGGCCCCAAGTAATCCCCGCCGTAGACCCTTCGAGGAAGGTCCAGATATGAGCGTCGTGGCTCAGCTTGCGGAGACGGAGGAGATCATGAATCCTCTCCTGCCCGCGTGGCCCGAGATCATCATCGGCCTGCTCTGCTTCTTCATCGTCTTCGGCCTGCTCGGCAAGAAGCTCCTCCCCAGCATCGAGAAGGTGCTGTCGGAGCGCCGGGACGCCATCGAGGGCGGAATGGAGCGGGCCGAGGCCGCTCAGGCCGAGGCTCAGGCCCTGCTTGAGCAGTACCGCGCCGAGCTCGCCGAGGCGCGTCACGAGGCTGCCCGCATCGTCGAGCAGGCTCGCGAGCAGGGCGCTGCCCAGCTCACCGAGATGCGCGAGGAGGGCCAGCGTCAGCGCGAGGCCATCGTCGCCGCCGGCCACGCGCAGATCGAGGCCGACAAGAAGCAGGCGACCGCCGTCCTGCGCCAGGACGTGGGTTCGCTCGCTTCGCAGCTGGCCTCCCGCATCGTGGGTGAGTCCCTCGAGGACCACGCGCGGCAGAGCGGCGTCATCGACCGCTTCCTGGACGAGCTGGAGGCCAAGGCCGCCGTTGCTCAGGGTGCGGCCAAGTGATCGGCGCAAGCCGCGAGGCCCTCGCCGCCGGGCGGCAGAACCTCGAAGGCCTGACCGACTCCACCTCGGTGGATGCGGCCAAGCTCGCCGAGGAGCTCACCGCCGTCACGGTCCTGCTGGACCGTGAGGTGTCGCTGCGCCGCGTCCTGACCGACCCGTCCCGGTCGGGCCAGGACAAGGCCCAGCTGGTCTCCTCGCTGCTGACCGGTCAGGTCTCCGGCGAGACCCTCGACCTGGTCTCCGGCCTGGTCCGCTCCCGCTGGTCGGGTGCGCGTGACCTGGTCGACGCCGTCGAGGAGCTGGCCGCGTACGCCGAGGTCATCGCGGCCGAGAAGGCCGGTGTCCTGGACGACGTCGAGGACGAGCTGTTCCGGTTCGGCCGGGTGGTGAGCGGCTCGAACGAGCTGCGCTCCGCGCTGACCGAGCCGAAGGCCGGTGCCGCCCCCAAGGCGGCGCTGATCAAGAAGCTGCTCGGCGGCCGCGCCAACGCCGGCACCGTCCGGCTGGTCACCGCCCTGGTGAACGCTCCGCGTGGCCGTAGCCTTGAGCAGGGCCTCGAGTCCTACTCGAAGCTCGCCGCCGCCCGGCGCGGGCGCGTGGTGGCCCTGGTCACCACCGCGGTGCCGCTGTCGGACGGCCAGAAGGAGCGCCTGTCGGGCGCCCTGGGCCGGCTCTACGGCCGCCAGGTGCACCTGAACATCGACGTCGACCCCGAGGTCGTCGGCGGTGTCCGGGTCCAGATCGGCGACGAGATCATCGACGGCACCGTGTCGAGCCGCCTCGAAGGCGCTCGCCAGTCGCTCGAAGGCTGAGTACCGAAGCACATCCGACCCTCGGTCGGGAACCGGCTCCACCGGAGCCGGCAAATCGTACGGCCGGTTCGAGAGACCCGGCCGAGAGTCGAATACTTGCGGCCCTCAATGGCGGGCCGAGGATCGCAAACTAGGAGAGCAGGGAAGCCTGATGGCGGAGCTTACGATCCGTCCGGAGGAAATCCGGGACGCGCTGGCCGACTTTGTCCAGTCGTACCAGCCGGACGCCGCCTCGCGTGAAGAGGTCGGCACGGTCACTGACGCGGCGGACGGTATCGCGCATGTCGAGGGCCTGCCCTCGGTCATGGCGAACGAGCTGCTGAAGTTCGAGGACGGCACGCTCGGCCTCGCGCTGAACCTCGACACCCGCGAGATCGGTGTCGTCATCCTCGGTGAGTTCAGCGGCATCGAGGAGGGCCAGACGGTGCGCCGCACCGGCGAGGTCCTCTCCGTGCCGGTCGGCGACGGCTACCTCGGCCGCGTCGTGGACCCGCTGGGCAACCCGATCGACGGTCTGGGCGACATCGCCTCCACCGGCCGCCGCGCCCTGGAGCTGCAGGCCCCCGGCGTCATGGCCCGCAAGTCGGTCAAGCAGCCGCTGCAGACCGGCATCAAGGCCATCGACGCGATGACCCCGATCGGCCGCGGCCAGCGCCAGCTGATCATCGGTGACCGCCAGACCGGCAAGACCGCGGTGGCCGTCGACACGATCATCAACCAGCGTGACAACTGGCGCTCGGGCGACCCGGAGAAGCAGGTCCGCTGCATCTACGTCGCCGTGGGCCAGAAGGGCTCCACCATCGCGTCCGTCCGTGGCGCCCTGGAGGAGGCCGGCGCGCTGGAGTACACCACCATCGTGGCTGCTCCCGCCTCCGACCCGGCCGGCTTCAAGTACCTCGCCCCGTACACCGGCTCGGCCATCGGCCAGGAGTGGATGTACGAAGGCAAGCACGTCCTGATCATCTTCGACGACCTGTCGAAGCAGGCCGAGGCCTACCGCTCCGTCTCCCTGCTGCTGCGCCGCCCGCCGGGCCGCGAGGCCTACCCGGGTGACGTGTTCTACCTGCACTCCCGTCTGCTGGAGCGCTGCGCCAAGCTGAACGACGCCCTGGGCGGCGGCTCGATGACCGGCCTGCCGATCATCGAGACCAAGGCCAACGACGTCTCGGCGTACATCCCGACCAACGTCATCTCCATCACCGACGGCCAGTGCTTCCTGGAGTCCGACCTGTTCAACGCCGGCATCCGCCCGGCCGTGAACGTCGGTATCTCGGTCTCCCGCGTCGGTGGCTCCGCCCAGATCAAGGCCATGCGCTCGGTCGCCGGCCGTCTGCGCCTGGACCTCGCCCAGTACCGTGAGCTGGAGGCGTTCGCCGCCTTCGGTTCCGACCTGGACGCGGCCTCCAAGGCCCAGCTGGAGCGCGGTGCGCGCATGGTCGAGCTGCTGAAGCAGGGCCAGTACCAGCCGTTCCCGGTCGAGGAGCAGGTCGTCTCCATCTGGGCCGGCACCACCGGCAAGCTGGACGACGTCCCGGTGGCGGACATCCGCCGCTTCGAGCGTGAGTTCCTGGACCACGTGCGCCTGCAGCACAAGGACCTGCTGGCCGGCATCGTCGAGACCGGTCTGCTCGCCGACGGCACCGTCGACGCGCTGACCACCGCGATCGACGCCTTCAAGCAGGGCTTCACCACCGCCGACGGCAAGCTGCTCGGCGAGCAGGCCTGAGTCCGGTAGCGAGGGAAAGGACGTAACGACCCATGGGAGCACAGCTTCGGGTCTACAAGCGCCGGATCCGCTCTGTCACCGCGACGAAGAAGATCACCAAGGCGATGGAGATGATCTCCGCGTCGCGCATCGTCAAGGCGCAGCGCGCGGTGGCCGCCTCCACTCCGTACGCCGATGAGCTCACCCGGGCGGTGACGGCGGTGGCCACCCGGTCCAACGCCAAGCACCCGCTCACCACCGAGAACCCGGACGCCACCCGGGCCGCCGTCCTGCTGATCACGGCGGACCGTGGTCTGGCGGGCGGTTACTCGACCAACGCCATCAAGGCGGCGCTCACGCTCTCCGAGCGGCTCCGCGGCGAGGGCAAGGACGTGGTGACGTACATCGTCGGCCGCAAGGGCGTCTCGTACTACGGCTTCCGCGACTTCTCGGTCGCGGGCTCGTGGACGGGATTCTCGGACAAGCCGACCTACGGCGACGCCAAGGCCGTGGCGGCCGACCTGATCGAGGCCTTCACGGCCGAGACGGGCGGCGTGGACGAGCTCCACCTCGTCTCGACCGAGTTCGTGTCGATGCTGACGCAGAACGCGGTGGACGCCCGGCTGCTGCCGCTGAAGCTGGACGAGGTCCAGCTCAGCGACCAGACGCCGGCCAAGGCGGAGATCTTCCCGCTGTACGACTTCGAGCCGTCGGCGGAGGGCGTCCTCGACGCGCTGCTGCCGCGGTACGTCGAGAGCCGGATCTACAACGCGATGCTGCAGTCGGCCGCCTCCGAGCACGCCGCTCGTCGGCGTGCGATGAAGAGCGCGACGGACAATGCCGGCGAGCTCATCAAGTCGCTCACGCGGCTTGCCAACTCGGCCCGTCAGGCCGAGATCACCCAGGAAATCAGCGAGATCGTCGGCGGTGCCAACGCCCTCGCCGACGCTAGCCGCGGGAGCGAATGAGAATGACCACCACTGTTGAGCCGACCACGGCGACGGGCCGCGTCGCGCGGGTCATCGGCCCGGTCGTCGACGTGGAGTTCCCCGTCGACGCGATTCCGGACATGTACAACGCCCTGCACGTCGAGGTGGACAACCCCGACGGCTCGGGCAAGAAGACCCTGACCCTCGAGGTCGCCCAGCACCTCGGCGACGGCATGGTCCGCGGCATCTCGATGCAGCCGACCGACGGCCTGGTCCGTGGCACGCAGGTCAGCGACACCGGCGCGGCCATCTCCGTCCCGGTCGGCCAGATCACCAAGGGCAAGGTCTTCAACGCCCTCGGTGACGTGCTGAACGTCGACAAGGACGAGTTCGAGTCGCAGGTCAAGGTCCGGTGGCCGATCCACCGCAAGGCCCCGGAGTTCAAGGACCTCGAGTCCAAGACCGAGATGTTCGAGACCGGCATCAAGGTCATCGACCTGCTCACCCCGTACGTCACGGGTGGCAAGATCGGTCTGTTCGGTGGTGCCGGTGTCGGCAAGACCGTTCTGATCCAGGAGATGATCTACCGCGTCGCCGAGAACTTCGGTGGTGTGTCGGTGTTCGCCGGCGTCGGCGAGCGCACCCGTGAGGGCAACGACCTCATCGACGAGATGGTCGACTCGGGCGTTCTGGACAAGACCGCGCTGGTCTTCGGCCAGATGGACGAGCCGCCGGGCACCCGTCTGCGCGTCGCGCTCTCCGCGCTGACCATGGCGGAGTACTTCCGTGACGTCGAGAAGCAGGACGTGCTCCTCTTCATCGACAACATCTTCCGGTTCACCCAGGCCGGTTCCGAGGTGTCGACCCTGCTCGGCCGTATGCCCTCCGCGGTGGGTTACCAGCCGAACCTGGCCGACGAGATGGGCCTCCTGCAGGAGCGCATCACCTCGACCCGCGGTCACTCGATCACCTCGATGCAGGCGATCTACGTCCCCGCGGACGACCTGACCGACCCGGCCCCGGCCACCACCTTCGCCCACCTGGACGCGACGACCGTTCTGTCGCGCCCGATCTCGGAGAAGGGCATCTACCCGGCCGTCGACCCGCTGGACTCCACGTCCCGCATCCTCGACCCGCGGTACATCGCGCAGACCCACTACGACACGGCCATCCGTATCAAGGGGATCCTGCAGAAGTACAAGGACCTCCAGGACATCATCGCGATCCTCGGTATCGACGAGCTGTCCGAGGAGGACAAGGTCACGGTCCACCGTGCCCGTCGCATCGAGCGCTTCCTCTCGCAGAACACCTACGTGGCGAAGCAGTTCACCGGTGTCGAGGGTTCGACCGTGCCGCTGTCCGAGACGATCGAGGCCTTCAACTCGATCGCGGACGGCAAGTACGACGCCGTTCCGGAGCAGGCCTTCTTCATGTGCGGTGGCATCGAGGACCTCGAGAAGAACGCCGCCGAGCTGGCGAAGAAGTAATCGCGGCCGGTAGCAGCTGAGTGACCGTGAGGGGTGGGCCCCAGCCCTGGGACCCACCCCTCGCGTCGCATCGGCTGTGATTCCGGTCAAATCCGTGCCGCCGGTTTCATGCCGGGGGCGCGGGCCCGTTATTCTTACCGAAACTCCCGAGTAATCGGGGGTTGCATGAGCCTAGGAGCCCACGTTGGCTGAGCTGCACGTCGAGCTGGTCGCAGCCGACCGCAAGGTGTGGTCCGGTGCGGCCACCATCGTCGTCGCCCGTACGGCCTCCGGTGACACCGGCATCATGCCGGGCCACACCCCGGTGCTGAGCGTGCTGGAGACCGGTCCGGTCACCATCCGCACGGTGGACGGCGGCACCGTGATCGCCGCTGTGCACGGAGGTTTCATCTCCTTCGCCGACAACAAGCTGTCTCTGCTCGCGGAGATCGCCGAGCTGGCGGACGAGATCGACGTCGCACGTGCCGAGCGTGCACTGGAGAAGGCGCAGTCGGACCTGGACGAGCACGCCGAGCGACGCGCCGAGGTGCGTCTGTTCGCGGCGCGCGGTCTCAAGGCCCACGCCTGAGTGCGCCAGACCCTCTAGCGGGGTCGACCGACGGTCCCGGGGACGCGTGAGCGTGACCCCGGGACTGTCGTCTCAGTTGGTAGGTCAACGCGGTCGCCTGATACGACCGACACGGGGAACGCGGGTAGCGAGGAGGTAGGTGAGCATGGTCCTCGCCCTTGTGGTGTGCGCGGCGGTCGTGGCCTCGGGTGTGATCGGCCTGGTCGCGTTCGCGGTACGACGCCGGGTGATCCAGCGGGTCGGCGGCACGTTCGACTGCAGCTACCGGCTCAAAATGCCCGCCGACGCCTCGACGCAGCCCGACCTCGACGAGAACGGCAAACCCACCTCGGCCCCGGTCCCCCAGACCGACGGCAAGGGGTGGGTTTTTGGTATCGGCCGCTACAGCGGTGACTCGATCGAGTGGTTCCGGGTTTTCTCGTACGCCCCGCGCCCGCGCAAGGTGCTGCCCCGCCGGGAGATCGAGGTGCTCGGCCGGCGCTACCCCGAGGGCCAGGAGGAGCTGGCGCTGCTCTCCGGCTCGGTCGTCCTGCGGTGCCTGCACAACGGCGCCCCGCTGGAGCTGGCGATGAGCGAGGACGCGCTCACCGGCTTCCTCGCCTGGCTCGAGGCCGCACCCCCCGGGCAGAGGGTCAACGTCGCGTAGCGACGAGACCCTCGGGGCGGGGGTACCTCCCGGCCGGAGGCTGGGGTGGGGGCACCTCCCGGCCGGAGGCTGGGGGAGGGTTAACGCCGCCTAACCGCTTGGCTACTCTTGGCCCCATGGTCAATCTGACGCGCATCTACACCCGTACCGGCGACGACGGCACCACCGCGCTCGGTGACATGAGCCGTACCACCAAGACCGATCCGCGCCTGGTCGCGTACGCCGACACCAACGAGGCGAACGCCGCGATCGGTGTGGCGATCGCCGCCGGCGGGCTGACGGAGGACGTCGCCGCCGTCCTCACCCGGGTGCAGAACGACCTCTTCGACGTGGGCGCCGACCTGGCCACCCCGGTGGTGGAGGACCCGAAGTACCCGCCGCTGCGGGTGCTGCAGTCCTACATCGACAAGCTGGAGGAGGACTGCGACCACTACCTGGAGTCGCTGGAGAAGCTGCGCAGCTTCATCCTCCCCGGGGGCACCGCGGGCGCCGCCTACCTGCACCTGGCCTGCACGGTGGTGCGCCGGGCCGAGCGGGCCACCTGGGCCGCCATCGAGGAGCACGGGGAGAGCGTCAACCCGCTGACCGCCAAGTACCTCAACCGGCTCTCCGACCTGCTGTTCATCCTGGCCCGGACGGCCAACAAGGAGCAGGGCGACGTGCTCTGGGTACCGGGCGAGAACCGCTGATCTCCCCTGCGGGGGCTACTGCCGCCGGGGCCTACTGCTGCTGCGGGATCTTCCAGCCGACCACGTGGCCGTCCTCGACGATCGCGTCGGCCGGGGCCTCCTTGGGCCACCGCGAGTAGCAGGCGGCCACGATCACGTTGATCACGGCGGCCAGGCCCAGCCGGATGTACCAGCCGATGAAGGCGGAGAAGTGCGCGGCACCGGCCGAGAGCGGCACCAGGGCGGTGATCAGGCCCAGCGTGATGGCGGCCGAGACCACGGTGCGGCCGCAGATCTGCCACTCGTGGCGGGTCCGCTCGGGGCCGTACTTGGGGGAGGGCTTCGGCTTGGGGCCGCCGGCGAAGCGGTGCTGGAAGTGCCGGTCGGCCCAGCGGACCAGCGAGGGCCCGTACCCGATGGAGAAGCCCGCGTAGCCCGCGGCCAGCGCGTGCGTCCAGCTCGCGGCGGCGCCGCCGCGCAGGTCGAGGACGGTGAGGACGAACAGCGTGAGGTCCACCACCGGCAGGCCGACCAGCAGCACGGTGCTCGTCCTGCGCCACCGCAGGAGGTAGCGGGTGGCCAGGCCGAGCCCGAGGAGGATCCAGAAGGCGACCTCGGCGGCGAGGATGAGGGTGACGATCATGGTGGGCTCCGCGGCTCTCGGTGACGCTGCCAGCCTTTCCGACGCGGGTGCGCGTGTCGTCGTCGCCGGAGCCGAGCCCGGTCTGCACCTTTCGATGTACGGCGGCTCCTCCCCGGACCGGAGCCGCCCACCCGGCCGGAGATGATCTGATGGGGCCGTGCGCAGACCCAACCTCACCCCGCGGCAGCAAGACCGGGCGATCGCGCTCTTCGGGCTGCTCGGGGGCCTGTTCCTGATCGCCATCGGGGTCTACGACGGCTCCGAGCACATCCCCCGCTGGATGGTCGTCCCGCCGCTGCTGCTGATGGCCTCGCTGGAGTCGTTCCGGCGCACCCGGCCGGTCCTCATCGCGACGGCCGGCGGGATCGTCTTCGCGGTGAGCATCTTCAACGGGGCGCTCCTGGCGACCACCCTGATGTACACCGACCTGCTGTACGCCGCGGTGCTCTACGGCAACCCGAAGATGTCGCGGGTGCTGCACCTGACCGGTGCGGCCTCGGTGCTGGGGCTCTCGACGCTGGTGCTGATCTACAGCGACGCCCCGACCGCGGTGGCCGTCGTGGTGCTGACCACGCTGGTCTACCTGGCGCCGGTCTGGACCGGTGACATCGTGCGCAAGCACCGGCAGGAGGCGGAGACCCAGCGGCTGCGGGCCGAACAGACCGCGCTGCTCTCCGAGCTGGACCGGCGCGAGGCCGTCGTCGCAGAACGGGCGCGGATGGCAAGGGAGTTGCACGATGTGGTGGCCAACCACCTGTCGGCCATCGCGATCCACGCCACCGGGGCCCAGTCGGTGGCCCGCCGCCAGCGGCGGCCCGAGGACGACCCGTTGGTGGAGGTGCTGGCGGTGATCCGGGAGAACAGCGTCCAGGGACTGGCCGAAATGCGCCGCATGATCGGCCTGTTGCGGGACAGTGGCGGGGGAGAAGCCGACGCGTCGTACGCCGCGCCCGACCTGGAGGCCGTCGACGCGCTGCTGGCCAAGGCCCGGGCGGCCGGGCAGGACGTCGGTCTGGACTTCGAGCTCACCGAGCACGGCGACCGCGGGGAGCTGCCGGTGCCGGTCAACCTGGCGGCGTACCGGATCGTCCAGGAGTCGCTGACCAACGCGCTCAAGCACGCCGGGCCGGGGCACGTCCGGGTGCTGCTGGAGTACCGGCCGGAGGAGCTGCGGATCGCGGTGGACAGCCCGTTCCGCCGCGGCGCCGGCCGGGAGCTGCCCGGTGCCCGGGCGGGCATGGTGGGCATGCGGGAGCGGGCCGGACTGCTCGGCGGCAGGTTCACGGCCGGGCCCGAGGGGGATTTCTGGAGCGTACGCGCGGTGCTGCCGCGGGCGCTGGTGACCGAGGGCGGAGAGGGGCGGGCATGACGATCCGGGTGCTGGTGGCGGAGGACCAGGCGGCGGTCCGCGCCGCGCTGGTGATGATCCTGCGGGCCGAGCCGGACATCGAGGTGGTCGGGCAGGCCGCGGACGGCGAGGAGGCCGTCCGGCTCGCGCTGGAGCTGCGGCCCGACGTCGTCCTGATGGACGTGCAGATGCCCCGGCTGGACGGCGTCTCGGCGACCCGCCAGGTGGTGGCCGCCGGGGCCGCCCAGGTACTGGTGCTGACCACGTTCGACCTGGACGAGTACGTCTACGGCGCGCTGCGGGCCGGCGCGGCCGGGTTCCTGCTGAAGGACCTGGAGGCGGACACCCTGGTGGAGGGCATCCGCACGGTGGCGCGCGGGGACGGCATGCTGGCGCCCTCGGTGACCAGGCGGCTGATCGGCTCCTTCGCCCGCCCGGACCGGGCCGTCGGGCCGGACGTCCGGGAGGCGGTGGCCGGGCTCACGCCGCGCGAGCGGGAGGTGCTGGCCTGCCTCGGTGCCGGGCTCTCCAACGGGGAGATCGCCGGGCGGCTGGAGATGGCGGAGGCGACCACCAAGACGCACGTCAGCCGGATCCTGGCCAAGCTGCGGCTGCGCAGCCGGGTGCAGGCGGCGATCCTGGCCCAGGACCTCGGCCTGGGCATCTGAGCGCCCGGCGGATCGGTCCAGCGGATCGGTCCGGCCGGCCCGTCCGGCCGGGTCTGTCGCAGATCACACTCTCGGATGCCACCACGGGCGCGTGAAGGGTATTAGAGTCCCGCGCGTAGTGAGCGAAGCAAGTGAGCCGAAAGAGGTGCGCGCTTCGCTCGGGCGACCGCCGAGCGACAGCGAGGCGGGACAACAGAGCGATGCGGCTCTTGCGGGTGATCCCTGCCCTGAGCCGCCTTCAGGGCCCGCCCGCAGGGCGGCGACGGCATCCGGGAGACCAAGCCATGAGCAATGCGTCCAGCCAGCAGATCGCCGTGATCGGCGCCGGCCTCATGGGGGCCGGCATCGCCCAGGTCTCCGCCCAGGCCGGCCACCCGGTGGTGCTGCGGGACGTCACCGAGGAGGCGCTGCAGCGCGGGCTCGCGGGCATCCGCGCCTCGTACGACAAGTTCGTCTCCAAGGGCCGGCTGACCGCCGAGGACGCCGAGGCGGCGCTCGGCCGGATCACCACCACCACCGACCTGGGTGCGGTCGCCGAGGCCGACATCGTGGTCGAGGCGGTCTTCGAGCAGCTGGACGTCAAGGAAGGCGTCTTCCGGGAGCTCGACAAGATCGCCAAGGACGGCGCGGTGCTGGCCTCCAACACCTCCGCGATCCCGATCACCCGGATCGCGGCCGCCACCGGGCGCCCCGAGTCGGTCGTCGGCGTGCACTTCTTCTCGCCTGTGCCGCTGATGAAGCTGGTCGAGCTGGTCCGCGGCTACAAGACCAGCGACGAGACGCTGGCCACCGCCCGCGCCTTCGCCGAGGGCGTCGGCAAGGACGTCGTCGTCGTCAACCGCGACGTGGCCGGTTTCGTCACGACCCGCCTGATCACCGCGCTGGTCGTCGAGGCCGCCAAGCTCTACGAGTCGGGCGTCGCCACCGCCGAGGACATCGACACCGCCTGCCGGCTCGGTTTCGGCCACCCGATGGGCCCGCTGGAGACCGCCGACCTGACCGGCGTCGACATCCTGCTGCACGCCGCCCGGAACATCTACGCCGAGACCCAGGACGAGAAGTTCGCCGCGCCGGAGATCATGGCGCGCATGGTCACCGCCGGCGACCTGGGCCGCAAGAGTGGCCGGGGCTTCTACCCGTACCCGGGCAAGTGACCCACCAAGGCGCGTGACCAGGCGGGCCGTACGGTCGGAGCTTCGTACGGCCCGTCTGCCCGGGGGCGGGTGAGTTTCCTCACGCCGGGTGCCGCAGACGGGTGATTTGGGCGGTAATCGAGCGTAGGTGTGGAGAGTTCCTGCGTATATTCCCTCGGACGAGTGAAGTTGCTTCAGATCTGGCCGGAACCAGCAACCTGCGGACCTGGTTCACCGTCAGATGAGGGGGAGCCCGGCCCGCGCCGATGGCCGCGGTCGGGTCCGGGCGCGGGGCCTCAGGCCCGCCCGGATGGACACCTGCTCCCGGGCCCGGCGCGGCCGGGGTGGGACGACCCGTACCAGTGACCCGCCAGGCGGAG
The DNA here is from genome assembly GCF_055561295.1 of Kitasatospora sp. NPDC022785. Lineage (NCBI taxonomy): Bacteria > Bacillati > Actinomycetota > Actinomycetes > Kitasatosporales > Streptomycetaceae > Kitasatospora > Kitasatospora sp. NPDC022785. The sequence goes on along the minus strand of NZ_JBVHHB010000004.1, from coordinate 137,590 downwards.
GAGGAGACCATGCGCATCCAGGGCGACCACGCCGCGCTGGCCATCGAAGGCCGCCTCGACGTGCGCACCGCCGCCGACGCGCGGGTCCGGCTGCACCAGGCCGTCGACGGCGGGCTGGGCGACCTCGTCCTCGACCTCGCCCGGCTGGAGTTCTGGGACGCCACCGGCCTCGGCGTGATCATGGGCACCCACCGGCGGGCCGGCCGGATCGGCCGCCGGCTGGTGCTGCGCTCCGTCCCGGCCCAGCTCCAGCGGCTGCTGGTGGCCACCCGGCTGCACCGCATCCTCGCCGTCGAGGGCGTGGTCGCCGAGCCCCGTGGCGCCACCCTGCCCGTGCTCGGCCCGGTGCTGTAGGCCGCCGCTCCCCGGTTCAGGGTGGGTCCGCGCTTCGCGCGCGGCGGCGGATGTGCAAGAGTCTGCCGTCAGAACACGGCCGCCGGGCCGAGGTCCGGCTCCTCCCAGCCTCCGGCCGGGTGGTACCCCTCAGCCCGGAAACGGCCGTGCGAAGTCGTCGGTCGACAGGGGCGGAGCAGATCGTGGGACAGCCATCCGGTGAGTTCCGGCAGGAGGCCGTACGCACCCGGGGCGGTGAACTGGTCTCCGGTGGCCTGCTGGTGACCGTCGGCACCCCGGACGGCTCCGAGGTACGCCCCTGCCCCGAGGAGTGGCGCCCCCGCCCCCGCCGGATCGAGCGCACCGAACCCGCCCGCGGCCCGGTCGGCGGCCCCGGCCGTGCGGTCGGACCGCTCGCCCTCGGCGCCGGGCCCGCCGACCTCCCACTCCTCGACCGCGAGGCCGACATCGCCCAGCTGCTGGGCCTGCTCGCCGAGGGCCGTTCGATACGCCTGGTCGGCCAGGCCGGCTCCGGCCGCAGCGCCCTGCTGTCGGCCGTCGCCGAAGCGGCCGGCGACCTCGCACCCGGCGGTGTCGTCCAGCTCTGCGGCCACCGCCGCACCGCCGCCGACCTCCTCCAGGACCTCTTCGCCGCCACCCACCAGGCCCCCGGCTTCCGCCCCGACCCCGGACAGCTCGCCGAACACCTCGGCCGGGTCGGCGCGATCGTCGTGATCGACGAGGTCGAGCAGGCCGGCCCCGAGCTGGAACAGCTGCTCGCCGCCGCCCCCGACTGCGCCTTCCTGGTCTCCGTCGCCCCCGACAGCCCGCCGCTGCCCGCCGACTCCCGGCTCCGGGACCACCTCGTCGCCGGTCTCTCCCGCCCCGCCTGCCTCGCGCTCGCCGCCCGGCTGGCCGGCCGCCCGCTCGACGTGGCCGAGAAGGCGTGGGCCGTCGACCTCTGGTTCGAGTCCGAGGGGCTGCCGCTGCGCTTCGTCCAGGCCGCCGCGCTGCTGCGGCAGCGGGACGTCGCGGTGGACGCGCTGGTGGCCGCCGAGGAGGACCGCCTCGACGTCTTCGGCGCGGTCCAGGAGCCCGTCCACGACCCCGATCCGGCGGTCCGTGAGGGCGCGCTGCGCAGGACCGTCCCGCTGCCGTCCGTCGCCGAGAGCGCCTCGCCCGCCGTCCGGCTCGCCGAGGGCCTCTCCGAGCCCGCCCAGGCCGTGCTGCGGCTCTCCGTGGCGCTCGGCGGCGAATGCCCGACCGCCCCGCACCTGCCGGCGCTGATCGACGTCGGCCAGGGTGAGAGCGCCCTGCACGAACTCGCCGACGCCGGGCTCGCGGTGTCCATCGGCGGCCACCACCGGCTCACCGCGGGCGCGCTCGAACTCCTCGCGCCGCACTGGCCGGCCCGCGGCAGCATCGACGGCGCCGCCCAGCACTTCGCCTGGTGGGTCGGCCACAGCTCGGTCTCCACCGAGCAGATCGCGGCCGAGGCCGAGGTGGTGATCGGGGTCCTGCTGGCCGACCGCACGGCCGGCCGGCACGCCGCCGTCGTCCGGCTGGCCCGGGCGGCCGCCCCGGCGCTGGCGCTGGCACTGCGCTGGGGGGCCTGGGAGCGTGCCCTGATGCTCGGCCTGGAGGCCGCCCGGCAGACCGGCTCCCGGGCCGACGAGGCCTGGTTCCACCACGAGTTGGGCGTCTACGCGATCTGCGTCCGGGAGCCCGGCCGGGCGGCCGCCGAACTGGAGTCCGCGCTCACGCTGCGGGCCGCGCTCGGCGAGCCGCGCGGGGCCGCCGGCGCCCGCCGGATGCTCGACCTGCTGCGCGCCGACGGTCGGGAGCTGCCCGGCGCCGCCCAGGCCGGCCCGGTGCCCGCGCGACGGCCCGTCATCCGGGCGATCGCGCAGGTGCCGTGGCGGTTCAAGACGACCCCCGGTACGGCCGGCCGTACCCGCCGCACGGCGATCGCGGCCTCGGCGGCGGTGCTCGCGCTCGGCGTGCTCGGCACGGCGGTCGCGATGAGCGTCACCGGCCCGGAGGAGCACCGGGGCACCGACCCGCACAGCAGCACCGACGACGGCACCGGCCTGCCCGCGGGCGGGACCACGCCCCGGCCGAGCCTCAGCCCCGGCGCGACGGCCTCCGGCGGCTCGGAGAGCCCGGGCGGCTCCCCGGCGGTGGAGGAGAGCGGCCCGGAGCCGTCGGCGAGCAGCAGTGGGGCGTCGCGCTCGCCGTCCGCGTCGAAGAAGCCGAGCAGGTCGCCGAGCGCCGGCGAGTCCGCCTCGCAGTCCCCGGCCCCGGGCCAGTCGCAGCCCCCGGCGGGCGGCGCGGGCGGCGCGGGCGGAGCGGGCGGTGGCGCTGGCGCCGGCGGTGCGGGCGGGAACCCGCCGCCGCCCGGTGGTTCGGCCGGCGGCGCGGGCTCCGGCTCGGGCTCGGGCGGCGCGAACGGGGGCGCGGCGGGCGGCCAGTCCGGTGGGGGCACCAGCTCGCCGCCGCCCACCGCCACGCCCAGCTCGACTCCGCCGACCACCAGCGCCTCACCTAGCACGACGCCGTCGGGCTCGGTGAGCCCGACGGCGCCTCCGTCCGTTCCCTGACGGGTCAGGGAACGGTCCGGGTCAGAACAGCTTCAGCTTGTCGTCGTCGATGCCGCGCAGCGCGTCGTAGTCCAGCACCACGCAGCCGATACCGCGGTCGGTGGCCAGGACGCGGGCCTGGGGCTTGATCTCCTGCGCGGCGAAGATGCCCTTGACCGGGGCGAGCAGCGGGTCCCGGTTGAGCAGCTCCAGGTAACGGGTGAGCTGTTCGACGCCGTCGATCTCGCCGCGGCGCTTGATCTCGACGGCGACCGTCGCGCCGTCGGAGTCGCGGCAGAGGATGTCGACCGGGCCGATCGCGGTCGGGTACTCGCGGCGGATCAGGGACCAGCCGGCGCCGAGCACCTCCATCCGGTCCGCCAGCAGCTCCTGGAGGTGTGCCTCGACGCCGTCCTTGATCAGGCCCGGGTCGACCCCGAGCTCGTGGGACGAGTCGTGCAGAACCTCCTCCAGTGTGATGATGAGCTTCTCGCCGGCCTTGTTCTCCACCGTCCAGGCCCCGTCGGCCTCCCTGAGGACGCACGGCGGGGACATCCAGTTGAGCGGCTTGTAGGCGCGGTCGTCGGCGTGGATGCTGACGCTGCCGTCGGCCTTGACCAGGATGAGCCTGGTGGCGGAGGGCAGATGGGCGGAGAGCCGACCGGCATAGTCGACTGAGCAGCGGGCAATTACGAGACGCACGGTCGACCACGCTAGCCCACTGGGGCCAGTTGATGCGATTCCGCGACGACCGGGTGAAGAATCCGCGAACCCCGCGAACATGGAGGTTCGGCGATCCGGCGAACGCCTGGCGGCACCCTGGCGCCCATTCCCTCGGGCCGCTACGGTGTGTGACGGGGTGCTCGCAGGAGCGCTGTCAACGGGGATGGAGACTTCAGATGAACGATCCGACGTGATCCGGCCAATCTGGTGCACCAAGGCGTATTTCCGGAGCAATCCGAAGGAATCACCGGCCTGGCCCTCCGTTGACTGCCACGCTGTTCTGGGCGGCCGGCGCCCCCGACAAGTCCCTCGACACGTCCTCGGCGCCGACGCCTCCGCACGGTGCCGGAAACAGCCGTCCGACGGCGTTCCGGACATCACGCGCGATTCGCCCACCCTCACCCTCAGCTTGGACTACGCATCACCACCCGGGCGCCGCGCGGGTGGACCGCGAGAGGAGAATCCATGTCGCTCGACGTCTCACCGGCCCTGCTCGAGAAGGCCGAGCGGGGCGAGGTCGACGAGCGGGAATTCGTCGACTGCGTCCGCGTCTCCCTGCCGTACGCCTGGGAGCTGATCAGTTCGCTGGTCGCCCAGGCGAAGGTCGACGGCACCGACTTCGCCGACAACCACGTACCGCCGCCCAGCGAGCAGGCCCGCGGCCAGCTCCTCCGGGCCCTCGCCAGCGACGCTATCCGGGGTGCGCTGCAGCGCCACTTCGGTGTCCGGCTGGCCTTTCAGAACTGTCACCGGGTGGCGGTGTTCCTGCCGTCGGACTCCAACGAGGCGCGGTTCGATCGTTTCACGTCCGTCCGGGAGCAGCTGCTCAACCAGTCCGAGGAACTCCGGGACTGCTGACCGGTCGTCGGACGCACGGCCCCGGCGCCGGCATGCCACCGGGCCGCCCCGCCCCCGCCGAGGGGGAGGGGCGGCCCGGGCCGTCCGCCGGCCCGTCGGGCTCCTCAGCCCAGCTGTGGCAGCACCTCGGAGCCGAGCCGGGCGATGTTGTGCAGGGTGGCCTCGCGGTCGCCGCTGCCCTCGGCGAGCAGCGCGAAGCGGCGGATGCCGGTGCGCTCGGCGGTGGCCAGCAGCCGGTCGGCGCACTGCTTCGGCGTGCCCACCGCGTGAAGGTCGCAGAGGAGTTCGGTGTACTGGTGCGGGTCGCGCATCTTGCGCTCCCGGCCGTCCACCGTGCGGTGCGCGCCGAGCCCGTACTCGAACCAGCCGGGCATCGCCCGCAGCAGGGTGGCCCGGGCGGCCGAGGTGCGGTCGTCGACCTGGGCCACGCCGGCCGCGACGTGCTGGCGGGTCACCCGGCGCAGCTGCTCCTCGCCGCGCCCGGCGGCCAGCCAGGCCGTCCGGTACAGCTCCAGCATATGCAGCTTGTCCTCGTCGCCGGAGTGCATCCCGAGCAGCATCGGCAGCCCGCGTTCGGCGGCCAGCCGTACCCCGCCGGGCGAGGTGCAGGCGACCACCACCGGCGGTCCGGCCGCCGGGCGCCCCGTGGTGGTGAGTTCCTCGCCGGTGCCGTCGGCGTCCTTGCGCTGACGGGGGAAGCGCAGCAGCCCGGACTGGTCGCCGAGGCCGAGCCAGGTACCGAGGTCGGGTGTGCGCGGCGGCTCGCTCGCGCGCGGCACCACGGCCACCTCAGGGAAGGTGAACTGCGGCCCGTCCGCGCCGACCCGGGAGCCGCGCAGCCAGCGCAGCAGCAGGTCGAGCCGCTCGGGGAAGCCCTGTTCGAACGCGTCCACGCCGCTGCCGAACACGTCCAGGTCGATCCAGGGACCGCCGCGGCCGACCCCGAGCGTGAACCGCCCGCCCGAGACGAGGTGCAGCATCGCGGCCTGCTCGCCGAGGGCCACCGGGTGGGCGGTGGAGAGCACGCTGACCGCCGTGCCGACGCCGATCCGGCGGGTGCGGCCGAGCAGCATCGCGGCGAGGGTGGCGGCGTTCGGGCAGACCCCGTACGGGACGAAGTGGTGCTCGGCCAGCCAGACGCTGTCCAGGCCCGCCCGTTCGGCCTCGACGGCGGCCCGGACGGTCCGGTCCAGGGCCTCGCCATGGGTCTGCCCGGGGAACTGCGCCGAGAGCAGGAAGGCGCCGACCCGGACCGGCGCGGTCTCCGGCGGGAGTGCGCCGGAGCGCTGCGGCGCGGGCAGCGGGGTGCCGGGGGCGGCGGTCACCGGGGCGGCGGCCGCCAGCACCTGGCCGGGTGCCGGGGACCGGACTCCGACGGGCCGGCGGGTCTCGGCACGGGCGCTGGTCTTGGTCATCCTTGGGCCTCCTCGGGTGCGCGCAGGGTCTGCGGGCCCCGCCTGTCCCCTTGTGAGTAACCGATGTCATGTGCCAATGGCACGCCGAACCACGAATTTCGCGGAAGATCGGGTGGATATCGCGGGAAACGCCGAAGTGCCGGACGGTGGCGTGATAGGGGCCCTGGGGACGAGTCGCACGCCCTAGGCTGGAATGGTTCCGAGCCCCCGCAGAGAGGTAGCCCCGACGTGTCGCCCCGCCGCAACCGGATCAAGAGCGCCGCCGATCGCGAGACGGCGGAGCCGGCCGCCCCGCTCGGCGGCTCGCTGCGCCGCACCGACAGCTACCAGGGCGACGACTGGGTCGTCCAGACGGTGGCGGGCACGCCCGGCCGGTTCTACCGCTGCCCGGGCTGCGACCAGGAGATCCCCCCGGGTGTCGGCCATGTGGTGGCCTGGCCGATGCACGGCGCCGGGGTGGACGACCGGCGGCACTGGCACCGCGCCTGCTGGGGCGCCCGCGAGCGCCGGGCCTCCAACATCCAGCGCGGCCGCGGCGCCCCCCGGTACTGAGGGACGCCGCGTGCCACCCGGCCCGGGTCAGGCGTCGCGCTTCTTCAGCACCAGCGCGCCGCCGACCAGCGCGGCCAGCGTCCAGGCCAGGCAGATCGCGAACCCGGCCCAGGGGCCGTACGGCTGGTCGTGCTGCTCGTACACCAGGAGCATCCGCGAGCCCGCGTAGTCGGGGAAGTAGTGGGCCAGCGTCTTGACCTTCGGCACCGCCGAGAGGATCGGCGAGAGCAGGAAGAAGAACGGCACCAGCACGCCGAGCGCCAGCGTCTGGTTGTGGAGCATCGCGGTGACGCCGGCCGAGAACAGGCAGAGCATCGTCAGGTAGAGCGCCGCGCCGAACACCGCCCGCAGCACGTGCGGTTCGGAGATGCTGGTGGAGTGGTCGCCGAGCAGTGCCTGGCCGACGAAGAACGTGATGAACGCGGTGACCAGGGAGACTGCGAAGGCGAGGGCGCCGAGCACCACCGCCTTGCCGGTCAGCAGGGTGCCCCGCTGCGGGACGGCGGCCAGGGTGACCCTGATCATCCCGCTGCTGTACTCGTTGCCGACCGCGAGCACTCCGAAGACGATGATGGCCAGTTCGCCCAGCATGATGCCGGAGAAAGCCGTCCCGGTGGCGTCGAACGGGGTGTCGTCGTTGCCGCGGAACTCGGCGAAGTTGTTGTTGGTGAGTAGGGAGAGCAGAGCGCCGACACCGAGCGTGACGACGAAGGCCAGTGCGAGCGTCCAGACCGTCGACCGGACGCTGCGGATCTTCGTCCACTCGGATCGCAGGACCGCCGGGAAGGACGCCATCTCAGTTCTCCTCCGTGCCGCTGGCCGCCGGCTGCTTCGCCGCGCCGCCCTGCCAGGTGGCGCCCCAGGTGCCGGGTGCGCCGGCCGCGTCGCGGCCCTCGCCGTCCCCGGCGTGGTACTCCACCGAGTCGGCCGTCATCTGCATGAACGCCTCTTCCAGCGAGGCCTGTTGGGGGCTCAGCTCGTGCAGCACCACCCCGTGGCCGGCGGCCAGTTCGCCGAGCCGGGCGAGGTCGCCGTCGACCACCTCGTACGAGCCGTCCGGGCCGGGTTCGTGCCGGAGCCCGGCGCCGGCCAGCGCGTCCAGCAGGCGCTCGGGGTGCGGGGTGCGCAGCCGGACGGCGGAGCGCGAGTTGCGCCGGATGAACTCGGCCATCGGCAGGTCGGCGAGCAGCCGGCCCTTGCCGATGACGACCAGGTGGTCGGCGGTGACGGCCATCTCGCTCATCAGGTGGGAGGAGACGAAGACGGTCCGGCCCTCGCCGGCGAGGCGCTTCATCAGATTGCGGATCCAGAGGATGCCCTCCGGGTCGAGCCCGTTGACCGGCTCGTCGAACATCACGATCTCGGGGTCGCCGAGCAGGGCGGAGGCGATGCCGAGCCGCTGGCCCATGCCGAGCGAGAAGCCGCGCGCGCGCTTGCGGGCGACCGGGGTGAGGCCGACCAGGCCGAGCACCTCGTCCACCCGGGAGGTGGGGATGCGGTTGCTCTGGGCGAGCCAGAGCAGGTGGTCGCGGGCGCTGCGGCCGGGGTGGACGGCCTTGGCCTCCAGCAGCGCGCCGATGTACTTGAGCGGCTCGCTGAGCTGTCCGTATCTCTTGCCGTCGATGGTGACGCGGCCGGTGGTGGGCCGGTCCAGATCGAGGATCATGCGCATCGTGGTGGACTTGCCGGCACCGTTGGGGCCGAGGAAGCCGGTGACCACGCCCTGCGGCACCTGGAAGCTCAGCCGGTCCACGGCGAGTGTCTTGCCGTAGCGTTTCGTCAGGTCGTGCAACTCGATCATTCGCGCTCCCTTACTCTCCGTCAGGCTATGACAAAGCGGACGGGGCGGCCCGCTGAAGTGGGCCCGCCGGGCGCACCGGAATACGGTGGGCGCATGACCCAGCTCCCCTCCGCAGTGTCCGTCCGCGAGAGCGGTACCGGAACACCCCTCGTGCTGTTGCACGCCTTCCCGCTCAACGCCTCGATGTGGTCCGCCCAACTGGATGCCCTGCCCGGAACCACCGGCCACGAGGCCCGGGTGCTCGCCCCCGACCAGCGCGGCTTCGGAGGCACCGAGCTGGGCACGGACGAGCCCTCGCTGGACGCGGTCGCCGACGACGTCGCCCTGCTGCTGGACGCGGCCGGGATCGAGCGGGTGGTGCTCGGCGGCCTCTCGATGGGCGGATACGTCGCGCTGGCCTTCGCCCGCCGCCACCCGCACCGGCTGGCCGGGCTGCTGCTGGCCAACACCAAGGCCACCGCCGACACCGACGCCGCCCGGGCCAACCGGGAGCGGATCGCCGCCGCGGTGCTGGCCCGCGACAGCGTCCAGCTGCTGCTGGACGAGAACGTGGCGGCCGGCCAGCTCGGGCCGGACTCCGGGCACCTGGTCGACCGGGTGCAGGGGATGATCGCCGCGGCGCCGCCGGCGGCGGTCGCCTGGGCGCAGCGGGCGATGGCGGCCCGGCCGGAGACCCTGGACGTGCTCGCCGGGGTGCGGGTACCGGTCGCCGTGGTGGCGGGGGCGGAGGACGGCCTGATGCCGCTCTCCGAGGCCGAGCTGATGGCGCGGGCACGTCCGGACGCGGAGCTGACCGTGCTCCCGCGGGTGGGCCATCTGAGCGCCCTGGAGGCGCCGGAGCAGTTCGACGCCGTCGTCCGCCGGCTGCTGGAGCGGGTGGCCGGATGAGCGAGCGGAGTGCGGAGCCGGGCAGCTGGGACTTCTCGGCGCTGGAGGTCACCGGCCGGATGCCCGTCACCAACCGGGGCGAGGGCCTGGTCGAGCTGACGCTGGAGCCGCTCGGCGAGGACTACTGGCTGCGGCCGGGGGAGACCTTCATCGTCACCTCGTACGGGGACTACGGCCCCGGCCACCCCTTCGAGGTGCAGTACTGGCCGGACTCGGTGTCGGTCTGGTGCACCTCGTGGTTCGGCACCGTCTCGGACGACGACGGCAACCAGCTGAGCTGCGGCCACCAGCGGCCGGACGGGGCCTACCCGCGGTGAGGGCGCGTGGACCGGGAGGCCGGCGTTCCGGCCTCCCGGTCCGCCGCCGCGGCGGCCCCGCGGCCCGGCCGGACAGCACGACGGGCCCCCACCCCGGAGGGTGAGGGCCCGTCGTGCTGCGGCGTCAGCGCGACTGCTGGGCGGGCACGCCCATGGTGTCGTCGTTCGGCAGCGACGCGGCGGCCACGGCCGCGCCGGTCAGCGTCGCCAGCATCTCGCGGACGTTGGTCAGCTGGGCGTTGATGCTGTCGCGGCGGTTGGTGAGCGCCGCCAGCTCGCGCTCGGATTCGCTGCGGATCCGGTCGGCCTTGGCGTTGGCGTCCGCCACGATGTCCTCGGACTGGCGCTGGGCCGTCTCGACGGTCTGGCGGGCGCGGCGCTCGGCGTCGGTCCGCAGCTTCTCGGCCTCCAGGCGCAGCTGCTCGGCCCGGTGCTCGATCTCGGCCAGGCGCTTCTCGGCCTTGGCCTGACGGGCGGCCAGGTCGCGCTCGGACTGCTCACGGCGCTTGGCGAGGTTGGTCTCGAACTCCAGCGCGGCCTGGGCGGCCTTGGTGCGGGTCTCCTCGAAGAGGGCGTCCGCCTCCTCGCGCTTGTTCTGGGCGTCCTTGTTGGCCTCGGCGCGCAGCTGGGCGCTGTCGCTCTTGGCCTTGTCGACGATCCGCAGACCCTCGTCCTCGGCCTTGGCCTTGCGGTCCTTGGCGTAGTTCTCGGCCTCGGTGCGGACCTGCTGGGCGGCGGCCTCGGCGAGCTCGCGGTGCTGCTCGGCGGCGCGGTGCGCCTCGTCGCGCAGGTCCTTGGCCTCCTCCTCGGCCAGCCGCAGGATCTTCTCGACGCGGGCGCCGAGACCGGCGTAGGAGGGCTCCGCCTCGGTGACCGCCGCCTGGGCGGTCTGGGTCTCGAGGTGGAGCTCCTCGATGCGCTTCTCCAGCGCGCTGATCCGGGTCAAGGCACTGTCACGGTCGGCCACCAGCTTGGTGATCCGCTCGTCGACCTGGGCGCGCTCGTACCCACGGCGCACCAGGTCGAAGCCGTGAGGGGAGTGACTGTCGCTCATGGGGTTCTGGGCTTCCTGTCGTCAAACCGCTGAGGTGGTTGAGGGAATCCTGACACGGTACCGGAGTGTCTACGGCGAAACGCCGTTGTCTCGCGGACAATGTCCGCTCAATCGGGTGGTGCGCTCTTGGAGCGATTGCCACCCGACCGGGGGGCGCCAACTCCGGCACCGGCCTTGGCACCCCCGTCCTTCTTGGTGGTGCTTCCCCCGTTGGTCTGGGCGACCGGTGACGGTGCCTCGAACGCCTCCAGCGCGGACAGCACGTCCTGGACCCTGGAGATCTCGGTGTTGATGTCCTTGCGGCGGCGCACCAGTTCGTCCAGCTCGCGCCGGCCCTCGTCGGTGATCCGCTTCGCCTCGGCCCGCGCCTCGCTGAGCAGCCGCTCGGACTCCGCCTTGGCCAGCTCGATCTGCTCGTCCGCGGACTCGTCGGCGGTCCGCACCCGCTTCTCCGCCTCGGCCGACGCCGATTCGAGCCGCTGCTCGGCCTCGTCCTGGGCGGACTTCAGCTTGGCCTCGGCCTTGACGATCAGGGCCTCGGCGCGGTCGGTCGAGTCGGCGAGCTTGGTCTCGGCCTCCTTCAGCAGGCCCTCCGCCTTGCGGACGGCCGAGATCCGGACCTTGCTGGCCTCGGCGGACGCCTCCGAGGTCAGCTCGTTGGCGCGGTCCTCGGCGGCCGCGACCAGCGCCGCCGCCCGCTCCTCGGCCTCGGTGACGGCGGCCACCGCCTGCTCCTCGGCCTCGGTCAGCTGCTCCTGGGCGGCCGTCACCAGCGCGTCCACCCGCTCGCCGGCCGACTTCATGGCCTGCGCGTTCTCCTTGCGGGCGCGCTCGTGCAGGGCCTCCACCTCGGCGTCGGTGCGCTCGCGCAGCTCCTCGGCGCGCTCGCGGATCGCGGTGGCGTCCCGGCGGGCCTCGGAGAGCAGCGCGTCGGCGTCGGCCCGGCCCTTCTCGACCTCGGCCTGACCGGCGGCCTCGCCGGCGGCGACCAGCCGGTCGGCCTCCTTGCGGGCGGCCGCGACCATCGCGTCCGCCTGCTCCTCGGCGGCGGCGGTGGTGGCCAGCGCGGTGGTCTGGGCGTCCTCGCCGAGCGCCTCGGCGTCCGCGAAGGCCTTCTCCAGCACCGACTTGGCGTGCTCGCGGGTGGCCTTGTCGAACTGCTCGGCGGCCTCGCGGGTGTCGGCGTCGAAGGCGTCGGCGCGGGCGTGGGTCGCCGCGTCGTACTCGTCCGCGAGACTGCGGGTGGCCAGCGCGTACTCCTCGGCCTCGGCCCGCAGCGAGGCGGCGAACTCCTCGGCCTCGGCGACCGTGGCGGCGGCCCGCGCGTCGGCGGCGGCCACCGTCCGGGCGGCCTGGGCCTCGGCGTCGGCGCGCTGCTGCTCGGCGACCTCCTGGGCGGTCCGCAGCTCGGCCTCGGCGTCGGCCCGCAGCTGCTCGTCGTAGGCCTGCGCCTCGGCGCGCCGGCGGCCCAGCTCGGCCTCGGCGGCCTCGCGTTCGGCGGCCAGCTCCAGCTCGGTCTGCTCGCGCAGGGCGGCGGTCTCGGCGGCGGTCCGGGCCCGCAGGTCGGCGGTCTCCCGGTCCGCGAGGGCCCGCTGCTCGGCGGTCTCGCGGTCGGCGCTCTCGTGCAGCTCGGCGACGGCGCGGTCGGTCCGCTCGCGCAGCTCGGTCGTCTCCCGCTCGGCCAGCGCCCGCAGTTCGGCGCTCTCGCGGGCGGCGGTGTCGCGCAGCTCGGCGGCGGCCTGCCCGGCGTCCCGGCGGAGCTCGGCGGCCTCGGCCTCGGCGGTGGCCCGCAGTTCGGCGATCTGCTGCGAGGCGGCCTCGTGCATCCCGGCCACCGACTGGCGGACCTCGGCGGCCTCGTCCTCGGCGACGGAGACCAGCGTGGCGCCCTCGGCCTTGGCGGCGGCGACCAGCTCCTCGCCGTGGACGCGGGCCTGCTCCAGCACCTCCTGCGCCTCGGCGCGGACGGCGTCGGCCGTGGCGCGGGCCTCGGACAGCTCCCGGCCGGCCTCGGCCCGGACGGTCTCGGCCTGCTCGGAGGCCAGCGTGAGGTCGGCCTCGGCCCGCTCGCGCAGCTCCTCGGCGGCCGCCTCGGCCTCGGCCAGCCGCTGCTCGGCGGCGGTCCGGGCGCTCTCCAGCGCCTCCTCGGCCTCGGCGCGCAGGCGGGAGGTCTCGGCGGTGGTGTGCTCGGTGAGCTCGGCGGCGGTCTGCTCGGCCTCGGCCCGGACGCGGTCGGCGTGCGCCTCGGCGGCCTGCCGGAGGGCGGCCGTGTCGGCGGCGGTCCGCTCGGTGAGCTCGGCGGCGGTCTGCTCGGCCTGTTCGCGGGCGGCCCGGGCGGCGGACAGCTGCTCGGCGGTCTCCTCGCGCTCGCGGCGCAGCGCGGCGGATGCCTCCTCGCGCTCGCGCCGGCTCTCCTCCCGCAGCGCGTCGGCGGCGGCCTCGGCCTCGGCCCGGGAGCGGGCCACCTCGGTGTCGGTCTCGGTCCGCAGCCGCTCGGCGTCGGCGACCGCGGCGTCCCGGACGGCGTCGGCCTCGGCCTGCGCGTCGGCCCGCAGCGCCTCCGCGGCGGAGGTCGCCCCGGCGCGCACCTGCTGGTCGAACTCGCTTGCCTCGCGGCGCAGTTCGGCCGTCTCCCGCTCGGCGGCGGCCCGGTTCTCGGCGGCCGCGGCCTTGGCGGCGGCGAGCGCGTCCTGGCCCTGCTGCTCGGCGGCGGCGATGGTCTTCTCGGCCTCGGCGCGGGCCCGGCCCAGAGTCTGCTCGGCGCGGCCCTGGGTCTCGGCGGCCTGCTCCTTGGCGTGCTCGCGCAGCCGCTCGATCTCGGCGGCCGCGCCCCGGCGCAGCTCGTCGGCGTCGGCCTTGGCCTTGGTGAGCAGCTCCTCGGCGTTCTTCGCCGACTCCTCGATCTGGACGACGGCCTGGCGGCGGGCCTCGCCGCGGACCCGGTCGGCCTCGGCGGCGGCCTGGGCCCGCAGCTCCTCCGCCTCGGCCCGCAGCCGGGCGGCCTCGTCCTGCATCTCCCGGATCCGCTCGCGGACGGCGGCGGCGTCGTCCATGGCGGCGTTCTGGGCCTGCTCGACGGCGGCCTGGGCCTGCTCGCGCAGCCGCTGCGCCTCGGCGGCGGCCTCGGTGCGGATCCGCTCGGCCTCCGTGGACGCGCCGGTCCGGGCGGCCTCGGCGTCCCGGTTGGCCCGGGCGAGCACCTCCTCGGCCGTCTTGGCGGCCTTGGCGAGGTGGACGGTGGCGTCCTTGGCACCGGCCGCGCGGCCGGCCTCCTCGGCCTCGCTGCGCAGCTGTGCGGCGGTGGCCTCGGCCTGCGCCCGCAGTTCGGCGACGTCGCGCTCGGCCTGCGCCCGCATCTCGGCGATGGCGGCCTCGGCCTCGGCGCGCAGCTGGCCGGCCACCGACTCGGCGGTGGCGCGCAGCCGCTCGCTCTCCTCGGCGGCGGCGGCCTTGGCGGCATCCGCCTCTGCCTGCTTGGTGGCGGCCTCGGCCTTGACGGCCTCGGCCTCCTTGGTGGCCTGGGCGACCATCCGGGCCACCTCGGCCCGGGCGGTCTGCGAGCGCTGCTCGCTGGCGGCCTCGCCGTCGGCGACCTTGCGCTCGGCGGCGGCCTCGGCGTCGGCCTGGAGCTGCTCGGCGGCGGCCTCGGCCTGGGCGCGCAGTTCGGCGGACTCCCGCCGGGTGCGCTCGGCCTCGGCGATCGCCTCGGCACGCAGCCGCTCTATCTCGGCCTGGGCGTGGGCGAGCGCCTCCTGGGCGCGCTGCTGCTCGGCGGCGGCGTGCTCCTTGAGCCGGCCGATCTCGGCCTGCGCGGCGGCGAGCTGCTGTTCGGCGGCGACGTGCGCGGCGGCCAGCTGCTGCTGGGCCTCGCCGCGGGCGGCGTCGACGTCGGCGGCGGCCTGGGCGCCGGCCTGCTGGGCCTGCTCGGAGGCGGCGCGCAGCAGGCGCTCGGCGTCGGTCTGGGCGCGCTGGAGGGCGGCCTCGGCGGCGGCCTGGGCCTCGCCGCGGGCGGCGTCGACGTCGGCGGCGGTCTGCGCGCGGGCCTGGTCGGACAGCGCGGCGGCCTCGGCGCGGGCGCCGGCCATCAGCCGGTCGGCCTCGGCGCGGGCCTCCTGGAGGAGGCGCTGGGCCTCCTGCTCGGTGCCGGCCCGGGTCTGTTCGGCCCAGTTGACGTTCTCGTTGACGTGCTGCTCGGCGCTGCGCCGCAGCTCGGCGAGCTCGTCCTCCAGCTGGCGGCGGCGCGCGGCGAGCTCGGCCTCCAGGCGGGCGGTGCGCTCGGCGGCCTCGGCCATCAGGCGCTGGGTGGCCGCCTGGGAGTCGCGCAGGTGCCGCTCGGCGTCGGCGCGCAGCTGCTGGGCCTGCATCTCCGCGGTGCGGAGCATCTGCTCGGCCTGGCCCGAGACGGCGTCGAAGGCGCGCGGCTGGGCGAGCATGCGACGGGACTCGTGCAGCTTGGCCCGAAGCACCTCCACCTGGTAGGCGAGGTCTTCGGCATGCTCGGCCGTCTTGTCCCGCTCCTTCCGAGTCCGATCCATCTCGGCCTCGAACTGGGAGAGGTGATCGTCAGCCTCGTAGCGGTCGTAGCCCCGCACTCCGCGGTCCCATCCATCTCCTGGTCGCGTCCTCGACCCGGCCGTTCCGGGGCACCCGATGTCCGGGGCCCTGGTCCGACTGGTCCTTGCATCCGCAGCCGGTGGACGACCCCTTGTTCAGCTGGGGGCGTCCGCCACGGTCGTCGAAGCCCTGGCCGATGGGAGCGCGGTCGTTCCGCGTTCCCCCGTCCGGGTGGACTTCTGGGCGAACTCTTGCCTGTGGAGAATGGTGACAGATCCGAACTGCGACTGTTCAGCCGTGCCCGCGTAATGGACTCCCCTGCGACGGGCCGACCACCGGAGGGCGGACGGGCCTGTCATCGGCCGTGCCCGTCGTCCCCGTCCCCCGGAGTCTTCGCGCACCTGGGCATTGTAGTGGGAGCGCCCTGCGGGGGAATGGCCGCGTGGGGGTTTTCCGGGCAGAGGGCGACATTACTGACGGGTCACCAGTGGGTGCCGCCCGTCGGCGGCACCCGCCGGCGACTCAGTGGGCCTCGTGATCGGCCGGCTCGGCGGAGGTGACGAGCTCGGTCAGCACGCCGCCGCAGTCCTTCGGGTGGAGGAAGGTGATCCGCGATCCCATGGAGCCGATCCGCGGCTGCTCGTAGAGGACGCGGACGCCCTTGGCGCGGATCTCCTCGGCGTCGCCGTCCACGTCGGCGGTGCCGAAGGCGATGTGGTGGACGCCCTCGCCGTTCTTCTCCAGCCACTTGGCGACGGTGGAGTCGGGCCGGGTGGGCTCCAGCAGCTGGAGGTAGGAGGCGCCGCCGTCGCCGGTGTCGTTGATCTTGAGCATGGCCTCGCGCACCCCCTGCTCCTCGTTGACCTCGCTGTGGAACACCTCGAAGCCGTAGGTGGCGCGGTAGAACTCGACCGTCTTGTCGAGGTCGCGGCAGGCGATGCCGATGTGGTCGATGCGGGTCAGCACAGTGGCCTCCGGGTCTGGGCGGGCAACGGGACGGCAACAGTGCAGCGCATGCGGCCGGAGCGCGCCAGCGATGGCGGTGCGAGCCTGCTCACACGGCCGCCGCGCCCGGACGGTCCCGGCGCGGTTCACCCGGACCGGGTTGACACGGTGTTGACTGGACAGTGCCAGTGCGCTCGATCACACCGTCGCTCCGGTGACGGGCGGGTTACAGGTCAGTACATTGAGCGGCATCCTCACCTGGCCACGACGTGCGAAGGGGCTCGTCCCATGACCAACACCACCTCTGTGATCGTTGCCGGTGCGCGGACCCCGATGGGTCGCCTGCTCGGTTCGCTCAAGGGATTCTCCGGCGCCGACCTCGGCGGCTTCGCGATCAAGGCCGCCGTGGAGCGGGCCGGCATCACGGGTGACCAGGTCCAGTACGTGATCATGGGCCAGGTGCTGCAGGCCGGCGCCGGCCAGATCCCGGCCCGCCAGGCCGCCGTCAAGGCCGGCATCCCGATGAACGTCCCGGCGCTCACCATCAACAAGGTGTGCCTCTCCGGCCTGGACGCCATCGCGCTGGCCGACCAGCTGATCCGCGCCGGCGAGTTCGACATCGTGGTGGCCGGCGGTCAGGAGTCCATGACCAACGCCCCGCACCTGCTGCCGAAGTCCCGCGAGGGCTACAAGTACGGCGCGGTCGAGCTGCTGGACGCGATGGCGTACGACGGTCTGACCGACGCCTACGAGAACATCCCGATGGGCGAGTCCACCGAGAAGCACAACGCCCGCCTGGGCATCCCGCGCGAGGCCCAGGACGAGATCGCCGCCGCCTCCCACCAGCGCGCCGCCAAGGCGCAGCAGAACGGCGTCTTCGAGGCCGAGATCGTCCCGGTCGAGATCCCGCAGCGCAGGGGCGAGCCGGTCGTCTTCAGCCAGGACGAGGGCATCCGCGCGGACACCACCGTCGAGGGCCTGGCCAAGCTGCGCCCGGCCTTCACCAAGGACGGCACGATCACCGCCGGCACCTCCTCGCAGATCTCCGACGGCGCCGCCGCGGTGGTCGTGATGAGCAAGGCCAAGGCCGAGGAGCTGGGCCTGACCTGGATCGCCGAGATCGGCGCGCACGGCAACGTCGCGGGCCCGGACAACTCGCTGCAGTCGCAGCCGTCCAACGCGATCAAGCACGCGCTGGCCAAGGAGGGCCTGGAGGTCGCCGACCTCGACCTGATCGAGATCAACGAGGCGTTCGCGGCCGTCGCCTACCAGTCCGGCAAGGACCTGGGCGTCTCCTCCGACATCGTCAACGTGAACGGCGGCGCGATCGCGCTCGGCCACCCGATCGGGATGTCCGGCGCCCGCGTGGTGCTGCACCTGGCGCTGGAGCTCCAGCGGCGCGGCGGCGGCGTCGGTGCGGCCGCGCTCTGCGGCGGCGGCGGCCAGGGCGACGCGCTGATCGTCAGGGTTCCGAAGGCCTGATCGTCCGACATATCTTCGGGGCTGCGGACCGCCACAGGCGGTCCGCAGCCCCGATCCACAAGGAGATCCCGATGATCGATGTCGCGACGCTGGTCGAGCAGGCCCGGCAGGGCCGTCCGCGTGCCGTCGCCCGGCTGATCTCACTGGTCGAGAACGCCGCCCCGCAGCTGCGCGAGGCGATGGCGGCGCTCGCGCCGTACACCGGCCGGGCCTACACCGTCGGGCTGACCGGGTCCCCGGGCGTGGGCAAGTCGACCTCCACCTCCGCGCTGGTCTCGGCCTACCGCCGGCTCGGCAAGCGGGTCGGTGTGCTGGCCGTCGACCCGTCCTCGCCGTTCTCCGGTGGTGCGCTGCTCGGCGACCGGGTCCGGATGCAGGACCACGCCACCGACCCGGAGGTCTTCATCCGCTCGATGGCCACCCGCGGCCACCTCGGCGGCCTCTCCTGGGCGGCCCCGCAGGCGCTGCGGGTGCTCGACGCGGCCGGCTGTGACGTGATCCTGGTCGAGACCGTCGGCGTCGGCCAGTCCGAGGTGGAGGTCGCCGCCCAGGCGGACACCACGGTGGTGCTGCTCGCCCCCGGGATGGGCGACGGCATCCAGGCCGCCAAGGCCGGGATCCTGGAGATCGGCGACGTCTTCGTGGTCAACAAGGCCGACCGGGACGGTGCCGACGCCACCGCCCGGGAGCTGAACCACATGCTCGGCCTCGGCGAGGCCCGCGAGGCGGGGGACTGGCGCCCGCCGATCGTGAAGACCGTCGCGGCCCGCGGCGAGGGCGTGGACGAGGTGGTCGAGGCGCTGGAGAAGCACCGCGCCTGGCTGGAGGAGCACGGCGAGCTGGCCGCGCGCCGTCGCCGCCGTGCCGCGGACGAGGTCGAGGCGATCGCGCTGGCCGCGCTGCGGTCCCGGATCGGCGACCTGCACGGTGACCGTCACCTGGCGACGCTGGCCGAGCGGGTGGTGGCCGGCGAGCTGGACCCGTACGGTGCCGCCGACGAGCTGGTCGCCGGGCTCACCCGGGGCTGAACGCGACGAGAGGGCCGGTCCCCGTACCCGACGGGGGCCGGCCCTCTCCGCGCGTTCAGGGCAGGTCTGCGGTCACGGCCCGCTCAGGAGCGGCCGCGCAGCCCGCGCAGGTGTTCGGCGACGGGGGCCAGCGCCTCGTACATCGCGTCGAGCTGCTCGGGCGTGAAGCGGTCGATGAAGTGTGCCCGGACGCTGCGCACGTGGTCCGGGGCGACCTTCTGCATGGTCGCCCAGCCCTGCTCGGTGAGGTGGGCGTAGAGCCCGCGCCGGTCGCCCGGACACTCCTGCCGCAGGACCAGCCCGGCCGTCTCCATCCGCGTGATCTGGTGCGAGAGCCGGCTCTTGGACTGGAGGGTGGCGGTGGCCAGGTCGGTCATCCGCATCCGCCGCTCGGGAGCCTCCGAGAGGACGACCAGGATCTCGTAGTCGTTGATCGCGAGGTTGTGCGGCTGGAGCTCACGGCCGAGCTGGTAGTCCAGCAGCTTGGCGACCTCCAGGTGGGCACGCCACAGCCGCTGCTCCCGGGCGGTCAGCCAGGGAGTCCCCTCCTCCGGGCCCGAGGGGGAGACGTCCGCGGCGTCGACTGTGTGCGTATCCATGCGGACAGCATACCGTATTTAGTTAAATCTTGTACAAGTTCAGAGTCCGAAGCGCCGTCCGAGGTCGCCCAGGTTACCGAGCCCCGGCACGTTGACGTTGGGCAGCTGGCTGCCGTGGCCGGACGCGTGCTGCGACGGCACCCCGCCCATCGGCACGCCCGCCTCGGCGTGCACCTGGCCCACCGCGCGCTCGGCCATCAGCACCTCGGTCGACTGCAGCAGCACCTGGCCGGCGCCGATGAACTCGAACTGGTGCTCCTCGCCGGACGCCCCGCCCAGCCCGGTCAGCCGGCGGATGCCGCCGATCACCCCGTGCATGTAGTCGTGGTCGTAGTGGTGGCACGGCGCGGGGCAGTCCGCCCAGCCGACCAGCGCCTGCGGGTCCACCCGGATCGGCGGCTCGACGAAGTGCACCGGGCCGTTGGAGGCCGCCACGAACTTGCCGCTGCCGATCAGGGTGAGGAACCCGGGGATGATCGACTGCTTGAGCCGCAGCGTCGGCTCGTACGCCAGCAGGTTGCCCGAGCGGACCGTCAGGTTCCCCTCCTCCAGGTCGTAGGAGTTGAGGTCGAAGGCCCGGTCGGCCAGCAGCAGCTTGCCCCGGCCCTCGGCGACCACCCAGTCCGCCGCGTGCATCGGCGAGTTGAAGTGCTGGCCGAGCATCCGGTCGATCGCGCCGGCGCCGACGCCCTTGAAGGAGATGTCGCCGTAGTAGGCGATCATCTTGCCCTTCTGCAGGAAGTACGACCCGTTCAGGTCCACCGAGAAGGCGTACGGGTTGACGTTGTCGTTGACCGGCAGGCTGTGGGCGTCGTGCACCACCGGGCCGGAGCCGTCCTGCGCCTTGGGCAGCGGGGCCTGGGCGCCGCCGAACTGCTCCTGGGCGTACTGCTGCGGCGGCTGCTGCGCGGGGTAGCCCTGCTGGGGGTAGCCCTGCGGCGGCGGGGGCGGGTAGCCCTGGCCGGGCTGCTGGCCGTAGCCGGGCGGCGGCGGGGCGGCCGGGAAGCCGGGCTGGGTGGGCTGGTTGTACGGCGACGGCTGGCCGTACGGCTGCTGCTGGCCGTACGGGTCGTTCGGCTGCCCGTAGGGGGGCTGCGGCGGGTAGGACATCAGAGCTTCTCCTCGCTCGCCTGCACGAACACGGTGCCGTTGCCGGACAGCTCCAGCTGGAAGGCCTCGCCGGAGCCGCGTCCGATCATGTCGCGCCAACCCAGCGCGGTGGACAGCTTGTTCTGGACCTGGCCGCGGTGCGCGACATAGGCCTGGGGGTCGACGTGCACCGGCTGGTGCGGGGTGATCGGCAGCTCGAAGACACCGCCGTGCGCCATCACCGCCACCGCGCCGTGGCCGTCCAGCTTGGTGGTGAACAGGCCCTGGCCGGTCACCTGGCCGCGGACCATGCCCATCACGCCGCCCTGCGAGCCCATGAACATGGTGGACTGCTGCAGCGAGCCCTCGAAGGCGAGCAGCCGGTCCGCCTCGACGTACAGGGTGTCGCCGGCCAGCTCGATCACGTGCACGTGGTGGCCGCCGTGGCCGAACATCACGGTGCCCTGGCCCTCGACGGTCATCAGCGGGGTGTCCTCGTTGGCCACCCGCCGGCCGATCATCGACATGACGCCGCCCTGCCCGCCGGTGATGTTCGGCGTGAACCGGACCTCGCCGGTGTACGCGAGCATCGCGCCGCGCTGGCTGAACAGCCGCTGGCCGGGGACGACCCGGGCCTCGATCATCTTGTTGTTGATCCTGGTGAACGGCATCAGACGTCGCCCCCGACGGTCAGCTTCTCGGACGGCTGCACGTACACCAGGCCCTCGCCGGTGAACTCCACCTGGACGGCCTCGCCACCGCCCTCGCCGATGAACGTGCTCCAGCCGGCGCCGGACTTCAGGCTGCGGTTCAGGTTGCCGGTGTGCGCCACGTACGCCCCCGGGTCCACCCGCAGCGGCATGCCCTGGGTGACCCGCAGGATGATCGCCGGCCCCTTGGAGGTGACGGCGGCCCAGCCGCTGCCCTCGACCTTGGTGGTGAACAGGCCGTTGCCGGAGGAGATGCCGTTCAGACCGGTGAAGGTGGTGCCGGTCCGCAGCGTGCCCTCGGTGCAGAGCAGGTTGTCGGACTCGACGTAGAGCGTCTCACCGTTCAACCGGACGAGGTTGATCTCGGTGGCCTTGTCGGCGAAGTAGCAGGTGCCCTGCCCCTTCACCTCCATGACCGTCATCTGCTCGCCGGTCAGCCGGCGGGTGACCATGCCACGCAGGCCGTCACCGCCGCCGCTGAGTTTCTTGAAGCTCATCTGGCCGCTGTACGCGACCATCGAGCCGTTTCTGGCTTTCACGGCGTCGCCCGTCATGTCGACGGCGAGCGTCTTGGACCCCTGGAGTCGAAACTGTGCCACGGGCGCAATGTAGCCGTATCGGGCGCGCGAGGGGGAGGGGGCGTCGGCGTTCTGGTACGGGTCTGCGACAAATGCCCGGATCAGACCCGGGTCTGCGCGCCCTGCGGGACGGCGCCCGCGGCCTGCTCCACCTCCAGCAGCGAGGCCGAGTGGCGCTCGGCCTCGAAGGCCACCACGCCGCCGCGCAGCCCGAAGAGGCGCTTGGAGAGCAGGATCCAGAGCACCGCGACGATGTTCAGCGCCAGCGTGCAGATCTTCAGGGCGCTGACGTGCTCGGTCAGCTCGTACACCTCCAGCGGGAGGAAGGCCGCGGTGGCCACCACCGTCAGGTACTCGGCCCAGCGCCGGCCCAGCCAGAGTCCGTACGCCTCGACGATCTCGATCAGCGCGTAGACCAGGAGTGCGCCCGCGACGATCAGCAGGGTGCTGTGCTTGTAGTCGAAGGTCTTGCGGATGGTGTCGGCGATCGGGGAGTGTTCGAGGTCCCAGTGGAAGTGCTCGGTCACGGGCCGGAACACCGTCAGGTTCTCGTCGAAGACCCGGCGCACGGCGTCCTGGCTGTTGGAGAACTTCCAGACGCCCCAGGCCACCACGACGATCAGCAGCCCGCGCAGCAGCCGCTCGACGGCCAGGAAGCGGAGGATGAAGACGTCCCGCAGGGCCTTGCCGCGCGGCACCAGCGGTGCCTCGTCGGCCGGTCCGGAGCCGTGCGGGGCACCGAGCGAGAAGTCGCCGCAGCGCAGGCAGCGCCAGGCGTCGCCGAGCGAGGTCGCGGCGTGCAGCCGGCGGTTCAGCTCGGGCTCGGTCGGCGCGTAGGTGACGTGCCCGCGCCGGGCGCAGGTCCTTCGGTCCCAGTCCAGCTTGAACATCGGTGGTACCCCCGTGGTGCTGCGATGCGGACGGCGCCCGGATCGCCGGGCGCGGCAGCAGGATAGGGGTGGTGACCGGCCCGGCGCCGCGACCGGGGGCGATCTGCTGCACGGCTGTGACATCCGGCACGGGGGCGCACCCCGGACGCGGGCCCGGGCATGTGCTCGGTGATAATGGCGGGGATGCTTGTGAGTCGGTTCACAAGCGATCTCCGACTCCGGTATGAGGTACCCCATCGTGAACAGCAGCGCCGTCCACCGCCTGCGCCTGGTCTCCGGCCCCGAGGGCCTCTCCTTCCTCCTGCTCCTGGTCTGCTCGGTGCTCAAGCGCACCACCAGCTTCGACGCCGTCCCGGTGATGGGGATGGTCCACGGGATCCTGTTCATCCTCTACGTGGTCTTCTGGATCATGGCCTGGCAGGCGCAGAAGTGGGACGTGAAGCGCGGCGTCCTGCTCTTCGTCCTCTCGGTGCTGCCCACCGGCGGGTTCTTCGCCGAGCGCATCCTGAAGAAGGAGGAGCTCGGCGGAGCGGCGCCGGCCCGCGAGCCCGCCGCGGCCTGAGCCGCACGCCGTCAACGGCCGACAGGCTGCCGGGGCCTCCTCTCCCAGAGGGCCCCGGCAGCCTGTCGCCGTTTCCGGAGGTGGTTCAGGGGCGGCCCGGCCTCCCCGGGCCGGTTCTCGGGCACTGAGGTCCCGGCCGGCCGTTCGTGCCGGGCGCGCGGCCGGCCGGACGGGACCTCGGTCCCGTCCGGCCGAACGGGGGCCCGGCCCTAGTTGACGTTGACCGCGCTCCAGGCCGCGGCCACCGCCTTGTACTCGGTGCTGGTCGCGCCGTAGAGGTCGGAGGCCGCCTTCAGGGTCGCCGTGCGGGCGGCCTTGTAGTTGGTGGTGGAGGTGAAGTAGACGGTCAGCGCGCGGTACCAGATGGCCGCGGCCTTGTTCCGGCCGATGCCGGTGACGGTGGAGCCGTTGGAGGTCGGGCTGTTGTAGCTGACGCCGTTGATGGTCTTGGCGCCGCTGCCCTCGGCCAGCAGGTAGAAGAAGTGGTTGGCCACGCCCGAGGAGTAGTGGACGTCCACGTTGCCGACCCCGGAGTACCAGGAGTCCTTGGACGCGCCGTCCTTGGAGGGCTTGTCCATGTAGCGCAGCGGGGTGCCGTTGCCGTTGATGTTGAGCTTCTCGCCGATCAGGTAGTCCGGCACGTCCACCGGCAGGTTGGCGTACCACTCGACCATGGTGCCGAAGATGTCCGAGGTGGCCTCGTTGAGGCCGCCGGACTCGCCGGAGTAGACCAGTCCGGCGGTGGCGGAGGTGACGCCGTGGGTCATCTCGTGGCCGGCGACGTCGATCGCGGTCAGCGGGTGGGTGTTGCCGGAGCCGTCGCCGTAGGTCATGCAGAAGCAGGAGTCGTTCCAGAACGCGTTGACGTAGTTGGAGCCGTAGTGGACCCGGCTGCTCGCGCCGACGCCGTTGTTCTTGATGCCGCTGCGGCCGAAGGTGTTCTTGTAGAAGTCCCAGGTCGCCCCGGCGCCGAACTGGGCGTCGACCGCGGCCGACTGGGTGTTGGAGGCGAGGCCGTTGCCCCAGACGTTGTCCGCGTCGGTGTACAGCGCGTTCCCGGACGCGGCGTTTCCGGTCCACTGGTTGCCCCGCGAGCCGTCCTTGAGCTGGTAGGTCGAGCCGCTCTGGGTGGTGGTCAGGGTGACCGAGCCGACGTTGACGCCCTTGCCGCTGCCGGTCGCGGTCTGGAACTCCTCGTGGGTGGAGAGCACCTCGCCGGTGGCCGCGTCGGTGACCAGCCGCTGGCTGCTCGGGGTGCCGTCGGCGCGCTGGCCCTGCACCACCGTCTGGTACGCGAGCCGCGGGCTGCCGTCGGCCGCCCAGACCACCAGGGTGGCCGCGCCGGCGCCGTCGACCCGGCTGATCGCCGACTCGTCCTTGTCGGCCGCGATGCCGACGGTGGCCCGGACGGCACCGAGCGCCTGGGCGGACGCCTTGTCGGCCGAGAGCGACGGGGTGAGGCTCGGCAGCGACAGCTGCCCGGTGAAGGCCCGGTCCACCGAGGTGACGGAACCGTTGGCCTTCTGGTGCACCACCAGGTCGCCGCCGATCACCGGCAGGCCGCCGAGCGTCCGCTCGTAGCGCAGGTGGCGGTCGCCGTTGGCGTCCAGCACGGCGTCCTTGACGACCAGCCGCTCCTGGCCGCCGAGCGCGAGCGACTGCGCGAGCGGGGCGGCCTCGCCGCCGGCCAGGGCGATCAGCGCGTCGCGCTGCTGGGTGACGGAGGGGGCGGAGGCCTGGGCGGGTGCGGCGGCGACCTGGATGGCGCCGGCCAGCAGGGCGGTGGCGGAGAGTACGGCGCCGGCTGTCAGCTTTCGCTTCACGTACGGGGTTCCTTCCGGGAAACCGCGTGTGCGCGGTCACGCCGCATACCGGGGCGCCGGGGTTGGCGCCGTGGGGCGGTAGGGCGCTGACGTGCTGCTCCCGTGCGGTCCTGGACGGCCGGTCGGTGGGTGGGGGTGACGGCCGTCGAACGGGGCTTGGACATAAGCATGACAATCCGACAGGCGGAAAGGACAGGGCGCCGCCGGGGATTGGCCAGGTCTCGCCACGCGCCGGTACGGGTGGTCCGGGTGCGGCGGATGTCCGCTTCGGGCGTTTCGCCCCGCTGGCGGGATCCCGCCAGCGGCGGGCCTTGCCGGGCCCGCCGCCCCTTGCTACGCGGGCCGGACGCGCGGGCGCGCACGCGCCACCGGACGCGCGAACGCCCGGGGCCTCCCCTCCCAGTGAGGGCCCCGGGCGTCCGCAGGGCCGCCAGGCCCCGGGCGTGTCAGGTCAGTTGACGTTGACGCCACTCCAGGCGGCCGCCACCGCCTGGTACTCGGCGCTGGTCGCGCCGTAGAGGTCCGCCGCCGCGCTCAGCGTGCCGGTGCGGGCCGCCTTGTAGTTGGTGGTGGAGGTGAAGTAGACGGTCAGCGCGCGGTACCAGATGGCCGCGGCCTTGTCCCGGCCGATGCCGGTGACCGTCGAACCGTTGGAGGTCGGGCTGTTGTAGCTGACGCCGTTGATGGTCTTGGCGCCGCTGCCCTCGGCCAGCAGGTAGAAGAAGTGGTTGGCCACGCCCGAGGAGTAGTGGACGTCGAGGTTGCCCACACCGGACGACCAGGAGTCGGCCGAGCCGCCGTCCTTGGAGGGCTTGTCCATGTAGCGCAGCGGGGTGCCGTCGCCGTTGAGGTCGATCTCCTCGCCGATCAGGTAGTCCGGCTTGTCGGTGGCGAGGTTCGCGTAGAACTCGACCATGGTGCCGAAGATGTCCGAGGTGGCCTCGTTGAGGCCGCCGGACTCGCCCGAGTAGTTCAGGTTGGCGGTGGCGGAGGTGACGCCGTGGGTCATCTCGTGGCCGGCCACGTCGATCTCGGTCAGCGGGTGGCTGTTGCTCGCGCCGTCACCGTACGACATGCAGAAGCAGGCGTCGCTCCAGAAGGCGTTGACGTAGTTCTTGCCGTAGTGGACCCGGCTGGTGGCGCCGACGCCGTTGTTCTTGATGCCGTTGCGGCCGAAGGTGTTCTTGTAGAAGTCCCAGGTGGCCGCCGCGCCGAACTGGGCGTCGACCGCGGCCGACTGGGTGTTGGAGGCGAGGCCGGTGCCCCAGGCGTTGTCCGCGTCGGTGTACAGGGTGCCGGAGCCGGAGGTCCGGTTCTTGAAGTCGACGGTGGACTGGCCGCCGCGGGAGGCGTCCTTCAGCGAGTAGCCGCCGGAGACGCTGGTGGTGGTCAGCGGGACGGAGCCGACGAAGACGCCCTTGCCGCTGCCGGTCGCGGTCTGGACCTGCTCGTGGGTGGAGAGCACCTCGCCGCTGGCGGCGTCGGTGACCAGCAGCTGGCTGCTCGGGGTGCCGTCGGCACGGACGCCCTCGACGGTCGTCCGGTACGCCAGGCGCGGGTTGCCGTCCGTGGCCCAGACCACCAGCTCGGCGGCGCCGGTCTGGTGGACCTCCTTCAGCGGGGACTCGTCCTTGTCGGCGGTGATGCCGACGGTGGCCTGCACGGCGCCGGAGGCCTGCGCGGCCGCCTTGTCGGCGGGGATCTGCGGGGTGAGGCTGGGCAGCGCGATCGTGGCGCCGACGGCCTTGTCCACGGCCTTCACGGCGCCGTCGGCGGCCTGGTGGACCACCAGGTCACCGCCGAGGACGGGCAGGCCGGCGAAGGTGCGCTCGAAGCGGAGGTGACGGGTGCCGTTGGCGTCCACCACGGCGTCCTTGGCGACCAGCTTCTCCTGGCCGCCCAGCGCCAGCGCCTTCGCCAGCGGGTCGGCCTGACCCTTCGCCACGGCGAGGACGGCCTCGCGCTGCTGCGACGCCTGCGCCTGGGCCGAGGGGGCCGGGGCGGCCTGGGCGGC
This sequence comes from Kitasatospora sp. NPDC022785, assembly GCF_055561295.1. Classification (NCBI taxonomy): domain Bacteria; kingdom Bacillati; phylum Actinomycetota; class Actinomycetes; order Kitasatosporales; family Streptomycetaceae; genus Kitasatospora; species Kitasatospora sp. NPDC022785. The sequence continues at coordinate 110,796 of NZ_JBVHHB010000004.1, read as the reverse complement.
GGTGCTCACCTGGATGACGCCGGTGAGGAGCGCGGTGGCGGAGAGTACGGCGCCGGCTGCGAGCTTTCGCTTCACGTACAGGTCCTTCCGGGAAACCGCGTGTGCGCGGTCGCACCTCGTCCCGGGGTGCCGGGGTTGGCACCTGAGGGGCGGAACGGGCGCTGACGGGCTGCTCCGTGCGGTCGAGCGGCGAGCCACCGGTGAGTGGGGCGGTGGCTGCCGGACGGGGCTGGCCGAAAGCATGACAATCCAACAAGTGAAATGACAGGTCTTGTTCATCAATTGGCCAGGTCTCGCCAGTCCGGCGGATTGTGAACAGAGCGACAAATCAGTCAAATCGCCCCGTCTTGCAGCGGGTTACCGCCCGAACCGAGGCCTGATAGCGGGCCGGGCGCCAGGTCGGGAGCCAACGCCGAACCACCGTCGGCGGGTTGGCGGGCGTTCACATCCCTGCAACCTCCTGGTACGGACCTGGCCGCCCCACTGGCGGGATCCCGCCACGTGTCTCACTTGTCCACCATCAGGACGCCTGATAGCGGCGGCCCCACCCGCCGGTACGGTAAGGAGGTGGCCAAGCCCCTCGCACTCGACTTCGACCCGATCGCCCGCGCCGACGAGCTCTGGGCCCGCCGCTGGGGCGGGGTCCCCTCGATGGCGGCGATCACCTCGATCATGCGCGCCCACCAGATCCTGCTCTCGCGGGTGGATACGGTGCTCAAGCCGTACGGGCTGACCTTCGCGCGCTACGAGGCGCTGGTGCTGCTCACCTTCAGCCGGACCGGCGAGCTCTCCCTCTCCAAGATCGGCGAGCGGCTGATGGTCCACCCGACCAGCGTCACCAACACCGTCGACCGCCTGGAGCGGGCCGGCCTGGTCGCCCGCCGGCCCAACCCGCTGGACGGCCGCGGCGTGCTCGCCTCGATCACCGACCGCGGCCGCGAGGTGGTCGAGGAGGCCACCCGGGAGCTGATGGCGATGGAGTTCGGCCTGGAGGAGTACGACGCGGGGCAGTGCCGCCAGGTGTTCGAGCTGCTCCGGCCGCTGCGGGTGGCGGCCGGCGACTTCACCGAGCCGGACGCGACCGCGACCGAGCCGGACGGAGCCACGGCCGAGTAGCGCGCGGCCGCGGCCGGGCAGGCCGCTGCACGGCGCACCCGTAAGCGGCGGCTACCCTCGTGGGAGCGGTGCGCAGATCCGGGCGTACCGGCCGATCCCTGCCGAGCGAGGCGATGAAGAGTATGAAGGCGAACCCCCTGCTGGGCTGGTACCGGGCCCTGGCCATTGCGACCGGTGTGGCGCTGCTGGTGTTCTGCGGCTTCATGGTCGCGAAGTACGGCTTCGACACCGCCGAGGACGTCACCACCTACGTCGCGATGCTGCACGGCTACCTCTACATCGGGTACTTCGTGGTCACCTTCCTGCTCGGCCAGAAGCTCAAGTGGCCGCTCGGCCGGATGATCCTCACCCTGGCCGCCGGCTGCATCCCGTTCGCCTCCTTCGTCGCCGAGCGCCGGGTGGTCCGCGAGGCCGCCGAGCAGCTCCCGGCCGGCGGTGCCGCCCGGCAGACCGCCGGCGTCTGAGCCCGGCCCCCGGCCCCCGGCGTCCGATCGCAGAGCCTCCGCGAGCGCCCCTTCCCCGACCCGGGGGAGGGGCGCTCCGGCGTTTCGGCCCGGCTTCCGTCGACAAGTACTAGGACGTCCGAGTAAATTAGTAGGACGTCCTAATAGCTGTGCCGTCCCGATGACGTGGCGGCCGTACGGAGCGGAGTTCGGGGTCATGGACGCCGAGGAGATCGAGCGCGGACGGCAGCGCTGGCAGCAGCGGTACGACAGCGCCCGCAAGCGGGACGCGGACTTCACCACCCTCTCCGGGGACGAGGTCGAGCCGGTCTACGGCCCGCCCGCCGGGCAGCCCGTCGAGGGCTTCGAGCGGATCGGCTGGCCGGGCGAGTACCCGTACACCCGTGGTCTGCACGCCACCGGCTACCGCGGCCGGACGTGGACCATCCGCCAGTTCGCCGGCTTCGGCAACGCGGAGCAGACCAACGAGCGCTACCGGATGATCCTGGAGGCGGGCGGCGGCGGCCTCTCGGTCGCCTTCGACATGCCCACCCTGATGGGGTACGACTCCGACGACGCCAAGTCGCTCGGCGAGGTCGGCCACTGCGGCGTGGCCATCGACTCGGCCGCCGACATGGAGGTCCTGTTCAAGGGCATCCCGCTCGGCGAGGTCACCACCTCGATGACGATCAGCGGCCCCGCCGTCCCGATCTTCTGCATGTACCTGGTCGCCGCCGAGCGCCAGGGCGTCGACCCGGCGGTGCTCAACGGCACCCTGCAGACGGACATCTTCAAGGAGTACATCGCCCAGAAGGAGTGGCTCTTCGCCCCGGAGCCGCACCTGCGCCTGATCGGCGACCTGATGGCGTACTGCGCCGAGGGCATCCCGGCGTACAAGCCGCTCTCCGTCTCCGGCTACCACATCCGCGAGGCCGGGGCGACGGCCGCGCAGGAGCTGGCGTACACCCTGGCCGACGGCTTCGCCTACGTCGAGCTGGGCCTCTCCCGCGGCCTGGACGTGGACGTCTTCGCGCCCGGGCTCTCCTTCTTCTTCGACGCGCACCTGGACTTCTTCGAGGAGATCGCCAAGTTCCGCGCCGCCCGCCGGATCTGGGCCCGCTGGATGCGCGACCGCTTCGGCGCCAAGACCGACAAGGCGCAGTGGCTCCGGTTCCACACCCAGACCGCCGGCGTCTCGCTGACCGCCCAGCAGCCGTACAACAACGTGGTCCGCACCGCCGTCGAGGCGCTCTCGGCGGTGCTCGGCGGCACCAACTCGCTGCACACCAACGCCCTGGACGAGACCCTGGCGCTGCCCTCCGAGCAGGCCGCCGAGATCGCCCTGCGCACCCAGCAGGTGCTGATGGAGGAGACCGGCGTCACCAACGTGGCCGACCCGCTGGGCGGTTCCTGGTACGTCGAGGCGCTCACCGACCGGATCGAGGAGCAGGCCGAGGCGATCTTCCAGCGGATCCTGGACAAGGGCCGCGAGGACCACGAGATCGGCCCCATCACCTCCGGCATCCTGCGCGGGATCGAGGAGGGCTGGTTCACCGGGGAGATCGCCGAGGCGGCCTTCCAGTACCAGCAGTCGGTGGAGAAGGGCGACAAGCGGGTCGTCGGCGTCAACTGCCACCCGCGCAGCGTCACCCCCGAGCTGGAGATCCTGCGGGTCAGCCACGAGGTCGAGCGCGAGCAGGTGCGTGTGCTGGCCGCGCGGAAGGCCGGCCGGGACGAGGCGGCGGTGCGGGCCGGGCTGGACGCGATGCTGGCGGCGGCGCGCTCGGGCGCGTCGATGATCCCGCCGATGCTGGACGCCGTGCGGGCCGAGGCCACCCTGGGCGAGATCTGCAACGCGCTGCGCGAGGAGTGGGGGATCTACCGCGAGACCGCCCGGTTCTAGGGCGCCTGCACGGCGCGGTCCCGGTTCCGGGGCGCGAGCACGCAGAGAGCCGCCCCGCACGTCCTCACGTGCGGGGCGGCTCCGTGCTGCGCCTGCGGGGGCCTGCGCGCTCAGCCCCCGGTCAGGCTGGGGAAGGGCCCGAGCAGCAGGTTGGTGAAGCGCCGGGTCCAGTCGGCGGTGATCGGCTCGCCGCTGACCAGCACCCGGTGCTCGACCGTCCCCGCGATCGTGTCGAAGATGATGTCGATCTCCTCGCCGGCGCTCACCTCGTCGTCGTCCGGGGCGAGCTCGCCGCGGGCCTGGGCCGCGGCCCGGCCCTGCCGGACGAGGCGCTTCTGCGGGTCGACGATCGCCTCCCGGATCCGCCGCCGCAGCTGACGGTCGCGGGTGCCCTCGGCGAACAGCGCGAGCAGCGCGGCCTGGGTCTCCGGACGGGCCAGCAGGTCGGCGAACTGGGAGACCACCGCCTCGATGTCGGCCCGCAGGCTGCCGAGGTCGGGCATTACCAGCTCGTCGAAGAGGCTGGCGACGGCGTCCACCACCAGCTCGTTCTTGGACGGCCAGCGGCGGTACAGGGTGGTCTTGGCGACCTTGGCGCGGGTGGCCACGTGGCCCATGGTCAGCCCGCCCCAGCCGAGTTCGGCGAGGGCTTCGCGGGTGGCGTCCAGGATGGCGAGGTCGGCGGCGGCGCTGCGCGGTCTCCCCTTGGCCCGGGTGGTGGCGCCGTCGGGGCCCTCCGGGGCCTGTGGGGGGTCTTCCCGGGGGGCCGGGCGCGCCGGGGTCAGGGGGGGCTGGGCGGCCGACACCGGGCCTCCTTGCGATTTACTGGTAAGTAACATGGGTGGGACCGGTAACGGTAGCGACTCCCAGCCGTCCAGGTCAGCCTGGCCACCCGGGAAAGTGGGACAGCTCACGTCCCGGGAAGGCCGGATGGGGTTGCGGCGGGGGCCCTCGGTCCAGTTACGCTACGACTCGTAGCGAAAGCAGTGACAGCCAGGCGCCGCGACCCCGTGGGACGGGGGCGGCGCGGGTGCGGGTGGGGATCCGCGCCGAACGGTTCAGGCTACCGGGGGACGGGCCGTCCACCTCGGGATTCGGTACCGCGCAGCCCGCGCGGGGCGAGTTTCCGGAGGTTGGTGCCCGCCAGCAGCGCGGACGGGGGAGGATAGTGCCATGCAGCCACGGAATTCGCGTCTCAACAGCTCCGCTCTGCGCGGTGCAGTCGACCTCGCCGCAGTGAAGGCAGCCGGCGAGGCTGCCCAGAAGGCCGAGCAGGCCCGGGCCGAGCGGGCCCGTCAGGCGGCCGCCGCCGAAGCATCCGGCGTGGCGGCCCCCCAGGCCCCGTACGAGCTCGTCATCGACGTCACCGAGGACACCTTCGAGGCCGAGGTCGTCCAGCGCTCCACCGAAGTGCCGGTGGTCATCGACTTCTGGGCCGAGTGGTGCGGGCCCTGCAAGCAGCTCAGCCCGATCCTGGAGCGCCTGGCCGAGGAGTACGCCGGCCGGATCGTGCTCGCCAAGATCGACGTCGAGGCCAACCAGCTGATCGCGCAGCAGTTCGGCATCCAGGGCATCCCGGCCGTGATGGCCGTGGTGGCCGGCCAGCTGGTGCCGCTGTTCCAGGGCGCCGAGAGCGAGGCCAACGTCCGCAAGGTGCTGGACCAGCTGATCCTGGTCGCCGAGCAGCGCTTCGGCGTGGTCGGCGGCGCGGGTGCGCCGGCCGGCGAGCCGGGCGAGGCCGCGCCGTTCGTGCCGGAGGACCCGGCGCTGGAGGCCGCGCACGAGGCCCTGGACCGCGGGGACCTGGGCGGCGCGATCCAGGCGTACCAGAACGTGCTGGCCGATCAGCCGGGCAATGCCGAGGCCAGGCTCGGCCTGGCCCAGGCGCAGCTGCTGCGCCGCGTGGAGGGGCTGGACCTGCAGGCCGTCCGGGCGGCGGCCGCGGCCGCCCCGAAGGACGTCGGGATCCAGCTCCAGGCGGCCGACCTGGACCTGGTCGGCGGTCATGTCGAGGACGCCTTCGGGCGTCTGGTGGACACCGTCGGGCGCACCTTCGGCGAGGACCGGGACACCGTCCGGCTCCGGCTGCTGGAGCTGTTCGAGGTGATCGGCGCCGACGACCCGAGGGTGACGGCGGCGCGCACGGCGCTGGCCCGCGTCCTCTTCTGAGCCCGGTCGGAGCGGTTCTGCCGGTACGTACTGGCACGGCGGGTGACCTGCGGTGTCGCTGGAGATTTGGCGACAATCCGGTCATCGCGTAAGAGGTTTACCAAATCTTGACAACACCCGTGGGCGGTCACTTCGCGTGATCGCCCACGGGTGTTTCGCTGGTGTTTCCGGCGGATTTCGCCGTCACGATTCCTTCATTTCGTCACTCAGGGTGCTCGACGGTCCATTTTCATGATCGTTGTCATTGGATGTTGGATTACCCGTCAGTAATGAACCCCTTGTGCTTCGCCCGGGATTCAAGCAGCATCGGCGACGCCCGGTCCCAGACTTCACCCCGCCGACAGCCGGTCGGCGGACGCAGCGAGGGATCCCCACCGGGCAAGCCGCCGGCCCCGGCCGTCGGCAGGGAGGGCAGGGGGGTATCCGCGGTCCCACGGCGGTTCCTGTCCTTCGATCCGGCCGCGCGGCCCGCGCGGTCGCTGGTTGTCGCTCGGGGGTGATCGCCGATGTCGTCGGTCCTGCCCGCCGCCCCCCAGGGGTGGTCGGTGAAGGGACGGGAGTGCCGCTGTGTGCCGGCCGCTCCCGCGTCCGACGACGCCCAAGGCGCTCTCCGCTACCGAGGACGTAGCTCTCTCCCATCCCAGGCCCCCACCGGTGCGGGACGCACCGCCGGGCGCCGGAGATGTACGTCCTAGAAGGAGGACTCGCATGTCCCAGACCTACGGCAAGACCCGCTGGAAGCGCTTCGCCCTGGTGATGGTGCCCGGCCTCGCCGCCACCGCCGCGGTCGGCGTCGCGATGGCGAACAACGCGCTGGCGGCTTCGTTCAGCGTCTCCGGCCAGAACTTCAAGGTCTCCACGCAGGAACTGCACGGTACGAACTTCGCGCAGTTCGGTTCGATCGACGCCGAGTCCAACGGCACGCCGCACCCGGTCGCCGTCTCGGCGTTCGACGAGGCCACGATCAAGGGCCTGTGCCAGTCGGTGGTGACCGACCCGAACATCATCCCCGGCCTGCCGTGGAAGCTGCCGAAGATCACCCTGCGCCTCGAGGCCGGCCAGAGCGACGACGTCGCGAAGCAGGTCTCCGCGAAGAACCTGCTGATCGACCTCGACCAGCTGAGCGCGGACGCCACCTTCACCAACATCAACATCGGCCAGGACGCCTCCACCCTGAAGGGCAGCGCCACCCAGGGCTGGAAGTCCAAGCTCGGCACCGGCCTGCCCTCGGGTGGCACCGGCTTCGCCCAGGCCGCCGACAAGGCCGACCTGTCGAACGTGCAGCAGACCGCCTGGGCCACCTCGGCCGGCACCTTCAAGCTCCAGGGCCTGAAGCTCGCGCTGCACACCGACGGCGGGCACGAGTGCTTCTGAGTCGCTGACCGGCGGCGGGTCGTCCTGATCCGCCGCCGACCACGGCACCCGGGGGGTCGGGGGCGGCGCACGCGCCGCCCCGGGCCCTCCCCCTCCCGTTTTTCGCCTCGTTCACACCATCGAGGAGCTGCACCGTGTCCAGCGCCCTTGCCGAGCTGCGGCCCGCCGAGCACGAGAACACCGTCCACTGGGTGCTTCGGGTGTTCCGTCACTTCCGCCGGTCCCGCCCGTTCTGGGGCGGCCTCATGGCCATGATCGCCGGCGTCCCGATCATGTACTTCCCCTACGCCAAGCTGTCGTTGAACGGCATGACGGTCACCATGGCGACCACGGCCGGTGCCGGGTCATTGATCATCGGGGTCCTGCTGATCGTGCTGGGCCTGACCGCCTGGTTCCAGCCGGCCGTCCGCTTCTTCGCGGGCGTCGCCACCATGCTGCTGACGCTGGTCTCGATCCCGGTCTCCAACCTGTCCGGCTTCGGCATGGCGCTGCTGCCGGGTCTGATCGGCGGCGGGCTGATGCTCGCCTGGGCCCCCAACCCGCCCGAGGAGGCCGTCGCCGCCGAGGCCGTCGCCACCGCCGAGTCGACCGCCGCCGAGCCGGCCACCGCCACCGGGGCCCCGGGCGAAGCGGCCACGGTCATTGCTCCCGTCGCCCCCGCCGTGGAGGCCGCCACCGCTCCGCTGCCGGCCGTGCCGGGCCAGGGCGGCCCGTCGGCCCCGGCCCAGCGCAGCGCCCCGAAGCACGCCGGCGACCCCGAGGAGACCCGGTGACCGCGCCACAGGACCAGCCGGACCGGCAGGGCCACCAGGACCGCCCGGCCCTGCCGGAGCAGCGCTCCGGACGGCACGCGGCGCGCCGCGTGCCGGTGCGGGTCCGGCTGAGAGGCCGCGCGCTGGCGATGGCCGCGGTGCCGACCGCACTGCTGATGGCCGCCACCTACACGCCGAACGCGGCGATCGCCGAGACCGCCGCCGGCAAGCCGTGTGCGACGGCGCCGGACGCCGCCCCGCAGCCGCCGGTCGTGGCGGAGACGCCGGTGCCCAAGAGCGAGCTGCCCCCGCCGCTGCCCGGTCCGTCCGTGCCGCTCCCGGAGAGCCCGACGGCCGCGCCGACGAGCACGCCCACGACCGTCCCGACGACCCCGGCCGTCCCCACGGCCGCGGCGACCACACCGGCCCAGGCGCCCGCGTCGACGCCGGCCGGTGCCCCCGTGCGGTCTGCGGCCACCGGCACCTCCGGCGGGGTGGTCCAGGCGGGCCTGATCGGCGACATCGTCGGCGGCATCACCAACCTGATCCACCCGAGCGGTTCGCCGAGCCCGTCGGCCTCGGCCGGCACCGCGAGCCAGGCCCCGGCCGCGACGACCGCGCCCGCCGCGGGCAACCGTGCGGTGGCCCCGGCCGCCCCGGTCGCGGGTACCCAGGCGCCGGCCGCAGGCGCCCAGGCACCCGCCGCGCCCGCGCCGTCCACCGCAGCCCCGGCGCCCAAGACCGCCCCGTCGGGTGCGTCGAGCCCGTCGGCCGCCGCCCCGGCGAGCGGCCGGGCGACAACGGCCGCCAAGCCGTCCGCCGGCGCCAAGGCCTCCGGTGCGGCCACGCCGTCCGGCTCGGCGACGCCGTCCGGCTCCTCCTCGCCGAGTGCCGACCCGAACTGCCTGGTGCCGATGAAGGGCCTCGCGGCCGGGAGCGGGGCGGACAACCCGATCCTGGTGCCGGACCAGAACTGGACCCTGCAGACCAGCCGGCTGACCCTGAACCACGCCGTCCTGATGGGCGTGGTCAAGGTCCAGACGCCCACCACCACCAAGCGCGTGCTGAAGTTCGTGGTCGACAGCGTGGACATCGAGAACCTCGACATGTCGACGTTGGAGGGCAACGGCAAGACCTTCCACGTGAAGGGCGCGCCCGGCTCGGTCTCCACCATGCGCCAGGGGCCGGTCACGATGTACGTCGAGCGGATGTCCGGCCACCTGTCCCAGGTGCTCGGCATCCCGATCCCGATCGACCTGGGCGAGCTCACCCTCACCCCGGACGGGCCGCTGCCGCAGTGGCTGTACGACCTGATCGGCAAGCTGGAGATCCCGCTCTGGATGCAGATGACCGGTGTCACCGCGGTCCAGTCCGGCCAGTTCGGCGGCACGCTGAAGATCCCCGGTATGCAGCTCTACAACGACGACAAGCCGTACGTCGGCAACAAGTAGGCCCGGCCGACATGCCCGTGGGGCGGCCCCTCCTCGACGGAGGGACCGCCCCACGGGCGTTTTCCGGGGCCTTACTCGCTCCGGGTGCCCAGGTGGTGCACCTGGACCATGTTGGTGTTGCCGGGGATTCCGGGCGGGGAGCCGGCGGTGACGATGACGGTGTCGCCCTCGTTCAGCTCGCCGATGCGGAGCAGCTCGCCGTCGACCTGGGCCACCATCGCGTCGGTCGAGCCGACCTGCTCGGTGACGTGCGCCTCGACGCCCCAGCTCAGCGAGAGCTGGTTGCGGGTGGCGTTGTCCGGGGTGAACGCGATCACCGGGATCGGCGAGCGGTACCGGGAGAGCCGGCGCGCGGTGTCACCGGACTTGGTGAACGCGACCAGGGCCTTGCCGTTGAGGAAGTCGCCCAGCTCGCACGCGGCGCGGGCGATGGAACCGCCCTGGGTGCGCGGCTTGCGGCCCGGGTTGAGCGGCTGGAGGCCCTGCGAGAGCAGCTCCTCCTCGGCCTTCTCGGCGATCCGGCTCATGGTGCGCACGGTCTCGACCGGGTACTTGCCGACGCTGGACTCGGCGGAGAGCATCACCGCGTCGGTGCCGTCCAGGATGGCGTTGGCGACGTCGGAGACCTCGGCGCGGGTCGGGCGCGAGGCGTGGATCATCGACTCCATCATCTGGGTGGCGACGATGACCGGCTTCGCGTTGCGGCGGGCCAGGGTGATCAGCTGCTTCTGGACCAGCGGCACCCGCTCCAGCGGGTACTCGACGGCCAGGTCGCCGCGGGCCACCATGATGGCGTCGAAGGCGAGGACGATCTCCTCCATGGCCTCGACGGCCTGCGGCTTCTCGATCTTGGCGATGACCGGCACGCGGATGCCGACCTCGTCCATGACCGCGTGGACGTCCTTGATGTCGGCCGCGTTGCGGACGAAGGAGAGGGCGACCATGTCGACGCCCAGCGCCAGCGCGAAGCGCAGGTCGTCCTTGTCCTTCTCGGACAGGGCGGGCACGTTCACGGCCGCGCCGGGCAGGTTGATGCCCTTGTTGTTCGAGAGCACGCCGCCCTCGACGACGACGGTCTTCACGCGGGGGCCGTCGACGCTGACGACCTCCAGGGCGATGACGCCGTCGTTGATCAGGATCGGGTCGCCGGGCTTGACGTCGCCGGGCAGGCCCTTGTAGGTGGTTCCGCAGATGTGCTGGTCACCGGGGACGTCCTCGGTGGTGATGGTGAACTCGTCGCCGTTGTCGACGGTCACCGGGCCGTTGGCGAAGGTCGCCAGACGGATCTTGGGACCCTGGAGGTCGGCCAGGACGCCGATGGCCTTGCCGGTGTCCTCCGAGACCTGGCGGACCTTGCGGTACCGCTCCTCGTGGTCCGCGTGGGTGCCGTGGCTCATGTTCAGTCGGGCGACGTTCATGCCCGCCTCGACGATGGCCTTCAGCTGTTCGTAGGAGTCCGTCGCGGGACCCAGGGTGCAGACAATTTTCGCTCGGCGCATATCGATCAGTCTATCCGTTCGTGTTATAGGTGCATTCGGCACGAAACGTGAGGAATCGCCGACGAAGGATCCCGAGGACCGAGACGACGGGGTGTCAGTACCCGGACTTCACCGGCCGGGCTGCCGGTGCACCAGGGCGAAGGCCTGTCGCGCGATCTCCAGCTCCTCGTCGGTGGGCACCACGGCGACCGCCACCCGGGAGTACGCGGGCGAGATGATCCGCGCCTCGCCGGAGCGCACCGGGTTCAGCTCGGGGTCCACCGCGATGCCCAGCTCCTCCAGTCCGGCGGTGGCCGCCGCCCGCACCGGCGCCGCGTTCTCGCCGACACCCGCCGTGAAGGCGATCGCGTCCACCCGGCCCAGGATCGCGTAGTAGCCGCCGATGTACTTGCGCAGCCGGTGGATGTACGTGTCGAACGCCAGCCGCGCGTCGGCGTCGCCCTCCTCCGCGCGGCGCATGATCTCGCGCATGTCGTTGTCGCCGCACAGGCCCAGCAGGCCGCTGCGGCGGTTGAGCAGGCTGTCGATCTCGTCGATCGAGAGGCCGCCGACCCGGTGCAGGTGGAACACCACGCCCGCGTCGATGTCACCCGAACGAGTGCCCATGACGAGGCCTTCCAGCGGAGTGAGTCCCATCGAGGTCTCCACGCACCGGCCGCCGGCGACCGCCGAGGCGGAGGCGCCGTTGCCCAGGTGCAGCACGATCACGTTGACCTCGGCCGGGTCCTTGCCGAGCAGCCGGGCGGTGGCCCGCGAGACGTACTGGTGCGAGGTGCCGTGGAAGCCGTAGCGGCGCACCCGGTGCTCGTCCGCGACGGCCCTGTCCATGGCGTACCGGGCCGCGTACTCCGGCATGGAGGCGTGGAAGGCGGTGTCGAAGACGGCCACCTGCGGCAGGTCCGGGCGCAGCGCGCGGGCCACCTCGATGCCGGTGATGTTCGCCGGGTTGTGCAGCGGGGCGACCGGGATCAGCCGGCGGATCTCCCGGAGCACCTCGTCGGTGATCACGGTCGGCTCGGTGAACCGCAGGCCGCCGTGGACCACCCGGTGGCCGATCGCCGCCAGCTCGGGGGAGTCCAGCCCGACGCCGTCGGCGGCCAGCTCCTCGGCGACGGCCTTCAGGGCGGCGGAGTGGTCGGGGAAGACCTGGGCGGACTCCCGCCTCTCGCCGGCGCGCGGGGTGTGCACCAGCCGGCCGCCAGCCTCGCCGATCCGCTCGACCAGGCCGGAGGCGAGCCGGGCACCGTCCAGCATGTCGATCAGCTGGTACTTCACCGACGACGAGCCGGCGTTCAGGACGAGAACACGCGTGCCTTCACTCACCGTTGGACTCCTTGCGCTCCTGCGACTGGATGGCGGTGATCGCGACCGTGTTGACGATGTCCTCGACCAGCGCGCCGCGCGACAGGTCGTTGACGGGCTTGCGCAGGCCCTGGAGGACAGGGCCGACCGCCACCGCGCCGGCCGAGCGCTGGACCGCCTTGTACGTGTTGTTGCCGGTGTTGAGGTCCGGGAAGATCAGCACGGTGGCCCGGCCGGCCACCGGCGAGCCGGGCAGCTTGGTGGCCGCCACGTGCGCGTCCACCGCCGCGTCGTACTGGATCGGGCCCTCGACCAGGATGTCCGGCCGCAGCCGGCGGACGATCTCGGTGGCCTTGCGGACCTTGTCGACGTCCGCGCCGGAGCCCGAGGTGCCGGTCGAGTAGGAGAGCATCGCGACCCGCGGCTCGACGCCGAACTGGGCGGCGGTGGCGGCGGACTGGATGGCGATGTCGGCCAGCTGCTGGGCGTCCGGGTCGGGGTTGACCGCGCAGTCGCCGTAGACCAGCACCCGGTCGGCCAGGCACATGAAGAAGACGCTCGACACGATGGCCGCGCCCGGCGAGGTCTTGATCACCTCGAAGGCGGGCCGGATGGTCGCGGCGGTGGAGTGCACCGCGCCGGAGACCATGCCGTCGGCGATGCCCTCCTGGACCATCAGGGTGCCGAAGTAGCTGACGTCGGTCACCACGTCCAGCGCCAGCTCGACCGTCATGCCCTTGTGCGCGCGCAGCCGGGCGTACAGCTCGGCGAACTGGCGGCGCAGCGGGCTGGTGGCCGGGTCGACGATCCGGACCTGGGCGCGGTCGGCGGCCGGGTCTCCCCCGGCCTGGCGGCCGGGAGGTGCCCCCTCCGCGGGGAGGCCGATGCCGAGCGCGGCGGCCTTGCGGCGGACGGCGTCCACCTCGCCGAGCAGGGTGAGGTCGCAGATGTTGCGGCGGAGCAGGATCTCGGCGGCCCGCAGCACCCGCTCCTCGGTGCCCTCGGGCAGGACGACGTGCCGACGTGCCGATCGAGCCCGCTCCAGCAGCTCGTGCTCGAACATCATCGGGGTCACCCGCTCGGACCGGCCGACCTCGATCCGGGTGGTCAACTCGGCGGTGTCCACGTGCAGTTCGAAGAGGCCGAGGGCGATCTCGGCCTTCCTCGGGCTGGCCGCGGAGAGCTTTCCCTCCAGGTGGGTGAGGGCGGCGGCGGTGATCCAGCTGCCCTCGGGGACGACCGCGACGGGGGTGCCGGGGGCGAGCCGGGCGGCCAGCGCCATCACGTTGGGGCCGGGGTGCTGGCCGAGCGTCAGCAGCACGCCGGCGATCGGCGGGGCGCCGGCGGCGTGCGCGGCCAGCGAGCCGATCACCAGGTCGGCGCGGTCCCCGGGGGTGACGACCAGGGCGCCTTCGGTCAGCGCGTCCAGGAAGGTCGGCAGCATGGCGCCGCCGAAGACGAAGCCGCGGACGTCCCGGGCCAGGCCGGCCGCGTCGCCGATGAGCACCTCCGCGCCGGTGGCCTCGACCAGCTGCGCGACGGTCGGCGCGGCCAGCGCCGGCTCCTCGGGGATCACGTACGCGGGGATCGGCAGCTTCTCGGTGAGCGTGCGCTGGATCGGCTGCTTGGCGCCGGGGGCGACCCGGTTGGCGATCATCGCCAGGGTCTCGCAGCCGAGGTCGGTGTACGCGCGGTGGGCGTTGCGGACCTCGGCGATCACGGCCTTGGCGTCCTCGGCGTGCCCGCCGACCACCGGGATGACGGCGGCGCCGAACTCGTTGGCGAGCCGGGCGTTGAAGGCCAGCTCGTCCGGGATGTTGGTGTCCGCGAAGTCCGTGCCCAGCACCAGCACGGCCTGGCAGCGCCGCTCGAGTGCGCGGAACCGGTCGACCAGGGTGGAGACCAGCTCGTCCTGCCCGTGGGCGGCCTGGAGCGCGGCCGCCTCCTCGTAGGTGAGCCCGTACAGCCCGGCGGGCGGCAGGTCCAGCCGGTAGCGGGTGCGGAGCAGCTCGACCACGTGGTCCGAGCCCGCTTCGCCGGGCGCGTGGGCGTGCACCAGCGGGCGGAACACCCCGACCCGGTCCACCTGGCGGGTGAGCAGTTCCATGACCCCGAGTTCGACCGCCTGCCGGCCGTCTCCCCGGTTGATCCCGGTCACGTACACGCTGCGCGCCACGGCGGCTGTCTCCGTCCCGTTGTCTCAGACAGTGGTCATGTCGACCATACCTTCGCACCACGAACGCCCGTTCGCGAGCAGAGTCGACCGCCGGGGGCAAGGGACGAAGGTCACCGTGGGGCGGGGCCGGAGGCCGGGGATCAGGTGTTGTCCGGGCCGTCGAACTCCACCGTGACGGCCTCCGGGCGCTCGGTGATGTAGAGCTCGGTCACGCGTTTGTCCAGAAGCCAGCCGTGCGGGTGGTGCAGGCTGTTCCTCGGGCCCGCCGTCCAGCCGTCGGCGGCGAGCCCCGCGCGCAGCCGGCGGGCGATCTCGGCGGCCGGTAGGCCCTCGGTGCCGCCGATGGAGAGGTCCCGGATGCAGGCGTGCAGGCTGCAGCCGCGGTCGGGGCCGGAGTCGCTCTCGATGGTCAGCCGGACGGCCGCTGCGCCGGCCGCGGACGAGCGGCAGCAGGACGTGGACCCACCCCAGAACCGTGAACACGCGCAAGGCCCCCGCCTGCTGATGATCGGTCTCGGGCGGGGAGCCCAGGGGCGGCCGTGGCCGGACGCAATGGTCCGGCCACGACCGGTGTGCCGATGTGCCGCGGTGCCGGTCGGGCCGGTCAGGCCGGGCGGAGCCAGAGGGTGGCGAGCGGGGGGAGGATCAGTTCGGCGCTGCGGGGCTGGCCGTTCCACTTGACGGGCTCGGCCTTCACCGGGCGGGAGTTGCCGATGCCGGCGCCGCCGTAGGTCTCGGCGTCGGTGTTGAGCACCTCCTCCCAGAGCTGCTCGCGGCCGTCGAGGGCGGGCAGGCCGACCCGGTGGCCGTGGCGGACGACGGGGGAGAAGTTGCAGACCGCGACCAGCGGGGTGCCGTCGGCGGCGTAGCGGACGAACGAGAGCAGGTTGTCCTCGGCGGCGCCGCCGTCGAGCCAGCGGAAGCCGTCGGGGGTGGTGTCCAGCTCCCAGAGCGCGGGCGCGTCGAGGTACTGCCGGTTGAGGTCGCGGACGAGGCGGCGGACGCCGAGGTGGTCGCCGGCGGCCGGCCACTCCTTGTCGAGCACCCACCACTGCGGGCCGTGCTCGTGGTCCCACTCGGCGCCCTGGGCGAACTCCTGCCCCATGAAGAGGAGTTGCTTGCCGGGGTGGGCCCACATGAAGCCGAGGTAGGCGCGGTGGTTGGCGCGCTGCTGCCACCAGTCGCCGGGCATCTTGGCGACCAGCGCCTGCTTCCCGTGCACTACCTCGTCGTGCGAGATCGGCAGGACGTAGTTCTCCGAGTAGGCGTACACCATCGAGAAGGTGATCTCGTTGTGGTGGTACTTGCGGTGCACCGGCTCCTTGGACATGTAGACCAGCGAGTCGTGCATCCAGCCCATGTTCCACTTCAGCCCGAAGCCCAGGCCGCCGCTGTCGGTGGGCCGGGTGACGCCGTCCCACGCGGTGGACTCCTCGGCGATGGTGACGACGCCGGGGCAGCGGCGGTAGACGGTGGCGTTCATCTCCTGGAGGAACGCGGCGGCGTCCAGGTTCTCCCGGCCGCCGTACCGGTTGGGCGTCCACTCGCCGCCCTCGCGGGAGTAGTCGAGATAGAGCATCGAGGCGACGGCGTCCACCCGCAGGCCGTCGATGTGGAACTCCTCGCACCAGTACACGGCGTTGGCGACCAGGAAGTTGCGCACCTCCGTGCGGCCGTAGTCGAACTCCAGGGTGCCCCAGTCGGGGTGTTCGGCGCGCAGCGGGTCGGCGGGCTCGTACAGCGGCTCGCCGTCGAAGCGGGCGAGGGCGAAGTCGTCCTTGGGGAAGTGCGCGGGCACCCAGTCGACGATGACGCCGATGCCGTGCCGGTGCAGGGTGTCCACCAGGTACCGGAAGTCGTCGGGGCCGCCGAGCCGGGCGGTGGGGGCGTAGTAGCCGGAGACCTGGTAGCCCCAGGAGCCACCGAACGGGTGCTCCATGACCGGCATGAGCTCCACGTGGGTGAAGTTCAACTCCTTGAGATAGCCGGGGAGTTCCTCGGCGATCGCACGGTAGGAGGTGAGGTCGGGCCGCCAGGACGGCAGGTGCAGCTCGTACACCGACATCGGCGCCCGGTGGTGTGCGGCGCGGGCCCGGCGGGTCATCCAGTCGCCGTCCTCCCAGCGGTACGAGGAGGAGGTGACCACCGAGGCGGTGCCGGGCGGGCACTGGGCGGCCCGGGCGAGCGGGTCGGCCTTGTCGAGCACCCAGCCCTGCCGGGTGTGGATCTCGTACTTGTACTGGGTGCCCTCGGCCAGGCCCGGCACGAACAGCTCCCAGATGCCGGAGGAGCCGAGCGAGCGCATCGGGTGCCCGGTGCCGTCCCAGTGGTTGAAGTCCCCGATCAGCCGGACGCCGGCCGCGTTCGGCGCCCAGACCGCGAAGGCGGTGCCGTGCACGCCTTCGACGGTGCGCACGTGCGAGCCGAGCGCCCGCCAGAGCTGCTCGTGCCGGCCCTCGGAGATCAGGTGGAGGTCCAGCTCGCCGAGGGTGGGCGGGATGCGGTAGCCGTCGTACTGGGCGATCGGCTCGCCGCCGGCGTACGTCACCAGGAGCCGGTAGTCGGCCGGGCCGCACTGGTAGAGCTCGGCGCCGGCCAGCAGGCCGGTGAAGAGGCCGCCCTGCTGGTGGGTGAGTTCGGCCGGCCCGTGCGCGGTCTCCACGACGACGCGCTCGGCGAACGGGCGCAGCACCCGGATCGCGGTGCCGCCGTGCACCGGGTGGGCCCCGAGGAGGGCGTGCGGGTCGTGGTGCTGTCCGCCGACCAGCCGGTCCACCTCGGAGGGCGGCAGCGGCGCCTCGGGCAGCCGCAGGACGCCGCCGGGCAGGCTGCTCGGCGCACCGCCGGGCGCGTCGTCCGGCGAGGGGGCGGGGGCGGGGCGCGCCGCCGCGCGCGGCTCGGCCCGTCGGGGCGCCGCGGGCTCGCGCTGGGGGGAGTCCGCGTCCGCCAGGAAGGTGGCGGGCACGTTGCGGGTGGTGCGGCCGGGCGGGTCGAGCGGCGTCACGGCTGGTCCTCCTGCGGAATCGGGGTGGCCGCGGGAACGTCGGCGGCGGGGTGGGTCCGCTCCGGGGGCGGGAGCGGGGCAGGGCGGGAGCGGGGCGGGGCGGGAACGGGGCAGGGCGGAGCGGGTCAACGGCGGATCGGCGGGGAGGAGGTGGGCAACGGAGCAGGTGGGCATGGAGCGGGTCGGCGGCGGGGCGGGAGGTCAGACGGTGAGGGCGAGCCGGTTGATCGCGGCCAGCGGGATCGGCAGCCAGCCGGGCCGGTGCCGGGCCTCGTACACCACCTCGTAGACCGCCTTGTCGATCTCCAGTGCGCGCATCAGCTCCGGCGAGGCGGCCGGGTCGGTGCCGCCGCCGGCGGTGTAGCCGGCGCAGAACGCGGTGCGGTTGCGCTGCGCCCAGGCGGCGGCCAGGTGGGCCAGCTCCGGGTCGTGCGGGCCGCCGGCCAGCAGGTGGGCGGCGGCGTAGTCGAAGGACCGGAGCATCGCGGCGACGTCCCGCAGCGCGGTCTGCGGCTCGCGCCGCTCGGCGACGGACTTGGCGGGCTCGCCCTCGAAGTCCAGCAGCACCCAGCCGTGCGGGGTGCGCATGGCCTGGCCGAGGTGCAGGTCGCCGTGGATCCGCTGGACCGGCATGCCGTCCGGGTGGGCGTCGGCGAGCTGCTGGAAGGCGGTGCGCAGCGCGGCGCGGTAGCGCATCAGCCCGGGGACGACGGCCACCGCGCTGTCGAGCCGGTCGGCCATCGCGGTGGCCAGCTGCCGGGTCTGGGTGCGGTCCAGCCGGGCGACCGGCATCGAGCGGGCCAGCACCCGGTGCACCTCGGCGGTGGCCCGGCCGAGCCGGTGTGCCTCGATGGCGAAGTTGCCGGGCGACGGGTCGCCCTTGAGCCGGCCGACCTGGTCGAGTGCCAGCTCCCAGCCGTCCTCGGCCTCCGGCAGGTAGCGCTGGAGCAGTCCGAGGGTGGCCGGTTCGGCGCGTTCCAGCCGGCTCTCGAACCAGGCGGCGACCCGGGGGATCCGGGTGGAGCCGGCCCGGGAGAGGGCGAGCGAGAGCTCCAGGTCGGGGTTGGTGCCGGGGTGGATGCGGCGGAACAGCTTGAGGATGTACGAGGTGCCGTAGATGACCGAGCTGTTGGACTGCTCGGCGGTGGAGGCGCGCCCGGGCAGGCTGGCGGGCAGTCCGGAGCCGGGGGTGCGGCGGAACGACAGTGAGCCGAACCGGTCGCCGGTGGCCAGGTGTTCGAGCAGCCGCCCGGTCAGCTCGGGGTCGTGCACCGCGTCGTAGAGCGCCGCGCCGTCGTAGGGGCCCTGGGTGAGCCGGCCGAGCACCGCGGTGGGCTCGATGCCGGCGGGGCCCTGGGAGCGGATGCCGAGCAGCAGCTGGTAGATGTCCCCCTGCGGCGCGCCGGCGGTGGTGGCGTGCTCGACCCGCAGCAGCAGGTGGAGCAGGGCCGGGTCGCCGACCTGGAGCGGGGTGCCGACCACCGGGGTGAGGCCGGTGATGGGCCGTCCCTTTCCGGCGTACCAGCGCTGGGTGGGGAGCCACTCGGCGATCAGCGGCAGGGCCGCCTGGACGAGCTCGCTGACCCCCAGAGCGGTTCTCCGGGCCCCGGTGCCGCGGGTGCCCACCGGCGCGGGGCCGGCGGGGGTGTCGCGGTGCACATGGGCTTGAGAACGGGAGGTTTCGGACATGACTCCCTTTCCCCGGAAGCGGGCGGACTGCCCGACGGGTCTGGCCGGGTCCGTCAGTCTTCCGGATTTCGGCGGCGCGGCGGCGACGGCACGCGAGCGGTGCTCAGGTGTCACGCCTTCGTGTGGGTGGCCGTTGGGCTGTTCTCCGTACGCGGTGGTGCAGAGACCTCCGGGGGCGCGGGGGTTCAACTCGCGCCCCCGGAGGGTTTGGTGGTGCGGGTGGCGCCGGTGCGCCGGGGTGCCGGAGTGCGAGGTCCGGCGGATCGTTACTTCGATCGCCTGGTCCCGCTCAGTCGCGGGGGCTGGCGGAGCTGGAACCAGTAGAAGCCGTGGCCGGCGAGGGTGAGCAGGTACGGCCACTCGCCGATCGAGGGGAAGCGCACCCCGCCGATCAGCTCGACCGGGTACCGTCCGCCGTACTGCCGCAGGTCCAGCTCGGTCGGCTGCGCGAACCGCGAGAAGTTGTTCACGCACATGACCAGGTCCCCCTCGTGCTCGCGCACGAAGGCCAGCACCGCGGGGTTGCTGGAGGGCAGTTCGGTGTACGTGCCCAGGCCGAAGGCCGGGTTGAGCTTGCGGATCTCGATCATGCGACGCGTCCAGTGCAGCAGCGAACTCGAACTGCTCTGCTGCGCTTCGACGTTGGTCACCTGATAGCCGTACACCGGATCCATGATGGGCGGCAGACTGAGCCTGCCCGGGTCGGCGGAGGAGAAACCCGCGTTGCGGTCCGGGGTCCACTGCATCGGCGTGCGCACGCCGTCCCGGTCGCCCAGCCAGATGTTGTCGCCCATGCCGATCTCGTCCCCGTAGTAGAGAACCGGCGAGCCGGGGAGGGAGAGCAGCAGCGCGGTGAACAGCTCGATCTGGTTGCGGTCGTTCTCCAGCAGCGGGGCCAGCCGGCGGCGGATGCCCACGTTGGCGCGCATCCGGGGGTCCTTGGCGTACTCCGCGTACATGTAGTCGCGCTCCTCGTCGGTGACCATCTCCAGGGTCAGCTCGTCGTGGTTGCGCAGGAAGATGCCCCACTGGCAGCCGTGCGGGATGCGCGGCGTCTTGGCGAGGATCTCCGACACCGGGTAGCGGGACTCCCGGCGCACGGCCATGAAGATCCGCGGCATCACCGGGAAGTGGAACGCCATGTGGCACTCGTCGCCGCCGGAGGAGAAGTCGCCGAAGTAGTCGACGACGTCCTCCGGCCACTGGTTGGCCTCGGCGAGCAGCACGGTGTCGGGGTAGTCGGCGTCGATCTCCTTGCGGACCCGCTGGAGGAACTCGTGCGTCTCCGGCAGGTTCTCGCAGTTGGTGCCCTCGCGGGCGAACAGGTACGGCACGGCGTCCAGCCGGAAGCCGTCGATGCCGAGGTCGAGCCAGAACCGGAGCCCGGCGATCATCTCGTCCTGGACCCGGGGGTTGTCGTAGTTGAGGTCCGGCTGGTGGGAGAAGAACCGGTGCCAGTAGTACTGCTTGCGCACCGGGTCGTACGTCCAGTTGGAGGTCTCGGTGTCGACGAAGATGATCCGGGCGTCGGGGTACTGCTTGTCGTCGTCGGCCCACATGTAGAAGTCGCCGTACGGGCCGTCCGGGTCCTCCCGGGAGGCCTGGAACCACGGGTGCTGGTCGCTGGTGTGGTTCATGACGAAGTCGATGATCACGCGCATGCCGCGGGCGTGCGCGGCGTCCACGAACTCCATGAAGTCGGCGAGGTCGCCGAACTCCGGCAGCACCGACTTGTAGTCGGCCACGTCGTACCCGCCGTCGCGCAGGGGGGAGGCGAAGAACGGCGGCAGCCAGAGGCAGTCGACCCCGAGCCACTGGAGGTAGTCGAGCTTGGACGTGAGCCCCCTGAGGTCCCCGATCCCGTCGCCGTTGCTGTCCTGGAAGGACCGCACCAGCACCTCGTAGAAGACCGCACGCTTGAACCACTCGGGGTCAAGGTTCTTCTTCGAGGTCTCGGGGAAGGTGTCGGGGACGGGCTCGTTCACTGTCACGCTGGGTTCCTCCGAACCGTGAGGAGGTGAGCCGGCTCGGCTGAGGGATCGAGCCGGACGTAGTTGTGCCGGCCCCAGGTGTAGGCGGCGCCGGTGAGTTCGTCGTGCACCGCGAAGGGCCCGTCGCCGTCGAGGGTGACGGTGGCCTCCTGGACGTGGTGCGGGTCCAGGTTGACCACCGTGACGACGTGGTCGGTGAGGCCGTCGGCCGTGGTGGCGGTCTTGGAGAAGGCCAGCACCTGGTCGTTGTCGGTGGGGTGGAAGCGCAGGCCGCGCAGCTGCTGGAGAGCGGGGTGCCGGCGGCGGAGCCGGTTCAGCACGGTGAGCAGCGGGGCCAGGGAGTCGGTGCGGCTCCAGTCGCGCGGGCGCAGCTCGTACTTCTCCGAGTGCAGGTACTCCTCGGAGCCCGGGTGGGCCGGCTCGTTCTCGAACAGCTCGTAGCCGGCGTAGACGCCGTAGCTGGGGGAGAGGGTGGCGGCCAGGACGGCGCGGATCGCGAACGCGGCCCGGCCGCCGGTCTGCAGGTAGGCGTGCAGGATGTCCGGTGTGTTGGCGAAGAAGTTGGGCCGCATGTAGGCGGCGGTGTCACCACTGAGTTCGGTGAGGTAGTCGGTGAGTTCCTGCTTGGTGGTGCGCCAGGTGAAGTACGTGTACGACTGGTGGAAACCGATCTTCCCCAGGGTCTGCATCATCGCGGGGCGGGTGAACGCCTCTGCCAGGAACACGACATCGGGGTCGGTGCGGGCGATGTCGGCGAGCACCTTCTCCCAGAACAGCACCGGCTTGGTGTGCGGGTTGTCGACCCGGAAGATCCGCACCCCGTGGGACATCCAGAACCGGAGGACGCGGATGGTTTCCTTGACGATTCCGTCCATGTCCTGGTCGAAGTTGATCGGATAGATGTCCTGGTACTTCTTCGGCGGGTTCTCGGCGTAGGCGATGGAGCCGTCGGCGCGGTGGCTGAACCATTCCGGGTGCTTGTTCACCCACGGGTGGTCCGGTGAACACTGCAGCGCGAAGTCCAGCGCCACCTCCAGGTGCAGCGCCTCCGCCTCGGCGACGAAGTGGTCGAAGTCCTCGATGGTGCCGAGATCCGGGTGGACGGCGTCGTGCCCGCCCTCCGGCGAGCCGATCGCCCACGGCGAGCCGACGTCGTGCGGGCCTGCCGTCAGGGTGTTGTCCGGGCCCTTGCGGTAGGCCCGGCCGATCGGGTGGACCGGCGGCAGGTAGACCACGTCGAAGCCCATCGCGGCGACGGCCGGCAGCCGCTCGGCGGCGGTGCGCAGGGTGCCCGAGCGCGGTGGCTCCACGCCGGACGGGTCCACCACCGCGCCCTCCGAGCGGGGGAAGAACTCGTACCAGGAGCCGTACAGGGCCCGCTCGCGGTCCACCTGGAGCGGCAGCGGGCGTGAGGCGCTCACCAGTTCGCGCAGCGGGTAGCGGCGCAGCAGGTCCAGCACCTCGGGGGCGAGTGCGGCGGCCAGCCGGGAGAGCGGCGGCAGGCCGGTGTCGCGCAAGGCGTCCACCGCGGTCAGGATGTGCGCCCGGCCCTCCTTCTTCGGCACGCCGCCGGCGGCCCGCTCCAGCAGTAGCGCGCCCTCCTCCAGCACCAGCGCGGTGTCGATCCCGGCGGGCAGCTTCACCGAGGCGGTCTTCCGCCAGGTGGCCAGCGGGTCGCTCCACGCCTCCACCAGGTAGGACCAGCGGCCGGGCGCGGTCGGGGTGACGTACGCGCCCCAGCGGTCGGTGCCCTCGGCGAGTTCGCGCATCGGTGTCCACGGTCCGCTGCGGCCGCGCGGGTCGCGCAGGACCACGTTGGCGTTCACCGCGTCGTGGCCCTCGCGGAACACCGTGGCGCTGACCAGGAAGGTCTCGCCGGTCACAGCCTTGGCCGGGCGGCGGCCGGCGTCTACGAGGGGGCTGACGTCCAGGACGGGGATGCGGCCGATCACGGTGTCGCTCTCTGTCGTCTTGCGGGCGGAGGGCTTGCGGGCAGTCGCGGTCCGAGCGGTCGCGGTCCGGGCGGCCGCCGGTCGGGCGGGCGCTTTGCGGGGTGCGGTGGCGGCCTCGGCGCCGGCCTTCGCGGTGGCGGTGGCCTCGCCGGCGGCGTCCCCGGCGTCGGCCTTCGCGGTGGCGGCCGTGGTCGCGGTGGCGCTGCGCCGGGTGGTGGTGCGCTTGCGCGGTGCCGCGGGCCGGCTCTCCTCGGCCCCGGGTTGTCGGGCCGGTTCGGTCGGCTGCTCCGTACGGATAGCCCGGGCACCCCGGGGCGCCGGCATCGGCGCGTCTGTCCGGGTGTCAGAATCCATCCGTCCGGCGGATTCCGCGACCGCTGCGTCGAGGGTGTCGGCCACCGGTGTGGACTGGTCCCGCGTGTCGCCGTGCATGCCAAGCTCCTGCCCGAGATCGGCGGCAGCTCCCGTGGGCCGCACGGGCCGGGGGGAGTACCGGGAGGACTGCTGGGTGGGGAGGCCGTGCGACCGGAAGCCTGCCCGCGCCGCCGTCCCCGGCAACCTGCCCCGCGCCCGCCAAGCCCGTGACGGGGAGCCCGAGAGCCCGCGCGCGTCCCGGCGCACGCCTCTCGGGGCACACCCCTGGGTGACCCAACCCACCCGTGAACGAGCAGGCCGAGTTCGAGGACACGCATCGGTGCGCCGTGAGCGCCGAATGGGCTAAGGAGGTTGAGGAACGATCAACGCGAAAAGGATTCGGACATGCTGCTTCAAGGGGGGCGCCACCCGTCGCCGCACTCCCCACAGCATCAACGACCTTGGTTCATAGTCGCACCGGGGACAAGACTTTCGCAGCGGTACGACAGCAGTTTCGAGTCTTTGTGGGGGCGGAGCCACGGCTGGAAATGGAGCTGTTCCGCGATGTTCACGTATTGGTAGCGCGTTCCCCCGGAAAGTGCGCCTCGCGCGCCCCCCGTGCAGCCCAATGCGCCGAATGCGATCTCACCAATAGGCCGAACGGAGGCCCAATAGCCCACTTGACGCACCATCGTGACAGCGGCCGGGGCTACGCTTCACGCCGTGAAGGCAATCCGCAGATTCACCGTCCGCACCGTCCTGCCCGAACAACTCCAGCCGTTGCACGAGCTGGCCCTCAACCTGCGCTGGTCCTGGCACCCCGAGACCAGGGACCTCTTCCGGTCCGTGGACCCGGAGGTCTGGGCCGCGACCGGTGAGGACCCGGTGCGCCTGCTGGGGGAGGTCCCGGCCGCCCGGCTCGCCGCGCTCGCCACCGACCGGCGGTTCCTGCGCAGGCTCGGCGACCTCGCCGACGACCTGCGGGAGTACCTGTCCGGTCCGCGCTGGTACCAGGCGGACCGGCACGGCCTCGACCAGGAGGCCGCCGGTGCCCCGCAGCCGAGCGCCATCGCCTACTTCTCGCCCGAGTACGGCATCGCCGCGGCGCTGCCCCAGTACTCCGGCGGGCTCGGCATCCTGGCCGGCGACCACCTGAAGGCCGCCAGCGACCTCGGGGTGCCGCTCATCGGCGTCGGGCTGTTCTACCGGCACGGCTACTTCCGGCAGTCCCTCAACCGGGACGGCTGGCAGCAGGAGCGCTACCCGCTCCTCGACCCGGACGAACTGGCCGTCACCCTGCTCCGGGAGGGTGACGGCACGCCCTGCCGGGTCGACCTCGCGCTGCCCGGCGGCCGCACCCTGGCCGCACACGTCTGGAAGGCCCAGGTCGGGCGCGTCCCCCTGCTGCTGCTCGACTCAGACATCGAGGCCAACTCACCCGCCGAGCGCGACGTCACCGACCGGCTCTACGGCGGCGGCAGCGAGCACCGGCTGCTCCAGGAGATGCTGCTCGGCATCGGCGGCGTCCGCGCGGTGCGCGCCTACTGCCGGCTCACCGGGCACCCCGCCCCCGAGGTCTTCCACACCAACGAGGGCCACGCCGGCTTCCTCGGCGTCGAGCGGATCCGCGAGCTGATCGCCGACGGCGCGGCCGGCCCCGGCCTCGACTTCGCCGCCGCCCTGGAGGCCGTCCGGGCCGGCACCCTGTTCACCACCCACACCCCCGTCCCGGCCGGCATCGACCGCTTCGACCGGGACTTGGTCGCCCGGCACTTCGGCGGGGACGCCGCGCTGCCCGGCGTCCCCGCCGAGCAGGTGCTCGCGCTCGGCGCCGAGACCTGGCGCGGCGGGGACCCGAAGCTGTTCAACATGGCCGCCATGGGCCTGCGGCTCGCCCAGCGCGCCAACGGCGTCTCCACCCTCCACGGCGAGGTCAGCCGGTCGATGTTCAACGGCCTCTGGCCGGGCTTCGACTCCGCCGACGTGCCGATCACCTCCGTCACCAACGGCGTCCACGCCGCCACCTGGATCGACCCGGCGGTCGTCCGGCTCGGCGCCGCGGAGATCGGCGCCGACCGCGCCGAGTCCGCCATGACCACCGGCGACGCCAAGCGGTGGACGGGGCTGGAGCGGATCGGCAACACCGAGATCTGGGAGCTGCGCCGCACCCTGCGGGCCCAGCTGGTGGACGAGGCCCGCCGCCGGCTGCGCGCGTCCTGGCACCAGCGCGGCGCCGGCGAGGCCGAGCTCGGCTGGGTCTCCTCGGTGCTCGACCAGGACGTGCTGACCATCGGCTTCGCCCGCCGGGTGCCCTCCTACAAGCGGCTCACCCTGATGCTGCGCGACCAGGAGCGGCTCCGCTCCCTGTTGCTGCACCCCACCCGGCCGGTTCAGATCGTGGTCGCCGGCAAGGCCCACCCGGCCGACGACGGCGGCAAGCGGCTGATCCAGCAGATGGTCGCCTTCGCCGACGACCCGGCCGTCCGGCACCGGATCGTCTTCCTGCCGGACTACGACATGGCGATGGCCCGGCACCTCTACCCGGGCTGCGACGTCTGGCTGAACAACCCGCTGCGCCCGCTGGAGGCCTGCGGCACCTCGGGGATGAAGGCCGCGCTCAACGGCTGCCTCAACCTGTCCGTCCTGGACGGCTGGTGGGACGAGTGGTACGACGGCCAGAACGGCTGGGCGATCCCCACCGCCGACGAGACCGGCGGCGTCCTCGACCCGGAGAGCAGTGAGGCCGAGCGGCGGGACGACATCGAGTCCGCCGCGCTGTACGACCTGATCGAGCACCAGGTGGCCGGCCGGTTCTACGACCGGGGCACGGACGGGCTGCCGCACCGCTGGATCGCCATGGTCCGGCACACCCTGGTCACCCTCGGGCCCAAGGTGCTGGCCGGGCGGATGGTCCGCGAGTACGTCGAGCGGCTGTACACGCCGGCCGCGCAGGCCCAGCGGGAGCTGGCGGCGGTGGTGCCGGGTCCGTCCCCGGCCGAGGGGGGCGTCGGCGTCGGGTCCGAGCGCGTGGAGGCGAGTGGGCCGGTGACGGGTCCCTACGCCGGGGCGCGGGAGCTCGCCGTCTGGAAGGCCCGGGTGCGGGAGGCCTGGCCGGCCGTGCGGGTCGAGCACGTCGAGGCGGACTGCCCGGACGAGGCGCAGGAGCTGGGCAGCTCGCTGGCGCTGCGGGTGCAGGTCGCGCTCGGCACGCTGGAGCCCGGCGACGTCGAGGTGCAGGCGGTCTCCGGGCGGGTGGACGAGTCGGACGGCATCTCGGAGGCCTGCCTGCTCGCCCTGAAGCCGGTCGGCGGGCCGGACCTCGACGGGCACACCCGCTACGAGGGCTCGCTGGAGCTCTGCCGGACGGGCCCGTTCGGGTACACCGTCCGGGTGCTGCCGGCTCATCCGCGGCTGGCCTCACCGGCCGAGCTGGGCCTGGTCGCCCTGCCGGCGGAGTCGGCGGGGATGGACGCGGGGCTGCTGCGCTGAGCGCCCGCCGAGGTGGGGAGGGCCGTCGGTCGGCCCTCCCCACCCGCGTGTTCAGCGGACGGCGGCGACCAGGGCGTCGGTGACGGAGCGCCAGGCCACTCCGGCCTCGCGGAACCCGGCCTCGACCAGCCGGGTGGTGTGCCAGCCGGCCGGGTGCGACGCACCGTCGGCGTGCGAGCCGTAGATCGCCTTGCGGGCGGCGACGTGCTCGGCGAGCAGCGGGTCGGCCTCGGCCGCGGCCCACCACTCGGCCCAGTCGAGGACGCCCTCGGCCTTCTCGCGGGCCTGGCGGCGCTGCTGGAAGGCCTCGTCCGCGGCGGTGAGCAGCGGGATCGACTCCTCCTCGGGGGCGTGGTCGGCGTTGAGGAAGACGCCGCCGGGGCGGACCAGCCCGGCGAGGTCCCGGTAGAGCCGGGTGAGGTCGGCCGGGGGCAGCCAGTGCAGGGCGGTGGCGGTCACCACGGCGTCGAACCGGCCGTCGGGGAGCCGGTCGGCCCAGTGCGGGTCCTTGAGGTCGGCGGTGACCAGGGTGAACCGGGGCTCGCCGGCGAAGAGGCCGCGGGCGATGGCCATCAGCGCCGGGTCCTGGTCGACGCCGACGCTGGTGGCGCGGGGCAGCCGGGCGAGCAGCCGCTCGGTGATGCTGCCGGTGCCGCAGGCCAGGTCGAGGACGCGCGGTGCGGGGCCGGTGACGGCCTCGACCACGTCGAGCATCACGCGGAACCGCTCCTCACGGTCGGGCAGGTACCACTCCTGCTGGCGGTCCCAGCTGCGCTGCCAGTTCTGCCAGTGGTTCCGGTCGGTCATGTCCGCTCCCTCGCTCCTGGGCCCGGGCTGGGCAAGCGCCGTGAGGCACGGCAACGACTCTAGGCCCTTTCGGTAATGGATGAAAGGGCCTAGAGGCTATTACGGGCGAGCGAGGTGGTCAGACCAGGCTGTCGCGCCAGGCCTGGTGCAGTTCGGCGAACCGGCCGGCGCCCGCGATCAGCTCCTCCGGGGAGCCGTCCTCGACGATCCGGCCCTGGTCCATCACCAGCACCCGGTCGGCGATCTCCACGGTGGAGAGCCGGTGGGCGATGATCACCGCCGTCCGCCCGGCCAGCACCGTCCGCATCGCCCGCTGGACGGCCTGCTCGCCCGGCACGTCGAGCGAGCTGGTCGCCTCGTCCAGGATCAGTACCGCCGGGTCCGCCAGGAGGGCGCGGGCGAAGGCGACCAGCTGGCGCTGGCCGGCCGAGATCCGGCCGCCGCGCTTGCGCACGTCGGTGTCGAACCCCTCCGGCAGCGCGGCGATGAACTCGTACGCGCCGATCTCCCGGGCGGCCTGCTCGACCTCCTCGCGGCCCGCGCCGGGCCGGCCGATCGCGATGTTCTCGGCGACGGTGCCGGAGAACAGGAAGGACTCCTGGGTCACCATCACCACCCCGCGGCGCAGCTCGGGCGTGGCGAGGTCGCGCAGGTCCACGCCGTCCAGGGAGATCCGCCCGCCGCTCGGGTCGTAGAAGCGGGCCAGCAGCTTGGCGACGGTCGACTTGCCCGCGCCGGTCGCGCCGACCACCGCCACCGTCTGCCCGGCCGGCAGCACCAGGTCGAAGGCGGGCAGCACCTCCTTGCCCGTGCGGTAGCCGAACCGGGCCTTCTCGAAGTGCACCTCGCGCCCCTTGGTGCGGGACTTCGGCAGCTCCTTCGGCTCGGCCGGCTCGGCGACGGTCGGCTCGTGGGCGAGCAGGCCGGCGATCTTCTCCAGGGCGGCGGCCGCCGACTGGTAGCTGTTCAGGAACATCGCCAGCTGGTCGATCGGGTCGTACAGCCGGCGCAGATAGAGCACGAAGCCGGTGAGCACGCCGAGCTCCACCGTGCCGTCGGTGACCAGGAAGGCGCCGAGCAGGACGACGCCGGTGGTCCAGACGTTGGCGGTGGTGCGGGAGAGGCCGACGTACCGGGCGATCTCCAGCAGGCCGTCGGCGGTGGCGGTGGCCGCCTGCCGGTTCACCACGCCGAACGCGGCGTCGTTGGCCCGCTCGCGGCGGAACGCCTGCACCGGGCGGATGCCGTTCATCGTCTCGGTGAACCGCACGATCAGCGAGGCGGCCGCGGTGCGCGAGCGGCGGTAGACCCGGCGCGAGCGGCGCCGGAACGAGCGGGCGATCAGGAAGAGCGGCACGAAGGAGCCCAGGGAGACCAGGCCGAGCCGCCAGTCCATCACCAGGAGCAGCACCGAGATGTAACAGAGCGAGAGGAAGACCGTCAGCAGCTCCTGGAGACCCTCGGAGAGCAGCTCGCGCAGCGCGTCCACGTCGCTGGTGGCGCGGGAGATGATCCGGCCCGAGGTGTAGCGCTCGTGGAAGTCCAGGCTGAGGCGCTGGGCGTGGCGGAAGATCCGGCCGCGCAGCTCCACCAGGATGTCCTGGTTGATCCGGGCGCTGATCTTGATGAACGCCCACTGCAGCAGGGTGCTCAGCAGTGCGAAGGAGAGATAGGCGGCGATCACCGCGATCAGCGGGCCGGCGTCGTGGTCGCGCAGCGCCGGGATGCCCCGGTCCATCGCGATCGCCACCAGCAGCGGGCCGGACTGCAGGGCCGCCTGCTGGACCAGGATCACCACCATGGCGATGACGATCCGGGTCCGGTGCGGGCCGAGCAGCGAGCGCAGCAGCGCGCGGGGTGCGCCCGGCGGGACGGGGATGTCCTCCTCGTCGGCCGGCGGGGGCGGGAGCTCCGCCACGGCCTCGGCCGACGCCTTGGCGGCGGCCTTCTCGGTGGGCTCGATCGTGGTGGTCATCGGGCGGGGCTCCCCTCCGGTACGAGGGCGGCCTCGCCCGACATCAGTTCGCGGTAGCGCGCCGAGCCGCGCAGCAGTTCCTGGTGGGTTCCGACGGCCTCGATCCGGCCGTCCGCCAGTACGGCGACCCGGTCGGCGAGCAGCACGGTGCTCGGCCGGTGGGCCACCACCAGCGCGGTGGTCGAGCCGAGCACCTGCCGCAGCGCCTGTTCGACCAGCGCCTCGGTGTGCACGTCCAACGCGGAGAGCGGGTCGTCCAGCACGAGGAAGGCCGGGTCGCCGACCACCGCGCGGGCCAGGGCGAGGCGCTGGCGCTGGCCGCCGGAGAGGCTCAGCCCCTGCTCGCCGACCTCCGTCTCCACGCCGTCGGGCAGCTTCTCGACGAAGCCGGCCTGGGCGGTGGCGAGTGCGGCGGTCAGCTGCCCGGCGTCGGCGTCGGGCGCGCCCATCAGGACGTTCTCCCGGACGGTGGCGGAGAAGAGGGTGGGCTCCTCGAAGGCGACGGCGACCAGCTCGCGCAGCCGCTCCCGGGACAGCTCGCGGATGTCCTGCCCGTCCAGGGTGATGGTGCCGCCGGTGGCCTCGTACAGCCGGGGGAGCAGGGCGGTGAGCGTGGTCTTGCCGCTGCCGGTGGCGCCGACCAGGGCCATCGTCTCGCCGCTGCGGATGTGCAGGTCGATGCCGCGGAGCAGCTCGGGGGTGTCGGGCGGGGCGTCCGGGTAGCGGAAACGGACGCCGGTGAGGCGGATGCCGTCGGCGGTGCCGCCGGGCGCGGCCGGTGCCTTCCCGGCCGGAGTCGCGTCGGCCGGCACCTTCTCGTCCAGCACCTCGAAGAAGCGGTCGGTGGCGGTGGCGGCCTCGTTGGCGTACGCGAGCAGCCAGCCGAGCGACTCCACCGGCCAGCGCAGCGAGAGCGCGGTGGAGAGGAAGGCGACCAGGGTGCCGGCGCTCAGCTCGTCGTGCGCGACCAGGTAGCAGCCGGCCGCGAGCGCGCAGCCGAGCGCCAGCTCGGGCAGCCCGACGATGACCGCCCAGAGGTTGGCCAGCAGGCCGGCCTTGCGCAGCTCGGTGCGGCGCAGCTGGTGCGCCTGGCCGTGGAAGCGCTCGGCCATCGAGCGGTGGCGGCCGAAGGCCTTGAGGATGCGGATGCCGAGGACGGACTCCTCGATCACGGTGGCGAGGTCGCCGTTCTGGTCCTGCGCGCGGCGGGCGGCGCCCGAGTAGCCGGTCTCGAACCGCCGGGTGAGCACCATCAGCGGCCCGGCGGGCAGCAGCACGATCAGGGCGAGCCGCCAGTCCTGGGTGAACATCAGCGCGGTGCCGGCCAGGAAGGTCACCGAGTTCACGATCAGGAAGACCAGCGGGAACGTCAGGAACAGCCGCATGGTGAACATGTCGGCGGTGGCCCGGGAGAGCAGCTGGCCGGAGCCCCAGCGGTCGTGGAAGGAGACGGGCAGCCGCTGGAGACGGGCGAAGAGGTCCCCGCGCATCGCGGTCTCCACCCCGGCGAGCGGTCTGGCCAGAATCACCCGTCGGGCGTAGAACAGGCCTGCCTCGAAGAGGCCGAGCGCCAGCAGCAGGGCGATCAGCGGCCAGAGCGCGTCGAGGTCGTGGTCGGCGATCGGCCCGTCGACGATCCGGCCGAGCACGGTCGGGACGGCCAGCAGGCTGATCGAGGCGAGCAGGGCGGAGCCGACCGAGGCGGCCAGCCGCCAGCGGATCACACGGGCGTACGGCCACAGGCGCAGCAGCGAGCGGACGGTCGACCGGCGGGCGGGCGCGGGGGCGGGGGTCTGGTTCTCGGCCATCGCCGTGAGGGTAGGCCGGGCACCCGTCATTTCTCATCCGGTTTTTCGCACCTGTCGGCGAGAACCGGCCACCCGCGCGGGGATGAACCGCGGGGCGTCAGGCGGCGGGCGTGCGCAGCAGCCGCAGCGAGCGCCCGGGCAGGGTGACGGTCTCCTGCGGGTGGTGGCTGTGGGTGCCGTTGCCGGTCTCGTCGGCGGCGGTGTCGAGGACGGTCGCGTACTGGGCGTCGGGCGCGGCCCAGGGCTCGCCGGGGAGGGTGAAGGGAACGGCGTCGGGGCCGGCGTTGAGCAGCAGCAGGAAGCTGTCGTCGCGCAACGGGTGGCCGTACTGGTCGCGTTCGGACATCGCGGTGCCGGAGAGCAGCATGCCGAGGCAGGCCGTCGGGCCGAACCAGTCGGCCTCGGTCATCTCCTTGCCGCGCGCGGTGAACCAGGCCAGGTCGGGCTGGCCGCCGGGGACGGCGGCCCGGCCGGAGAAGAACGCCCGCTGGCGCAGGACGGGGTGGGCGCGGCGGAGCCGGACCAGACGGGCGGTGAGGTCGCGCAGCCCGGCCCAGCGCGGGTCGTCCAGCAGCGACCAGTCGAGCCAACTGACCTCGCTGTCCTGGCAGTAGGCGTTGTTGTTGCCACCCTGGGTGCGGCCGAACTCGTCCCCGGCGGTGATCATCGGCACACCGGTGGAGAGCAGCAGCGTGGCCATCAGGTTGCGGAGTTGGCGCAGGCGCAGGGCGTTGACGGCCGGGTCGGCGCTCTCGCCCTCGGCGCCGTGGTTCCACGAGCGGTTGTCGTCGGTGCCGTCCCGGTTGGCCTCGCCGTTGGCCTCGTTGTGCTTGCGGTTGTAGGAGACGAGGTCGCGCAGGGTGAAACCGTCGTGCGCGGTGACGAAGTTGACCGAGGCGTACGGGCGCCGGCCGCCGCGCTGGTAGAGGTCCGAGGAGCCGGAGAGCCGGTAGCCCAGCTCGCGCACGTCGGGGCGGGCCCCGCGCCAGAAGTCCCGGACGGTGTCGCGGTACTTGTCGTTCCACTCGGCCCACAGCGGGGGGAAGCCGCCCACCTGGTAGCCGCCCGCGCCGACGTCCCACGGCTCGGCGATCAGCTTCACCCGGCTGAGGACCGGGTCCTGCGAGACGGCGGCGAGGAACGGGTGGTCCATGTCGACGCCGTCGTTGCCGCGGGCGAGGGCGGCCGCGAGGTCGAAGCGGAAGCCGTCCACGCCCATCTCCGTCACCCAGTACCGCAGCGAGTCGGTGACCAGCCGCACGACGTGCGGCCGGCGGGTGTCCAGGGTGTTGCCGCAGCCGGTGTAGTCGGCGTAGCCGCGCGGGCGGTTCAGCGGGAGGCGGTAGTAGCCGGCGTTGTCGATGCCGCGGAAGGAGAGGGAAGGGCCGAGCTCGGCGGCCTCCGCGGTGTGGTTGTAGACCACGTCGAGGATCACCTCGATCCCGGCGGCGTGCAGCGCGCGCACCATCCGCTTGAACTCGCCGACCTGGCCGCCGCGGCCGCCCGAGGAGGAGTAGCCGGCGTGCGGGGCGAAGAAGCCGATCGTGTTGTAGCCCCAGTAGTTGACCAGCCCGCGCGCCTGGAGGTGGTCCTCGCTGGCGTGCTGGTGGACGGGCAGCAGCTCGACGGCGGTGACGCCGAGGGCGGTGAGGTGGGCGATCGCGGCGGGGTGGGCGAGACCGGCGTAGGTGCCGCGCAGGTGCGGCGGGATCTCCGGGTGGCGCATGGTGAAGCCGCGCACGTGCAGCTCGTAGAGGACGGTCTCGGCCCAGGGGGTCTTGGGGCGGTGGTCGTCGTACCAGTCGTCGTCGTCGTGGACGACCACCGATCTGGGCACGTACCGGGACGAGTCGCGGTTGTCCCGGACGGTGTCGGCGACGTCCGCCTCGGGCCAGTTGCGGACGGCGGCGCAGACCGCGTCGTGCGAGGTGTAACAGCCGTCGACGGCGCGGGCGTACGGGTCGAGCAGGAGCTTCGC
This sequence comes from Kitasatospora sp. NPDC022785, assembly GCF_055561295.1. Classification (NCBI taxonomy): domain Bacteria; kingdom Bacillati; phylum Actinomycetota; class Actinomycetes; order Kitasatosporales; family Streptomycetaceae; genus Kitasatospora; species Kitasatospora sp. NPDC022785. The sequence continues at coordinate 77,564 of NZ_JBVHHB010000004.1, read as the reverse complement.
CGGGTTCCAGCGGGCGCCCGTCCACGGGTCCCAGCGGCCGTGCACGCGGAAGCCGTACCGGGTGCCGGGGCGGACCCCGGGCAGGAAGCCGTGCCAGGTCTGGAAGTCCTGCTCGGTGAGGCGGTGTCTGCTCTCCCGGCCGTCCTCGTCGAAGAGGCAGAGGTCGACGGCCTCGGCGCCGGCCGCCCAGAGCGCGAAGTTGGTGCCCTGCCGCCCCTGGGCGTCCGTCCGGAAGCGCGCGCCGAGCGGCTGCCAGCTGCCGGGCCACGGCGGCTCGGCGGTCGGCCCGCCGCGCGGCCGCACTCCGGCTTCCAGCTCCTGCCCTGACGCCATGGCCGTACCCTCCCTGAACCGGGGTGTCCCGGACCCCGTTCACCTTCTCTTTCCCTGATCCCACGACCCGGAAGCCCGCTGAACGGAGGCTTACGGCTCGGGGGTGGTACGGGGCCGCCCCCGGCGCGGTGCGGCGGGCGGGGGAGCGGGGCGCCGGAGCCCGCTGAACGGGGGCTTGCCCCGGGGTGTCGCCGCGGGGGCGGTGGGCCGGTGTGGTGAGGATTCCGGGGGTGAGGGCGTGTCCTGCCGGGATCACCCTCGTTGTGGGGGTGTCGGACGGGAAATGGCGGGAGGCCCCGGAATGCGGCCCCGAGGACGGGTTTGGGCACGGCGCGCGGGGGCGTTGGCCTGGTGCCTGGCGGTGTTGACGGGTTGCTCCGGCGGCGCCCCGGGGAGCGGCGACGCGGCCTCTCCGGGCCCGGGCCACGCCGCCTCGGCGGGACCGGGCCACGTGGCGCCGCCGCCCGCCTCGCGGGCGGCCGTCACCGCGCTGCCCGCGGACGACGCGCAGGACGTGCCGCCGGAGGGCCCGGTCCGGGTCACGGTGGCGCAGGGCAGGCTGGTCTCGGTCCGGCTGGCCGACACCAAGGGCACCGAGGTGGCCGGGACGATCTCCGCGGACGGCTCGACGTGGCGGCCGGACGGCCTGCTGGCGCAGGGCACCGCGTACACCCTGGATGCGGTGGCCGAGGACGGGCAGGGCCAGAAGGCGGCCCACCACACGGACTTCTCGACCGTCGCCCGCGCCCACACCTTCGTCGCCTTCTTCACCCCGGAGGACGGCTCCACGGTCGGCGTCGGCATGCCGGTCTCGCTGCGCTTCAGCCGGCCGATCACCGACCGGGCGGCCGTCGAGAAGGCGGTCGCGGTGACCGCCGACCCGCCCGTGGAGGTGGCCGCGCACTGGTTCGGCAACCAGCGGCTCGACCTGCGTCCGCAGAAGTACTGGGCGGCGGGCACCAGGGTGTCGGTGGCGCTGCGGCTGAAGGACGTGCAGGGGGCGCCGGGCGAGGTCGGCACCCAGACGAAGGACGTCCGCTTCACGATCGGCCGGGCACAGGTCTCCACGGTGGACCTCGACGCCCACACCCTGACCGTGCGGGCCGGCCAGGGCGGCAGGGTGGTGAAGGCGCTGCAGGTGTCCGGCGGCGATCCGAAGCACTCGACGTACCGGGGGGTGCTGGTGGTCTCCGAGAAGTACAAGGTGACCAGGATGAACTCGAAGACCGTCGGGATGGGCGACGAGTACGACATCAAGGACGTCCCGCACGCGATGCGGCTGACCAACTCCGGCACGTTCATCCACGGCAACTACTGGGCCGACCCGGAGGTGTTCGGCACCGCGAACACCAGCCATGGCTGCATCGGCCTGGCGGACGCCAAGGGCGGGGCGAGCAAGGACACCCCTGCGGGCTGGCTGTTCGAGCACACGATCCCCGGGGACGTGCTGGAGGTGAAGGCCTCGACGGGGGAGCTCGTCCCGCCGAACAACGGCCTGAACGGCTGGAACCTGCCCTGGGACCAGTGGCTGGCCGGCAGCGCCGTCCCGCACGGGACGCCCTGAGCCCGGCGGGCCCGGCCGCCCGCCCCGCCCGGTCGCCCGCCCCTGCCCCCGTCCGGGCCCCTCCCTTCACCCCGAGTCCACCTCCGGTCCACGGACCTCCCCCCGGGATTCACTCATTCGGCTTAGCTATCCTGCTGTCCGCGCCGAAGCCCGGCGCGAAAGATCGCCGGTCAGGTGCAACCCGTCCGGGTAGATGCGCGTCCATCAGGATGGACACCGGGAGGGGAGAAACCGTGAAGCCGGTTTTGGCGGCCGACGCCGCAATACGCACCACCACCATCAACCGTCGCAACCGTGGCCTGCGCCGCAGTGCGGTGGCACTGGCGATGGGAGGGGTGCTGCTGCTCACCGCGGCATGCAACGACGACAAGGGCGGTGGCAGCGGGACCGGCGGTGGTGACGCGGCCGCGACGGCGGGGGCCGGCGGCGCCCCGGCGCCGGGCCAGGCCTCGGCGGCGCCGAAGCCCTCGGCCGCGGTGCTGACCGTCGACCCGAAGGACGGCGCCCAGGACGTCTCGCCGACCAACGGGCTGAACGTGTCGGTGGCCAACGGCCAGCTCACCACGGTCGAGGTGACCGACAAGGAGGGCAAGCCGGTCGCGGGGGCGATCACGCCGGACGGCACCGGCTGGAAGCCGAGCGCCGCGCTGGCCGTCGGCATGGTCTACAAGGTGAACGCGCAGGCCAAGGACGCCGAGGGCCTGGTGACCGCGTCGACGACCTCGTTCACCACGCTGACGCCCGAGAAGAAGATCTCCACCAACGACAACATCGCCGACAACGCCACCTACGGCGTCGGCATGATCGTCTCGGTGGAGTTCAACAAGGACGTCAAGAACAAGGAAGCGGTCGTCAAGGGGATCACCTTCGAGACCGGTGACGGCGCCGCCACCGAGGTGAAGGGCCACTGGTTCGGCAACCGCCGGCTGGACTTCCGCCCGGCCGAGTACTGGAAGCCCGGCACCAAGGTCACCATCAAGTACCGGCTGAAGAACGTCGAGGTCGCGCCGGGCATCTACGGTGACGTGGACAAGGACGAGCCGTTCACCATCGGCCGCTCGCAGGTCGCCACCGCGGACGCCAAGACCCACCAGATGACGGTGGTCCGGGACGGCCAGAGCTCGACCGTGCCGGTCACCCTCGGGGCGGACGCGACGCCGTCCTGGGGCGGCACCATGGTGATCATGTCCAAGGAGAAGGTCACCCGGATGAACTCGCAGACCGTCGGTCTCGGCGGCGAGTACGACATCCAGGACGTTCCGCACGCCATGCGGCTGACCACCTCCGGCACCTTCGTGCACGGCAACTACTGGGCCAGCCCCTTCGGCAAGACCAACGCGAGCCACGGCTGCATCTCGATGGCGGACGTGAAGGGCGGCAGCGACACCTCGGTGGCGGGCAAGTTCTTCAACGACTCGATCGTGGGCGACGTCGTCACCATCGTGAACACCAAGGAGAAGACCGTCTCGCCCGACAACGGGCTGGGCGGCTGGAACATCGCCTGGGCGAACTGGTAGCCGAACCGGCGGCCCTCGGGGCGCCCCGACCGGCACTCCCGGCGACCTGCTCTACCCAGGTAGCGGCCTTGTCAGTCCCGGTTCGATGACGACCGGCCCGATCCTCACTCGTTGGGGTCGGGCCGGTCGTCGTTCGTGGGGTAATTGCCCCTCGAATGGCGCAACCTTTCCGTTGGCTGCGGCGTGTATCAGTCGAATCCCGCCGGGATCAGGGACGGGATCGAGGGAGGGAGTCGACGTGAGGTCGATACGCAAGGTGGTGGCCGCCGGCGTTCTCGGCGGCGCGATGGTGCTGACCAGCGCCTGCGGCGGTGGCGGCAGCGGGAGCGCGGCCAAGGCCGACCTGGGGGGCGGGGCGGCCGCGGGGGCCGCGTCGACCGCCTCGGCGTCCGCGACCGGGTCGGCGTCCGCGCCGGGGTCGGCTCCGGCGGCCGCGACGCCGAAGACGTCCGCGGCGGTGGTGGACATCCAGCCGAAGAGCGGCGCGGTGGACGTGGCGCCGAGCGGTGCGCTGAAGGTCGCGGTGGCGGGGGGCAAGCTCACCACGGTCAAGGTGAGCGACAAGACCGGCAAGGAGGTGGCCGGCACGATCGCCGCCGACGGGAGCAGCTGGACCCCGTCCGCCGGCCTCGCGGTCGGCACCGCCTACCAGGTGAGCGCGATGGCCGCGGACGCCAACGGCGTGGTCGCCTCGGCGGACAGCAGCTTCACCACGCTGACGCCCGAGCGCGAGGCGAAGGCGAGCGACAACATCGAGGACAACGCCACCTACGGCGTCGGCATGATCGTCTCGGTCGACTTCGACAAGGACGTGAAGAACAAGGACGACGTCGCCAAGGGCATCTCCATCGAGACCGACAACGGCACGGTGGTGAAGGGCCACTGGTTCGGCAACCGCCGGCTGGACTTCCGCCCCGAGGCGTACTGGAAGCCCGGCACCAAGGCCACCGTCCACTACCGCCTGAAGAGCGTGGAGATCGCCCCCGGGGTGTACGGCGGCGTGGACCGGGACGAGCCCTTCACGATCGGGCGATCGCAGGTCTCGACGGTTGACGCCAAGACCCACGAGATGACGGTGGTGAACGACGGCAAGACCTCCACTATCGACATCACCTCCGGCTCGCCGGAGCACCCGACCTGGAACGGCACCATGGTCGTGATGTCCAAGGAGGGCGTGGTGCGGATGCAGTCCAGCAGCATGCCCGGCATGACCGGCGCGCCGTACGACCTGCAGGTACCGCACTCGATGAGGCTGACCACGTCCGGCACGTACGTGCACGGAAACTACTGGAGCAACGCCTTCGGTGAGGACAACGTCAGCCACGGCTGCGTCGGTCTCAAGGACGTCAAGGGCGGCGGCGACTCCACCTCGGCGGGCAAGTTCTACGACGACTCGCTGATCGGCGACATCGTGACCGTGAAGAATTCTTCACGCGGCCAGGTGGAGCCGGACAACGGCCTCAGCGGCTGGAACCTGGCCTGGAGCGCCTGGTAGGAGCCGGTTCGTGGCAACCCGGGCTTGACGGCGGGCCGGTCCGGGTTGCACGGGGCATATGCCGATCGGGTCGTGATCGTTTGCTCATTGTCCGTACGCGGCTGCTTGCGTTCCGCAATGATGGGTCGCATGGCGGGTTGGGGCGAAACAGATCAGTCATCACTTCCTGGGTCCAGCTTGGTTGCTGACGCGTCGTGGATGTGCTTCCAGGACACGCTCGCGGCCCTGGAGCGGCTCAGCTCGGAGGAGCTGGAGCGGATGTATTCCGGCAGGCTCGGCGATCAGTCGGAGCCGGGCGAGGTGCGGTTGCCGTCCCGGCCGGAGTCCGGCCCGGTGGCCCGCCGGCTGGTGCTCTCCGTCCTCGAATCCTGGGACCTGCACCAGCAGTTGGAGGTCGGCGAACTGCTGACCAGCGAGCTGGTCGCCAACGCGGTGCGGCACGCGGCCGGGCGCACCATCGGTCTCCAGGTGATGCGCAAGCCGGGCTGGCTGCGGGTCGAGGTGCGGGACTCCTCGCGGTCCCTGCCCTGTCTGATCCTGGCCGAGCCGCTGCCGGTCAACGAGCGCGGCCGCGGACTCAAGATCGTCGACGACCTCTCCGACCGCTGGGGCGCGGACCTGCTGCCGCGCGGCAAGGGCGTCTGGTTCGAGCTGAAGGTCCGCGAGCGGCACTGAGGCTCCTGGCGGGGCGCGTGGGGCCCGGAAAACACGCAGGGCCCCCGATGGCGCCGTGGTCCGGCGGCTGGGGGCCCCTGCAAGTCATCGCGCCGGCCAAGGGGGTGCGTGCCGCGCGATGGGCGACGGCCGTGCCAGGTCGGGCCAGCCGTAGTCGGTGTGTCCGCGGCGGAGGCGAGGAAACCTCGCTGTCGTCCGCCCTCGGACTCCTCGACTATCGCACGGATCTCAGCATGTGGGCAAACCGAGAATCTTGGATTACAAGGTTTGTAACCTGGTTCACCTTTGGATTTTGCATAGGTTAACGCCATCGCCTGAGATTATTCATGATCGATGCAAACCGGCTCGTGTGCGGGCGGTCTGGCGACTCACCACTGCGGGGGCCGGTCGCGGGGGTGGCGGCGGTGCGGCGGGGGCGCCGGCACGGCAGGCCCCGCGGAGGCCGCCGAGCACGGCCCGGGGCCGCGCCGGGACGAAATCTCGTTGACTTCGAGTGGGCTTCCGGTTTTACGGTGCCCCTGGTAAGTGATCGTCCACGGGGGAAGTTCATGACGAACCAGCAGGCCCACGAGGCCCTCATCGCGTTCGACCGGGCCCGGCAGGCCGACTTCGGCTTCAGCCGGCCGCAGCTCCGGCTGCTTCGCCATCTGTCGCAGCACGACCTCTCGCCCGACGGCCGCGGCCTGACCGTGGCCGAGCTCCGGGAGGCCATGCGCTCCCACCTCGGACCCGGGGACGACCTCGGGGCCGATGCCGCGGTGCTGCTGGAGCTCGGGTGGCTCACGGGGGACGGCGAGGGGCGGCTGTGGATCACCGAGTCGGGAGAGGCGGCCCGTGCCGACCTCGCGCGGCACGCCCCGGTCGGCCGCGAGCAGATCCACCACGGCGTCGACGACGCCGGCCACGTCACCGCCCCGAAGGTGCCGCGGCAGATGATCCGGGACGCCGGCGGCCGGCCGGCCAGGACCTAGTCGTTCCCGGCGCCCGCCGCACGGGAGGTCGGCCGGTCCGACGTCCTGTGCGGGCGGCCGGGCCGAGGCCGGCGGCCGACGCCGTGGCTCGGTGATCAGGCGGCGCCTGGGGTCCGGCCCCGGTGCGACGGTCCGCCGGGCGGGATCCGTCCCGCTCGGGTCATGCGCTCCGGAGGCGCAGGGTCAGGCCGTCCAGGACGACGTCCAGGCCGTAGGTGAACTTGGCGTTGCGCAGGGCCACCGGGTCGACGTCCACGACCGCGTCGTACGCGTGGGCGAGGTGCTCGCTGTCGGCCACCGCCTCCCGGGCCGCGGGCATCAGGCGGGCGATGAAGTCGGCTTCGGTCTCGCCGGAGCGGGCGACGGTCATCAGCCAGGCCGCCTCCGTCGTACTCATGCCGATCGTGTACGAGAGTACCGTCTCGATCGCGCGCGCCGGCTCGGGAAAGCCGGCGAGGGTGAACAGGGAGGCCAGCCGCTCGGAGTAGGTCATCAGGTTGGGGCCCAGGTAGGCGAGCCCGGCCTGGCCGAGGACCGAGGCCAGCCAGCGGTGGCGCAGTGTCGTGGCGCGGAAGGACTCGGCCGCATCGGTGACGGCAGCCCGCCAGTCGGGGCTGTCGGCGGGTGGGATGGTGATCTCGCCGAAGACCTCGTCCACCGCGAGCTCCATCAGCTCGTCCTTGGTGGCCACGTGCCGGTAGAGCGAGGTCGCACCCGCGTTCAGGCGGGCGCCGAGCTTGCGCATGGAGAGCGCCTCGACGCCGTCGGCGTCCAGCATGGCGACGGCCTCGCGGACGATCGCGGTGCGGCTGAGTGCGGGCTGGTCGGGCTCGCGCTGCTGGCGGGTCCAGACGGACGGGATCGGGTTCTGACTGGTCCTGGTGGCCATGGGATTTCCTCACTCTCCTGCGTACACCGTGCGCATCCAGCGTACATCCGCAAGGGGTTGCGCACACTGTTCCACTCTGCGTACAGTGTGCGCATCGAAGGAACAGTGTGCGCAAGCCGAAAGGGAAGACCCATGGAAACCCGCAACCCACGTCGCTGGTGGATCCTCGTCGTGCTCTGCCTCAGCACGCTGGTCCTGGTGATCGACAGCATGGCGCTCACCGTCGCCGTCCCGTCCATGACGGAGGACATCGGCGCCAGCACCCAGGACATCCAGTGGATCCTGGACTCCTACGTCCTGGTGTTCGCCGGACTCCTGCTCACCTCGGGCAGCCTCGGGGACCGGTTCGGACGCCGCAAGGTGATGATCATCGGCCTGTTGCTCTTCGGAGCCGCCTCACTGGCCGCGACCTTCTGCACCAACCCCGGTGAGGTCATCGCCGCCCGGATCGCGATGGGCGTGGGCGGTGCGCTGATCATGCCCTCCACCCTGTCGATCCTGATCACCGTCTTCGAGGAGGACGAGCGCAGCAAGGCCATGGCCGCCTGGGGTTCGGTGTCGATGCTCGGCCTGGTCGGCAGCCCGGTGCTCGGCGGCTTCCTGATCGACCACTTCTCCTGGCACTCGATCTTCTTCATCAACGTCCCGGTCGTCGTCCTCGCCGTCCTGGCCGGCCTCACCCTCATGCCCGAGTCCAAGGGCCCGTGGCAGAAGCCGGACCCGCTGGGCGCGATCCTCTCCGCCGCCGGTATGACCGCCCTGATCTGGTGGATCATCGAGATCCCGCAGCACGGTGCCTTCGAGGGCAAGTCGCTGATCACCCTGACGGTCGCCGTCGTCGCCCTCGGCGGGTTCGTGATCTGGGAGAACGTCACCGAGTCGCCGATGGTCCCGCTGGTCCTCTTCAAGCACCGCAACTTCAGCGGCGGCTCGCTCTCGCTGACCCTCGTCCAGATCGGCAACGGCGGCCTGCTCCTCGTCCTCACCCAGTACCTGCAGTTCGTCCTCGGCTACTCGCCCGTCAAGGCCGGCCTCGCCTTCGTCCCGCTGGCCGTCGCCGCCCTCATCGGCAACGGCGCCGGCGCCGGCCTCGCCGCCAAGATCGGCAACCGGGTCCTGATCCTGGGCGGCATGCTGATCATGGCCTCCTCGTTCGCCATCCTCACCACCGTCACCGCCGACGGCGGCTTCACCCTCCCGGCCGTCGCCCTCGGCCTGCTCGGCCTCGGCGCCGGCCTGGCCATGCCGGCCGCCGTCGGAGCGCTGATGGGCACCATCCCGGCCGACAAGGCCGGTGTCGGCTCCGCGCTCAACGACACCATCCAGCAGGCCGGTACCGCGCTGGGCATCGCCATCCTCGGCTCGCTGCTCTCCAGCCGCTTCGCCCAGGAGATGCCGGCCGGTGCGCCGGAGCAGGCCAAGCGCTCCATCGGCGACGCGCTGGCCATCGCCAACGGCGACGCGGGCCTCGTCCACGCCGCCCGGGAGGCCTTCACCTCCTCGATGTCCACCACCTTCACCATCAGCGCGATCAGCATGCTGTCCGCGGCCGTCCTGGCCACCCTGGTCATGCGGAACGGCAAGCCCGATGCCGCGCAGGCCGCCGCCGACGAGGCGGAGCTCGTCGCCTGACCTCCGCCCGGACCCGAAGGCCGGCACCCCCTCCCCGGGGGTGCCGGCCTTCGTCGTGCCCCGGAGGGCCGGGCCCGCGGCAGCGCAGCCGCTGATCAGCCGGTCACTCGTCGACGGCGGTGGGGACCCAGCCGGTGTGCTCGTCCTTGTAGAAGTACCCCGGCGCGCCCTTCAGGCCGACGGTGCGGAAGGGCTTGCCGTGGTCGTTGACGGGGAGGGTGCCGTGGCGGTCGCCGCTGCTCCAGGCCAGGACGAGGTTCCAGCTGACGTCCTGGGAGGTGGTGCGGGCGTCGATGTTCAGCACCTGCGGATCGGTGGCCGACACCGAGTAGGGGAAGTTGGAGGTCCTGCCCTTGACGGCGCCCTCCAGCGCCGGGACGGGCACCGGGCGCGGGGCAGCGGAGTCCAGGTCGACGGCGAAGGCCGACGGGGTGATCTCGCCGCCGCAGCCGGAATCCAGGGTGTAGGCGTTCCCCTTCGGGGCCGGCCGGGTGCTGACCACCTCCACGTAGAGGGCGCTCAGGACGACGGGCTTGGCGTTCTCGCCCTGCGCCGTCAGCTGCAGCCGCAGATGCCCGCCGGGGAGGGCCTGCTGGTCGGCGGCCCAGCTCTCCGTCCGCTGGTTCGATGGGGGTGCGGCCACGGCGCGCGGGGCGCGGGGGGTCAGGAACCACTGGCCGCAGCGGTTGCCCCAGTTGTCCGTCAGGACGTTGACGTGGAAGGGCGGTGCGTCGTCCTCGGGCGTCGACGAGGCCGGCCCGGTGGCGGTGGCGGTGGCGGTGGCGGTGGCGGTGGCGGTGGCCGGGGCCGGGGCGGCCGGGGCGGGTGCGGCCGGGGTGGCGGGCGCCGGCTCGGTGGCCGGGGGAGTGGCGGCGGGGGAGGAGGCGGTGGCGGCCGGAGGCCGGCGGCTCGCGAGCGGGGTGTCGGTGCGGCCCGCCAGATCGAGGACCGGGATCGCGGCCACGGCGACGACGGCCACGGCGGCGGCGCTCAGCAGGATCCGGGTGTCCGGCAGCCGACGGCGTCGCCGGTCGTCGGCCGGCTGAGGCTGAGACTGCGGTTCCGGTTCCGGCGCGGGCTCGGCTTCCGGGGCCGGGTGCGGTGCCGGCTCCGGCGCGGGGGCCGCCGCGCGGGCCGGTTCGGTAGCGGGCCCGGCCGCGGGGGCGGGCGGGCCGGACGGCTCCCGGCGGCGGGCCGCGTCCGCCAGGATCCAGCGGCGGTGCAGCTCGACCAGTTCGTCGGCGCCCGCCCCGCAGACCCGCGCGAGCCGCTCAACCGGCGCGTACTCGGTGGGGACGGCGACGCCGTTGCAGTACCGGTGCAGCGTCGAGGTGCTGACGTGCAGCCGGGCCGCGAGCGTGCCGTAACTGCGGCCAGAGCGGTCCTTCAGCTCGCGCAGCATCGCCGCGAATTCCTCGGTCTCCACGCTCATGTTCGCATCCCCTCGTCCCGGTACGGCGTTCCAGGCTCCCCCGAATCCGCAGCTCACGGTACCTGTCGGCGTTCCGGCGTCCCGAACCGCCCGGCAGGGCTGGCGGCCGGGACGGACCGGGAGCCAGTCTGCGGTGCGGCGGCGGCCCGTCCCTCGACGGCGCGGTGCCGCAAGCGCCCCTCAGCAGTGGTCCCGCAGTGATTCCCGCCCGTCATCCCCCAGCGAAAGCGAGTCCCTCCGCATGCGTACGCCCAAGCGACGTCACATGAGCATCCCGTTCGCCGCCGCCGGTCTGCCGGCGGTCGCCGCCCGGCCGGCCGCCGCGTGAACGGCGTGGTGACCGGCAAACGGCAGAGCCCCCGGAACGGTCGCGTTCCGGGGGCTCGGGCCTACCGCGGCGGGATCAGCACTCGATGACATTGACGGCGAGGCCGCCGCGGGACGTCTCCTTGTACTTGATCTTCATGTCCGCGCCGGTCTCCTTCATGGTCTTGATCGCCTTGTCGAGGGAGACGTGGTGGCGGCCGTCGCCGCGCAGCGCCATCCGGGCCGCGGTGACGGCCTTCACAGAGGCCATGCCGTTGCGCTCGATGCACGGGATCTGGACCAGGCCGCCGACCGGGTCGCAGGTGAGGCCCAGGTTGTGCTCGATGCCGATCTCGGCGGCGTTCTCGACCTGCTCGGGGGTGCCGCCGAGGACCTCGGCGAGGCCGCCGGCCGCCATCGAGCAGGCGGAGCCGACCTCGCCCTGGCAGCCGACCTCGGCGCCGGAGATGGAGGCGTTCTCCTTGAAGAGCATGCCGATCGCACCGGCGGCGAGGAGGAAGCGGACGATGCCCTCCTCGTCGGCGCCGGGGATGAAGTTCAGGTAGTAGTGCAGGACGGCGGGGATGATGCCGGCCGCGCCGTTGGTCGGCGCGGTGACGACGCGGCGGCCGGAGGCGTTCTCCTCGTTGACGGCCATCGCGTAGAGGGTGACCCACTCCATCGCGTTGGCCGGGCCGATGCCCTCGGCGCGCAGGGCGCGGGCGCCGGAGGCGGCGCGGCGGCGGACCTTGAGGCCGCCGGGGAGGATGCCCTCGCGGGACATGCCGGCCCGGACGCACTCCTGCATGACCCGCCAGATCTCCAGCAGACCGGCCCGGATCTCCTCCTCCGTCCGCCAGGCCTTCTCGTTCTCCAGCATCAGGCCGGAGATGGAGAGGCCGGTCTCCCGGCTGAGCCGGAGCAGTTCGTCGCCGGTGCGGAAGGGGTACTTCAGCGCGGTGTCGTCGGGCTTGACCCGGTCGGCGCCGATCGCGTCCTCGTCGACGACGAAGCCGCCGCCGACCGAGTAGTACGTCTTCTCCAGCAGCGGGGAGCCGTCGGCGGCGAAGGCCCAGAGGGTCATGCCGTTGGCGTGGTACGGCAGCGAGCGGCGGCGGTGCAGGATCAGCTGGCTGTCGGGGTCGAAGGCGATGGCGTGGCTGCCGAGCAGGTTGAGCCGCTTCTCGGTGGTGATCCGCTCGACGTCCGCGTCGGCCTGGTCGACGTCGACGGTGCGCGGGGAGTTGTTCTCCAGGCCCAGCAGGACGGCCTTGGGGGTGCCGTGGCCGTGGCCGGTGGCGCCCAGCGAGCCGAACAGCTCGGCGCGCACGCCCGCCACGTCCGTCAGCAGGCCCTCGGACTTCAGGCGGCGGGCGAACATCCGGGCGGCGCGCATCGGGCCGACGGTGTGGGAGCTCGACGGGCCGATGCCGATGGAGAAGAGGTCGAAGACGCTGATGGCCACGGAGGACGTCCTTGTCTGGTCTCGTGGAAGGACAAGCAGGCGGGGTGCCGGCACGGAACGGGGCACCGCGCGCACTGTCCAGTGTGCGCGGTGCCCCGGAATCCCAGGTGGCCCGGCGGGGTGAGGCCGGTCACCTACGACTGAATTACAGGTTCGGGTACAGCGGGTACTTGTCGGCGAGGGCGGTGACCCGGGCCTTCAGCGCGGCGGCGACGGTCTCGTCGAAGGCGGGCTTGAGCGCCTCGGCGATGATGTCGGCGACCTCGCGGAAGTCCTCGGCCTGGAAGCCGCGGGTGGCGAGGGCCGGGGTACCGATCCGCAGGCCGGAGGTGACCATCGGCGGGCGCGGGTCGTTCGGGATGGCGTTGCGGTTGACCGTGATGCCGACCTCGTGGAGGCGGTCCTCGGCCTGCTGGCCGTCGAGCTGGCTGTTGCGCAGGTCGACCAGGACGAGGTGGACGTCGGTGCCGCCGGAGAGCACGGAGGCACCGGCCTCGGCGACGTCTGCCTGGAGCAGACGCTCGGCGAGGATCCGGGCGCCGTCCAGGGTGCGCTGCTGGCGCTCCTTGAACTCCTCCGAGGCGGCGACCTTGAAGGCGACGGCCTTGCCGGCGATGACGTGCTCCAGCGGGCCGCCCTGCTGGCCGGGGAAGACCGCGGAGTTGATCTTCTTGGCCCACTCGGCCTTGGAGAGGATGACGCCGCCGCGCGGGCCGCCCAGGGTCTTGTGGGTGGTGGTGGTGACCACGTCCGCGTACGGCACCGGGTTGGGGTGCAGGCCCGCGGCGACCAGGCCGGCGAAGTGCGCCATGTCGACCATCAGCAGGGCGCCGACCTCGTCGGCGATGCGGCGGAACTCGGCGAAGTCGAGCTGGCGCGGGTAGGCGGACCAGCCGGCGATGATCAGCTTCGGCTGGTGCTCCTTGGCGAGGCGCTCGACCTCGGCCATGTCGACCTGGCCGGTCTTGTCGTCGACGTGGTACGCGGCCACGTTGTAGAGCTTGCCGGAGAAGTTGATCTTCATGCCGTGGGTCAGGTGACCGCCGTGGGCCAGGCTCAGGCCCAGGATGGTGTCACCCGGCTGGATCAGCGCGAACATCGCGGCGGCGTTGGCCTGCGCGCCGGAGTGCGGCTGGACGTTGGCGTGCTCGGCGCCGAACAGGGCCTTGATCCGGTCGATCGCGATCTGCTCGACCACGTCGACGTGCTCGCAGCCGCCGTAGTAACGGCGCCCGGGGTAGCCCTCGGCGTACTTGTTGGTCAGCACCGAGCCCTGGGCCTCCATGACCGCCACCGGGGCGAAGTTCTCGGAGGCGATCATTTCCAGGGTGGTCTGCTGGCGGTGCAGCTCGGCGTCGACCGCGGCCGCGATCTCGGGGTCGAGCGAGTGCAGGGACTGGTTGAGAACCGTCATGGTGTGGTCTTCCCGGAGAGGAGAGAAGGAGGTGCCGCGCGTGGCGCGCCCTCGGAAGGGTGGCGGCGGGCGACGGGAGGGCGGGGCGGCCGCCGCGCTGCGGCCGCCCCGGCGGGTGGCTCAGGCCGGGTTGGTGAGGGCGTCGTACTCGGCGGCGCTCAGCAGCTCGTCGGTCGACTCGACGCGCACCTTGAACAGCCAGCCACCCTCGAAGGGGGCGCTGTTGACCAGCGAGTTGTCGTCCAGGACGTCCTGGTTGACCTCGGTGATCTCACCGGTCACCGGCGAGTACAGGTCGCTGACCGACTTGGTGGACTCGAGCTCGCCACAGGTCTCACCGGCGGTCACGGTCTCGCCGACCTCGGGCAGCTGCACGTAGACGATGTCACCGAGGGCATCGGCCGCGTGGGCGGTGATGCCGACCGTGGAGACACCGTCCTCGGCGGCGGTCAGCCACTCGTGCTCCTTGGTGTACTGCAGGTGCTGGGGGTTGCTCATGGCGTCATTCTCCAGGATGGGAAGCGGGTACGACGAAGCGGCCCGGCGGCCGGGCATGCCTCGGGAGGGCGAACGGTCAGCGGGCGCGCTTGTAGAAGGGCAGCGCCACGACCTGGACCGGCTCGTGCTTGCCGCGCACGTCCACGGCGACGGTGGTGCCGGGGGTGGCGTGCGCCGCGTCCACGTAGGCGATCGCGATCGGCTTGCCCAGGGTGGGGGAGGGCGCGCCGGAGGTGATGCGGCCGATCGGGGCGCCGTCGGCGGAGACCACGGTGTACTCGGCGCGCGGCACCCGCTTGCCCTCGGAGACCAGGCCGACGAGCACCCGCGGCGGGTTGGCCTCGGCCTCGGCGGCGGCCTTCTCCAGCGCCTTGCGGCCGACGAACGCGCCCTCGTTGGTGGTCTTGTCGAAGCGGACCACCCGGCCGAGGCCGGCGTCGAACGGGGTCAGGTCGGTGGAGAGCTCGTGCCCGTACAGCGGCATGCCGGCCTCCAGGCGCAGCGTGTCGCGGCAGGACAGGCCGCAGGGGACGAGCCCGCGGTCGGAGCCGGCCTCGGTCAGCGCCTGCCAGATCTGCTCGGCGTCGCCCGGGTTGCAGAAGATCTCGAAGCCGTCCTCGCCGGTGTAGCCGGTGCGGGCGAGCAGCACGTCGCGGCCGGCCACCTGGGCCGGGAGGATCGCGTAGTACTTCAGGCCGGGCAGGTCGGCGTCGGTGGTGGCGGTGAGGATCGCGGTGGCCTCCGGGCCCTGGACGGCGATCAGCGCGTAGGTGTCGCGGTCGTCGGTGACGACGGCGCCGTAGCCCTTGGCGCGGGCGATCAGCTCGTCGAGGACCAGCTGGGCGTTGGAGGCGTTGGCGACGACCAGGAAGGCGTCCTCGCGCAGGCGGTAGACGATCAGGTCGTCCAGGATGCCGCCGTCCTCGGCGCAGATCATGGTGTAGCGGGCGCGCAGGACGCCCAGCGCGGAGACGAACCCGACCAGCGCGTGGTCCAGCATCTCGCCGGCCTGCGGGCCGGTGATGGTGATCTCGCCCATGTGGGAGAGGTCGAAGAGACCGGCCTTGGTGCGGACGGCGAGGTGCTCCTCGCGCTCGCTGCCGTATCGCAGCGGCATGTCCCAGCCGGCGAAGTCGGTCATGGTCGCGCCGAGGGCGCGGTGCAGCGCGTCGAGCGCGGTGAGGCGGAGGGACGACATGGCCTGGAACTCCTCGGTCTGGGCACTCAGGGGTGCGCACGCCGGACCGGTCCCGCTCGGTGAGGGACCTGGCCTGCGCGCGGGCATGCGGCGGCTGGGTCTCCCCATCTGTCGTCGTACCTGAGAGCTTCACCGCACGCGGGCCCGCAGCTCTTACAGCTAACAGGACAGCATGGCGGCTTGCACCGTGGGTGGGCGCGCGACCGGGCCGTGCGCCGCTTTCCAGATGTGCCTAATCCGTGCGGTAGGGGTGCCTGAGAGATTCCGGGGAGGACTTGCTCCTTCGGCGCCGGCTCGGCCGCCTGTCGGCGGCACTCCGGACTCTCCCGCGCGGGTTCGAGCGGCCGGTATGGAGTTAGGGGGCGGCCCGTGCGAGAACGCGGAGCCGCGCACATCATGGCACGTCCGGCGCCCGTGCGGGAGAGGGGCCCCGGACGGCCCGCTAGGCTGCACGCGTCGACGAGCCAGTGAGGCGGTACAAGGGGCGCATGGGGTACCCGGTGGAGCAGCAGCAGGGGTGGGGCGGCGCGGAGCCGGCGCCGCCCGGCGGTGGATGGCCGGCCAACGAGCTGGAGCAGGTGCTCACCGCCGCGCTCGGTGATCCGGGCGCGACCCCGCGGGTGTTCGAGGTGCTGGCCCGCAGCCGCGTGTGGATCCCGCTGCCGGTCGGCGCCGATCCGCAGGGGCAGGCGCTGGACCTGCCCACCGTCGAGCTGGCCGGCGACCCGTACGTGCCGGTCTTCTCCTCGCAGGAGGTGTTCCTCCAGCAGGCGCCGGGGATGGCGTTCGCCGTCGCGCCGGTCTGGGAGTTCGCCCGCGGGCTGCCGCTGGGCGTGGGCATCGCGGTGAATCCGGAGGCCCCGGTCGGCATCCCGGTGCCGCCGCAGGGCGTGGCCGAGCTGCGGCGCGGGCCGCGCGAGGACCGCTGGGAGGCCGCGGGGGGCCCGGACGCGCCGTCCGGCGGCCGGGTGGCGCTGCGCGAGCCGGTGCCGGGCGAGGACCCGGAGGCCTTCCTGGCCGCCTGCCGGAACGAACTGTCGGCGCTGCCCGGTGTGGTGACCGCGCGGCGGGCGCTGGCCAGTGTCGAGGGCGAGCCCACCGTGATGTTCGTCGGCGTCCAGCTGGACCAGCTGGCCCCGGCCGAACCGGCCGCCGTGAACGAGGCGCTCGGCCGGGCGCTGGGAACCGCGCCGCTGCCCGGTGGCGTCCACCTCGTGCTGCTCGACCTCGCGGAGGACCCCGTGGTCGAGTGGTTGCTCAACCGGGTCCAGCCGTTCTACACACGGATGTGACCCGCCGCGAAAGCGACGTGCCCCTCCCCGCCCGCCGTCGGGCAGCCCGCCATCGGGCCGGAGGGGCTCACGGCAGGCACGTCGGCGTGGCGGTGGTCGGTGGCGCCCCATAGGGTGCGTGCAGACACCCGTCGGGCCGGCGGCAGGTGAGAGAAGAAGAGGCGCAGCGAGGTGGGCGCATGAGTGCGGGAGCGGTAGCGGGCGGTGCACCGGGGCCCTGGGGCCAGGCACCCGCCGGGCGCCCCGGCGCGGATCCGAGAGCGCTGGAGCACGCGCTGCGCGAGGTCGCGCCGGAACGCTGGGAGGCGTACGAGGCGCTGCTGCACGCCCTGGCCGAGGGCCAGGTGCTGATGCTGCTCTGGCACGGGACGCCGGGCAGCCCGGATGCCCAGTACGGGAACATGGAGATCAGCGGCCACGGCTACGCGCCGGCGGTCACCTCGCCCGAGCAGCTTGCGGCGTCCGGCTGGGCGCGGGCGCACGAGGTGATCTCGGGGCGCGAGATCGCCGCCTCGCTGTACCGGACGCGCTGGGGCCTCTGGCTGAACCCGCACGCCCCCGGCGGCGGGGTCGGCGTGCCCTGGGCGGACCTCCGGCGGATCGCGGCCGGCCTGGACCGGCTGCCGGCCGGGCCGCTGAAGCTGAGCGAACCGCAGGTGCCGGCCCAGCAGTTCTTCGCGCTGCTGGAGCGCCAGGCGGGCGAGGTGCGGGCGGTCAAGGCGCTGCGCCGGGCCTGGGTGCAGCCCTCCGTGGGCGAACCGTACCTGGCCATCGGTCTTGAGCTGTACGAGAGTTCGCCGCCCACCGTGGAGGCCGTCCGGGCGCTGATGCAGCGGGCGATCGCGGTCGCGCCGGAGGGGCTGGCCGTCTCCACGGTGGCGATGGGGGACGAGTACGACCCGGTGGCGCTCTGGATGCGGGCCAACGCCCGGCCGTTCTACGACCGCGAGGCGGGCGCCCAGGGCCGGCCGCCGACCGGGCCCTACCCGCCGGTGCCCCCGCCGCCGTACGCC
The DNA here is from genome assembly GCF_055561295.1 of Kitasatospora sp. NPDC022785. Taxonomy (NCBI): domain Bacteria; kingdom Bacillati; phylum Actinomycetota; class Actinomycetes; order Kitasatosporales; family Streptomycetaceae; genus Kitasatospora; species Kitasatospora sp. NPDC022785. The sequence continues at coordinate 59,870 of NZ_JBVHHB010000004.1, read as the reverse complement.
TCGCAGGCGGGGCCGGGGTACGGCTACGGCACCCAGCCGCCCGGTCCGGGCTGGCAGGGCCAGCCGCCACCGCAGCAGCCGTGGCCCGGCTACCCCACCCGCTGACGCGGTAAACGCCGATCAACGAAACCGGTCTGACGATCCGTCGGACCGGTTTCGGCGTTTTCCGGACGAACTTCCCGTTCGCGCTGGCAGGCATCTTGACATGACTGTTACAGCTGTGTGAAGACCGGTATGCCGAAGATCGGGAGGTGCATGTCCGCAGATCACAGTTGGGCATCTGTCGGTTGTCAGGGCTGGCGCAAGCCAGTTCGGATGGCAGAGAGTTCTGCAAACGCACCGCGCGTGGTTGGCGCCTCACAAAGGCGAACGCGCAGGCGGACAGCTTGATCCACGCGATGCCCATCCCGCGCGGCAGCAGTACCCGAGCACGCAGAACCGCACGTCGTACCGCTGCGAACACCGCCCTGTACCTCCGCACGTCCGCACCTCCGCACGTCCGCACCAGCCGTACCGCCGATCCCGGCGACCGGCACCCGTGGGCCGGCCACCGTCGGCGAGGGGACCGAACTGACCATGACCGCACCCATCAAGACCGCCGGGAACACTCCGGAGGCAGACGCCGCCGCGAGCCCGGCCAAGAAGATCGAGGGCCGCTCGCTCGGCCAGATCGCCTGGACCCGCTTCAAGCGGGACAAGGCCGCCGTCGCCGGCGGCGTCGTGGTGATCCTGCTCATCCTGCTCGCCGTGCTGGCCAAGCCGATCGAGTCGGTCTTCGGCCTGGACCCCGACGCGCTCAACCAGGACCTCCTGGACGCCAACCTCGGCGGCCTGCCGTTCGGGGACTGGGGCGGCATGAGCGCGGACCACCCGCTCGGCGTGGACCCGCTCCAGGGACGTGACCTGCTCGCCCGCGTCATCGAGGGCTCCTGGGTCTCGCTGCTCGTCGCCTTCGGGGCGACCCTGCTCTCCAACACCATCGGCACCGTGCTCGGCGTGATGGCCGGTTACTACGGAGGCTGGGTCGACAACCTGATCAGCCGGGTGATGGACGTCTTCCTCGCCTTCCCGCTGCTGCTCTTCGCCATCGCGATCTCCGCCTCGCTCCAGGGCGGCGCGTTCGGCCTGCACGGCCTCCCGCTGCACATCATCGTGCTGATCTTCGTGATCGGCTTCTTCAACTGGCCCTACATGGGCCGGATCGTGCGCGGCCAGACCCTCTCGCTGCGCGAGCGCGAGTTCGTCTACGCCGCCCGCAGCCTGGGCGCCCGCGGGCCGTTCATCCTGTTCAAGGAGCTGCTGCCCAACCTGGTCGGTCCGATCCTGGTCTACTCGACCCTGCTGATCCCGACCAACATCCTCTTCGAGGCGGGCCTCAGCTTCCTCGGTGTCGGCATCCAGGCCCCGCAGGCCTCCTGGGGCGGGATGCTCAACGACGCGATCAAGTACTACCAGGTGGACCCCCAGTACATGGTGGTCCCCGGTATGGCGATCTTCCTCACGGTGCTCGCCTTCAACCTGCTCGGCGACGGGCTGCGTGACGCCCTCGATCCCAAGAGCAACTGACCTCCGGTCAGGACCCTCCGATCCGCCACCACTCCTCAAGGGGTTGATCCCACCATGCGTAGGTCCCGTACCGTCGCGCTGACCGCAGTGGCCGCCGCCGCTGTCCTGGTCGTCACCGGATGTTCCTCCGGTTCCTCCAAGAGCGGGGACAGCAACTCGTCCTCCGCCGCCTCCGGCGGCGGCGCCGACGCGGCCACCAAGGGGGTCGTCAACGCCTCGGACAAGAAGGGCGGGACGGTCACCTACGAGATGAAGGGCACCCCGGACTCCCTGGACCCGGGCAACACGTACTACGCCTACATCTACAACTTCTCGCGCCTGTACGGGCGTCCGCTGACCACCTTCGCGCCTGGCCCCGGCGACGAGGGCAACAAGCTCGTCCCGGACCTCGCCGAGTCCATGGGCCAGCCCAGCGCGGACGGCCTGACCTGGACGTACAAGCTGCGCGCCGGCCTGAAGTACGAGGACGGCAGCGCGATCACGTCCAAGGACGTCAAGTACGCGGTGGAGCGCTCCAACTTCGCGCCGGACGTGTTCTCCAACGGCCCGACGTACTTCAAGGAGTTGCTGGTCGACAACCCGACCCCGTACGAGGGCCCCTACAAGGACCCGTCGGGTGACCTGAAGTCGATCGAGACGCCGGACGACCAGACCGTCGTCTTCCACCTGAAGCACGCCTTCGCGGACTTCGACTACCTGGTCTCCGCCCCGCAGACCGTCCCCGTCCCGAAGGACAAGGACAAGGGCGCCGACTACGTGAAGCACCCGCTCGCCTCGGGCTCCTACAAGTTCGAGTCCTACGAGGACGGCAAGCAGCTCACGCTGGTGCCGAACACCAGCTGGGACCAGGGCAGCGACACGATCCGCAAGCAGCTCGCGGACAAGATCGTGCTCAAGATGAACATCGAGCAGTCCACCATCGACAAGGACCTGCTGGCCGGCAACGCCCAGGTGGACCTCGTCGGCGGCGGCGTCGACCCGCAGACCCAGGCGCAGATCCTGCAGAACCCGAAGCTCAAGGCCAAGACCGACAACGCGTACGGCGGCCGCCTGGTCTACACCGCGATCGACAGCCACGTCGCGCCGTTCGACAACGTCGACTGCCGCAAGGCCGTCCAGTACGCGATCGACAAGGTCTCGGTGCAGACCGCGATCGGCGGCCCGATCCGCGGCCAGATCGCCAACTCGGTGCTCCCGGCGGACATCCCGGGCCACCAGGACATCAACCTGTACGAGACCAAGGACAACAAGGGCGACGAGGCCAAGGCCAAGGAGGCCCTCAAGGCCTGCGGCAAGCCGGACGGCTTCTCCACCGTGCTCAGCGCCCGCACCGAGCGCGCCACCGAGATCGCCGCCGCGACCTCGATCCAGGCCGCGCTGAAGAAGGTCGGCATCAACGCCGAGATCCAGCAGTTCCCGCAGGGCAAGTACCTCTCCGACAACGTCGGCGTGCCGGCGAAGAACAAGGAGAAGAACATCGGCCTGATGATGATGCAGTGGGGCGCCGACTGGCCGACCGGCTACGGCTTCCTGCAGCAGATCGTCGACGGCCGCGCCATCAAGGAGGCCGGTAACAACAACCTGGCCTCGCTGAACGACCCCGCGATCAACAAGCTGATCGACGACGCCGCGGTCAACACCGACAAGGCGGCCCGCGAGAAGATCTACGCGGAGATCGACAAGAAGGTCATGGAGAGCGCGGTCTACGTCCCGCTGACCTACTTCAAGGTGTTCCTGTACCGCTCGGACACCGCCACCAACGTCGTCTCCACCTCGGCCTTCTCGGGTGAGTACGACTACCTGAACATCGGTACGACCAAGTAAGAGCCTGGCTCCGCATCCCTGAAGGCAGGTGAAGGCAGCGGCGCCCGCCGCCGTCCGGAAGATCCCGGACGGCGGCGGGCCGCCGGAGCCGCCCAACTGTGTTTGCCTACATCCTCCGCAGGACGCTCGCGGCCGTGGTGCTGCTGCTGGTGGTCAGCGCGGTCACCTTCGCGATCTTCTTCCTGCTGCCGCGCCTGGCCGGCGAGACGACCGACCAGCTGGCCACGCAGTACATCGGGAAGAACCCGTCCCCCGAAGCGGTCGCGGCGGTCAAGAAGAACCTCGGCTTCGACCAGCCGATCTACGTCCAGTACGGGCGCTTCCTCAAGGCGCTGGTCACCGGGGCCGAGTACAAGTTCGGCCCGGACGCGGCCACCTGCCACGTGCCCTGCTTCGGCTACTCCTTCAAGAACCACCTGGAGGTCTGGCCCGAGCTGACCAAGCGCATCCCGATCACGCTGTCGCTGGCCGTCGGTGCGGCCGTGCTCTGGCTGGTCTCCGGCGTCACCACCGGCGTCATCTCCGCGCTCAAGCCGCGCTCGATCTTCGACCGGCTCTCCATGGGCATCGCCCTGGCCGGCGTCTCGCTGCCCGTCTTCTTCACCGGCGCGCTGCTGCTCACGCTCTTCAGCTACGAGTGGCCGATCCTGGACAACCTGCAGTACGTCAACTTCACCGACGACCCACTGATGTGGGCCCGCAACCTGATCCTCCCCTGGATCTCGCTGGCCTTCCTCTACTCCGCGCTCTACGCCCGGCTCACCCGCGCCGGCATGCTGGAGACGATGAGCGAGGACTACATCCGCACCGCCCGGGCCAAGGGCCTGGTCGAGCGCAAGGTCGTCGTCAAGCACGGACTGCGCTCCGCGCTCACCCCGGTCGTCACCATCTTCGGCATGGACCTCGGCCTGCTGCTCGGCGGTGCGCTCATCACCGAGCAGGTCTTCTCGCTCCAGGGCGTCGGCGCCTTCGCGGTCTCCGCGATCGCCGACAACGACCTGCCGAAGATCCTCGGCGTCACCCTGCTCGCAGCCTTCTTCATCGTTCTCTGCAACCTCGTGGTTGACCTCCTGTACGCCGCTGTCGACCCCCGGGTGAGGCTGTCGTGACCGAGCTCCAGAAGACCCCGGCGCCCGTGGCCGCCCCGACGGGGGACCCGTTCCTCTCCGTCCGGGACCTGCGGATCCACTTCGACACCGACGACGGCCTGGTCCGCTCGGTCGACGGGGTCAGCTTCGACCTGCACAAGGGCCGGACCCTCGGCATCGTCGGCGAGTCCGGCTCCGGCAAGTCCGTCACCTCGCTCGGCATCATGGGCCTGCACCGCTCCAAGCGGGCCCGGATCAGCGGCGAGATCCGCCTCGACGGCGAGGACCTGATCGCGGCCGGCCCCGAGCGGGTCCGGCAGCTGCGCGGCCGCGAGATGGCGATGATCTTCCAGGACCCGCTGACCGCGATGCACCCGTACTACACGGTCGGGGCGCAGATCGTGGAGGCCTACCGGGTGCACCACCCGCAGGCCACCAAGAAGCAGGCCCGGGCCCGCGCGGTCGAGATGCTCGACCGGGTCGGCATCCCGCAGCCCGACCGCCGCGTCGACGACTACCCGCACCAGTTCTCCGGCGGCATGCGCCAGCGCGCCATGATCGCCATGGCACTGGTCAACGACCCCTCGCTGCTGATCGCCGACGAGCCCACCACCGCCCTGGACGTCACCGTCCAGGCGCAGATCCTGGACCTCATCCGCGACCTCCAGCAGGAGTTCGGCTCGGCCGTCATCATCATCACCCACGACCTCGGGGTGGTCGCCGAACTCGCCGACGACATCCTGGTCATGTACGGCGGTAAGTGCGTCGAGCGCGGCCCCGCCGACACCCTCTTCGACGCGCCCGAACACCCCTACACCTGGGGCCTGCTGGGCTCGATGCCGCGCCTCGACCGCGAGCTACAGGAGCGGCTCGTCCCGGTCAAGGGCACCCCGCCCAGCCTGATCAACGTGCCCACCGGCTGCGCCTTCCACCCGCGCTGCCCGTATGCCGCGCTGACCGACGGCCGATCCGCCGGTGAGACCCCCGTGCTGACCGAGGCCGCGCCCGGGCACCACGCGGCCTGCCACCTCGCCACCGCCGACCGGCACCGCATCTTCACCGAAGAGATCGCGCCCCGGCTGTGAGCCCGGCTTCGTACCACCATTCTGGAGAGAACCGATGACGGAGACTCAGGCGGCAGCCCCCTCGCCTTCGAACAAGGTGCCGGCGCCCTCGCCCGCTCCCGACCGCGAGCCGCTGCTCCGGGTGACCGGACTGACGCGGCACTTCCCGATCCACGGCGGGCTGTTGCGTCGCCAGACCGGTGCGGTGCGGGCCGTCGACGGCATCGACTTCACCGTCAACGCGGGGGAGACCCTCGGTGTGGTCGGCGAGTCCGGCTGCGGCAAGTCGACCATGGGGCGGCTCGTCACCCGGCTCGACGAACCCACCGGCGGGAAGATCGAGTTCGAGGGCACCGACATCACCCACCTGGGCACGGGTGCGATGCGGCCGCTGCGCCGCGACATCCAGATGATCTTCCAGGACCCGTACTCCTCGCTGAACCCCCGGCACACCGTCGGCACCATCGTCGGCGCACCGTTCAGGCTGCAGAAGGCCGAACCGGCCGGCGGGGTCAAGAAGGCCGTCCAGGAGCTGCTGGAGCTGTGCGGGCTCAGCCCCGAGCACTACAACCGGTACCCGCACGAGTTCTCCGGCGGCCAGCGCCAGCGCATCGGCATCGCCCGGGCGCTCGCCCTGCGGCCCAAGATGGTCGTCGCCGACGAGCCGGTCTCCGCGCTCGACGTCTCCATCCAGGCGCAGGTGGTCAACCTGCTGGACGACCTCCAGCGCGAGCTCGGCCTGACCTACCTGATCATCGCGCACGACCTCTCGGTGGTCCGGCACGTCTCCGACCGGGTCGCCGTGATGTACCTCGGCAAGATCGTCGAGATCGCCGACCGGGACTCGCTCTACGCGAGCCCGATGCACCCCTACACCAACGCGCTGATGTCCGCCGTCCCGGTGCCCGACCCGCGCCGCCGGCAGCAGGGCGGGCGCGAGCGGATCCTGCTCAAGGGCGACGTGCCGTCCCCGATCAACCCGCCGTCCGGCTGCCGGTTCCGCACCCGCTGCTGGAAGGCCCAGGAGATCTGCGCCACCCAGGAGCCGCCGCTGGCCGCGCTCAAGACCGGGCACCAGGTGGCGTGTCACTTCCCCGAGCGGGGCGAGGGGAACGACTAGCGGGGTCCCGAGCGGGGCGAGGGGAACGACTAGCGGGGTCCCGAGAGGGGCGAGGGGAACGGCCGGCGGCGTCCGGAGAGCGCGCCGTCCGGGGCCGCCGGCGGAACGCCCGCCTCGGCGTGACGTCCGTTCCCTCCGTCTGACGCGATGCGGAGGGGAAGGTTCCGCTGGTCCATAGTTGTCCGGTGACCTCGCAGATCTTCCCCTCCGACGTCCAGCAGTCGCTGGACCTGATCGGCATCTTCGCCTTCGCCCTCTCCGGAGGGCTGCTCGCCGTCCGCAAGAACATGGACATCTTCGGGATCTGTGTGTTGGCGGAGGTCACCGCCCTCGGCGGCGGGGTGATGCGCGACCTCGTCATCGGGGCCACGCCGGTAGCCGCCTTCACCAACCTCGGGTACTTCGTCACCCCGCTGATCGCCGGTCTGGTCGTGTTCTTCCTGCACCCCGAGGTCGAGCGGATCAACCGCGCCGTGCAGACCCTCGACGCGCTCGGCCTCGGCCTGTTCTGCGTCACCGGCACGGCCAAGGCCCACGACTACGGCCTCGGCGCCGTGGCCGCCGTCGCTCTCGGCATGGTGACGGCCGCCGGCGGCGGCGTGATGCGCGACGTGCTGGCCGGTGAGATCCCCTCGCTGCTCCGCTGGGACCGGGAGATCTACGCCGTGCCGGCGCTGGTCGGTTCCGCGCTGGTGGTGGTGCTGATCGGCCTCGACCGGCTCACCGCGTTCACCGGCACGGCCGCCGCGCTGACCGCCTTCGTGCTCAGGATGCTCGCCCTCAAGTACGGCTGGCGTGCGCCGCGGGCCTGGCACCGCAACGGTTCTCGCACCAGCGAGGAGTAGGCGAACCCCCGTACGCCAGCGAGATCGCCTCGGCCGTGCAGAGCAGCTCAGGCAGTAGCCGGACCAGCTCGAACGGGGCCATCTCGTACGTCGGGGCGCTCACCGCGCAGGCGGCCACCGGCCGCCCGGCACTGCCCGCCACCGGCGCGGCCACGCAGGCCACCGGCTCCCGGTGCTCGGCCGACTCCGCCGCCCAGCCCTGGCGGCGGACCTTGGCCAGATCGGCCGGCAGCTCGTCCTCGCGGATACCGTCCTCGGGCAGTCCGGCCAGCAGCACCCGGCCGATCGCGGTACCGGCCGCCGGGGCCCGCCGCCCGATGCGGGACGCCCGGCCGGCCCCCGGGTGCCAGCGGCCGGCCACCTCGTCCAGGTAGAGCACCTCGCCGTCCTGCAGGACGGCGAGCTGGACGGTCACGCCGAAGCGCCGGTTGAGAGCGGCCAGGTAGGGCGCCGCGATCTGCCGGACGTCGATCTCCTCCAGCGCCCGGTGGGCGAGCGACAGGAGCCGGCCGCCGAGCCGGTAGCGCCGGTCGGACTGGCGGTGGACGAAGCCGTGCTCCTCCAGCGTGCGCAGCAGCCGCAGCGCGGTGGACTTGTGCACGCCGATGCTGTTCGCGGCCTGTTCGAGGGTCACCGGGCCGTCGCCGAGGGATCCGAGCAGGGTGAGCGCGCGATCGACCGACTGCGACATCGCGCCCCCAGTCCTGTCCCGTGCGGCCCTGTCCGGTCCGGCCTCTTGTGCGGTGGGCCGCCAGGCTAACCGCTCGCCCCGGCGGGCGGCCAAACCGGCCCCGGACGCGGGTGTCCGGCGGGCCGGGGGGTCCGTCACCGCTGCCGGGTGGCCGGATTGCACCGGTGGCCCGAGCGGTGGCCGACCGCCCTCTACAATCGTGTGGTTATGCCATACCTGGACCATGCGGCGACCACGCCGATGCTGCCCGAGGCGATCGCCGCGATGACGGCACACCTCGGGGTCGTCGGCAACGCCTCCTCCCTGCACGCATCCGGCCGCCGGGCCCGCCGCGTCGTCGAGGAGGCCCGCGAGTCGCTCGCCGAGTCGCTGGGCGCGCGCCCCAGCGAGATCGTCCTCACCGGCGGCGGCACCGAGTCCGACAACCTCGCCGTCAAGGGCCTCTACTGGGCCCGCCGCGACGCCGACCCGGCCCGGACCAGGGTGCTCAGCAGCCCGGTCGAGCACCACGCGGTGCTGGACGCCGTGCACTGGCTCTCCGAGCACGAGGGCGCCACCGTCGAGTACCTGCCGGTGGACGGCCTCGGCCGGGTGCACCCGGCCGCGCTGCGCGAGGCGATCGAACGCGACCCGGCGTCCGTGGCGCTGGTCACCGTGATGTGGGCCAACAACGAGGTCGGCACCGTCCAGCCCGTCGTCGAACTCGCCGCCGTGGCCGCCGAGTACGGCATCCCGATGCACGCCGACGCCGTCCAGGCGCTCGGCCAGGTCCCGGTCTCCTTCGCCGAGTCCGGGCTGACCGCGCTCACCGTCACCGGCCACAAGATCGGCGGCCCCTACGGCATCGGCGCCCTGCTGCTCTCCCGCGGCGCCACCCCCGTCCCGCTGCTGCACGGCGGCGGCCAGGAGCGCGACGTCCGCTCCGGCACGCTGGACGCGCCCGCCGCCGCGGGCTTCGCGGCCGCGGCGGCCCTGGCAGCCGAACGGTGGGCCGAGCACGCCGTCGTGCTGGGTGCGCTCCGCGACGAACTGGTCGCCTCGGTGCTGGCCGCCGTCCCCGACGCGATCCTCAACGGCGACCCGGCCACCGAGGGCCGGCTGCCCGCCAACGCGCACTTCTCCTTCCCCGGCTGCGAGGGCGACGCGCTGCTGATGCTGCTCGACGCCCAGGGCATCGAGTGCTCCACCGGCTCGGCCTGCTCCGCCGGCGTCCCGCAGCCCAGCCACGTCCTGCTGGCGATGGGCGTCGACCCGCTGCTGGCCCGCGCGTCGCTCCGCTTCTCGCTGGGTCACACGTCGAGCCGGGAGGACGTCTCCGCGCTGGCCGCGGCCATCGCCCCGGCCGTCCAGCGGGCCCGCAACGCGGGGCTCGCGGCGGCGGCCCGGGCCCGGTAGATCCCGGTCGAGCGCCGGTGCGGCTCACGTACTCTTGTTGGCATCATGACTGACTTCCCCGGTGCCCCGACCGCCCCGTCCACTGGCCGCCTGCGTGTGCTCGCGGCGATGTCCGGAGGGGTGGACTCCGCCGTCGCCGCCGCCCGCGCCGCCGAAGCGGGCCACGAGGTGACCGGCGTGCACCTGGCCCTGTCGGCCAACCCGCAGTCCTTCCGCACCGGCGCCCGCGGCTGCTGCACCATCGAGGACTCCCGCGACGCCCGCCGCGCCGCCGACGTCATCGGCATCCCGTTCTACGTGTGGGACCTCGCCGAGCGGTTCCGCGAGGACGTCATCGACGACTTCGTCGCCGAGTACGCCGCCGGCCGCACGCCCAACCCGTGCCTGCGCTGCAACGAGAAGATCAAGTTCGCGGCACTGCTCGACAAGGCGATCGCCCTCGGCTTCGACGCCGTCTGCACCGGCCACTACGCCCGGATCGTCGACCTGCCGTCCGGCGAGCGCCAGCTCCACCGCGCCGTGGACGCCGCCAAGGACCAGTCGTACGTCCTCGGCGTGCTCGACGCCGACCAGCTCGCCCACTCGCTCTTCCCGCTCGGCGACACCACCAAGGACGTCATCCGGGAGGAGGCCGAGCGCCGCGGCCTCGCCGTCGCGAAGAAGCCCGACAGCCACGACATCTGCTTCATCGCCGACGGCGACACCCAGGGCTTCCTGGCCAAGCACCTCGGCACCGCCACCGGCGACATCCTCGACGCCGACGGCACCAAGGTCGGCGAGCACGACGGCGCCTACGGGTTCACCATCGGCCAGCGCAAGGGCCTGCGGATCGGCCGCCCGGCGGCGGACGGCAAGCCGCGCTACGTCCTCGACATCTCCCCGGTGAACAACACCGTCACCGTCGGCCCCGTCGAAGGCCTCGACGTGACCGGGCTGACCGCGATCCGCCCCCGCTGGTGCGGCACCGAGCCGCTCGCCGACGGCCGCTACACCGCCCAACTCCGCGCCCACGGCGAGGAGGTCCCGGTGACGGCTTCGGTCGTCGACGGCGAACTGCGGGTCCAGCTCGACTCCGCGGTCCGCGGCATCGCCCCCGGCCAGGCGGTGGTGCTCTACGACGGCACCCGCGTCGTCGGCTCCGCCACCATCGCGACGACGGAGCGCCCGGCGGTCAACGCGTAGTCCGGTTCCGGGGGCCCGGCCGTCCGCACCGGACGGCCGAGCCCCAGCGCGTGTCACGCGTGCTGCGGAACGGGGTTGTCCGGGGAGTCCAGCCAGACGTACTGCCCGTCCGGGGCGACCGTCAGGCCGAACCGCTCGTATCCGGGGCGGCCCCGGTCGGCCCACCACCGGTACGCGGCGGCCACCTCGTCCCACAGTCTGCGGGGGCCGGACTGGTACACCTCGTACTCCGTGCGGCCCCGCTCGTGGTCGACAGAGGCCCACGACAGGGTGTCGCGGCTGTAGAGCCAGAGCGTGTACGCGCCGTCCTCGTAGCGCTCCGCCCGCCAGAACGCCCCGGGCACGCCGGACCCGATGACGAACTGTTCGAACCACCCGCCCGTGTCCGCAGGGGCGAGAGTGGTCATGCTCCTCACCCCGTCGGCCGGCCACTCCTGCCCGCGTAGGTAGTCCTCGAAGGGCGGCCGGTCCGTGCGCTGTTGGCGCAGCCGCATGAACGCCGAACTCCGGGTGAACCTGCCGCTCGCGCCGGTCCCGTCGTCGTTCACGGCCAGCCGGACGATCTGCTCGCCGCCGTACTCGGTGCCGTACGGGGCGACGATGATCCCGCCGGGGGCAGTCTGTTCCAGCCACGCCGGAGGGATCTCCAGCAGGGAGCAGGTGGCGATCACCCGGTCGTACGGAGCGCCCGTCGCCCACCCCGCCCGCCCGTCGCCCTCGACCACGGTTGGCCCGAGTCCGGCCCGGTCGAGGTTCTCCCGGGCCCCGCGAGCAACGTCCGGGTCGTACTCGACGGTCACCACGTTGGGGCCGCCCAGGCGGTGGGCCAGCAGGCCGGCGTTCCAGCCGGTCCCGGCGCCGATCTCCAGCACCCTGTCGCCCGGGCGCACGTCGAGGTCCTGGAGCATCGAGAACACCATGGTCGGCATGGAGTTGGACGAACTCGGCGTCGTGCCGAGTCCGTCGCCCTCGTGGTCCCCGTCGTCCCACTGTGTGGTCAGCGGGATGTCCGAGTAGACCGCCCTCCGCCACGCCTCGGGGTCCTGCGACCGGTGCACCACGGGGGTCTGCTCGGTGCCGTCCGCGATGCCCGGCCAGATCCGATCCGGGACGAACAGCTCACGGGGCACTGCCTTGAAGGAGGGGAGCCAGTCCGAGGAGAGCGCGCCGCCGGCCACCAGCGCGGAGGCGAGCCCCAGGGGGCCCGCCTCCTTGTGCGTCTCGCCGGTCACTTGCCGCCGCCGCCCGCCGGGGCCGAACCGTCCGAGGTGTTGCCACCCTCGTCGGAGCCCCCACCGCCGTGGCCGGCGCCCTTGTTGCCGTCGTCCTGCTGGCCGCCGCCCTTGCCGTCGCCGGAACCGCCGCCGCGCTTACCCATGTCCGTACCTCCGTGCTGGTCGGGCCGACAGGCGGTCGCCTGCCGGGGTGTTGCCCGGCCGCCTCTCGCATCCTCCAGGAGGTATGGCGGGCGGCAGCTCCCCGAGGGCGCGCGACCGCCCTCGGGGATGCCTCCGCTGTCACCGTGGATCGCCTTTCCGGACAGCGGGAGCTGGTGGGGTTACTGCCTGTTGCCGGCTTGACCTGCCCTGGCGCTACCGGCCCGGCGGCCGGGGCGAGGGGTGGCCGTCGGGCTTGGGCTCGGGTGGCGGCGGGGGCTGCGGGGTGGACATGGCTGTGCTCCTCGCGGTTGGTGAGTGCCGCGTGTGCCGCTGTATCAGCGGCACACGCGGGAGATCAGCACGAGCGTGGCTGCGACGACGTGCAACAGGGCCGCCGCTGATACGGCGTAGGCGGTCCAGACACGAAGAGGCTCGGGCTCGGCGACTTCGCGGTCGTCGGGGAGCTGCGCCGCAGAGGCTTCCGTCACCGACCGATGTCGGCGTGGACGACCTTGCCGAACGGCTCGACCGTGACTCCCCACCGGCCGTTCGTCAGCAGGTGGACGAGTCCGAGCCCCCGGTGGCATTCGTCATCGTCGGAAGCGCGGATCAGCACCGGCAGCGATCGCGAGCCGTCACGCACCGAGATCCGTACGGTCCCATCGGAGACTCGCCGGACGGTGACCGTCATGTGATGACCGCAGCCTGTCTTCACAGCGTTGGTCACCAGTTCGCTGGTGACCAGTTGGGCCGCGTCGATCAGCTGCGCCAATCCCCACTCCGCGAGTTTGTCGCGGCTCAGCTTTCGAGCCTGGCTCACCGACTCGGGCTGATAGGGCAACAGCACTTCATCTGGCGTAAGGGCCGGCGCCGATTCGGCGCCGGGACGTGTGCGAGTCTCCAGCAACGCGCGTGGCTGGGGAACGGCCATGGCGGCTATCTCCTCTAGATGAGGCATATTCCTGCACTTATGTACATGAGTGATGAGTAGAAGAGTGCCCGACTCCTGTGCATGAGTCAACCCTGCCGCGAGAGGTAACCTCGCGTCGGATTACTGAAGTTGATTGTGAGTCAGTCGCACGCAGGGAAGCGATAGTCCAGGACGAACTGATCAGCGGCCATGACGGTGTCACATACCTCCACCACACGGCCGTCCGCGGTGATCGCATCCCGAACGAGATGGATCACCGGCGAACCAGGGCTCAGCGCCAGTGCTGCGGTCTCGGGTTTGGTCGCCAGCCGGGCCCGTACGGACTCAGTGAACTCCGCGAGCGCATGTCCGTGTTCTTCGAGACGGGCATAGATGCCACCGCCGCCGGGATTCTCGGCGAAGACTTCCGGGATGTCCTTGACCATGTCCCACGGCAGGTACGACGTGGCTTCTTCGGTTGGCACGCCGTCTCGGAAGTACCGGCGCTTGCGGGCCAGTACCTGAGTGCCGGCAGGGAGGCTCAGCCGCTCGGCGATGTCCGGTGGTGCCTCGGTGGGGCCGACGAACAGCACGGTCACGGATGGGACGCCGCCGGCCACCTCCGCCTCTGCGAGATAGGCGGCTTTGCCAGCCTTGCGGTGGGCGCGGCGGAAACGGTCCGAAGACTTGCGTTGGACCGGCGGCCGGGAACGGACGAATGAACCGCGACCGTGGTGCGTCTCGACCAGCTGAGACGTCCGGAGTTCGGCGACAGCCTTGCGGACTGTCCCGGACGCGACTCCGTACCGCTGCATGAGCTCAGCCTCACTGGGCACGGCCGCGCCAGGAGCGAGAACGCCCGACTTGATCTGTGCGGCGAGATCATCCGCGATCTACAGATACTTCGCCTTGGCCGAGGAGGCCACTTCACCACTCGCCATAGTCTTTCAGGGCTCCTATTCTCCTGCACATGAGTAACAGCGCCGGGAAGGCCCAGTCAACGCCGCTCCACTCGGTGTCCGTCGCGGGGGCGGTGGTGCGGGAGGACGGCCGGGTGCTGGCAATTCGCCGCGCGGACAACGGCACGTGGGAGCCGCCGGGCGGTGTGCTGGAGCTGACGGAGGCGGTCGAGGACGGTGTACGGCGCGAGATCTACGAGGAGACCGGGATCAAGGTCAGTGTTGAGCGGCTGACCGGGATCTACAAGAACATCAACCGCGGAATCGTCGCCCTGGTCTTCCGTTGTCACCCCGAGGGTGGGACCGAACGGCTCTCGGCCGAGTCGACCGCGGTCGACTGGCTCACTCCAGCCGAGGTGTCCGACCGCATGGCTGAGGTCTACGCCGTGCGTCTGCTGGACGCGCTCCGGGACGACTCCGCGCCGAGTGTCCGCTCCCACGACGGCCGGTGCCTGCTGGGCGAGTAGGCCGTCGGCTGGGTACGAATCCGGAGCGGGTACGTAGCTTCAACCCTGCTCGCCGACATCATCCCGTCGTCTGGGGGCGGTTCAACGTGAGGCCCGCACCCACCGACACCGACGCCTGGAACGCCTACCTCGCCGAGGGCAATGCGCGACAGGCACGGAAGCGCGTCTCGGCGGACGTCATCCTGCGTGACCAGGCTGGTCGCATTCTGACCGTCAACCCGACCTACAAGGCGGGCAGGGACCTACCCGGGGGGATGGCAGAAGCCAATGAGCCGCCGGACGACGCAGCGGTGCGGGAACTGCGCGAGGAACTGGCCCTGGAGATCACCATCCGCCGCCTGCTGGTCGTGGACTGGGTTTCTCCGCATGGCCCGTGGGACGACCAGATCGCGTTCATCTTCGACGCTGGCACCCTTGCACCTGAGCTGGCAGCGCGGGTGTGCCCGCACGACGATGGACTGTCCGAGGCCCTGTTCCTCCCCGCAGCGGAGGTCACAGGCCGGCTGCGCATTCGCCAACGGAACCGGCTGCGCGCTGCCGTCAAGGCGCTCGTTGACGGCAGCACCCTGTACCTGCGTGACGGGGCGGAGGCGTGGGGACAGTGACGGTTCACCTCCTGGATGGGAGCAAACAGCGGATCTTGAGGGGCAGTTAAAGGAGGTCTTTGCGGAGGCGTTCGCGGAGCAGCCGGCGGCCTGCTCGCGGAGCAGGCCGCCGGGAGCAGAAGGCTTCTGGATGTGTTCTCACAAGGGCTACAACGGATGACCGAGAGGGCGGCTATGGCCGAGGAAGCGCAGGCGAAGGGCACGGCGGGTTACCTCTTCGAGGCGGGGATGCTCAAGCGGGCCAAGCGGTCGGGCTGGTGGATCGCTGGGGTGAAGGACCCCGAGACCATTGCGGAGCACTCGTTCCGCACCGGGCTCGTCGGCGCGGTCCTGGCGATGATGGAGGGCGCTGATCCCGCGAAGGTCGCCCTGCTCTGCCTCTTCCACGACACGCAGGAGACCCGGATCGGCGACATCCCGCACATCGGCCGCCGCTACCTGACCGCCGCCTCGAACGAGGGGGTCACGGCCGACCAGGTCAGTGCCGCGCATCCGGCTGTCGTCTCCGGTGTCCAGGCGATCGTGGAGGAGTACGAGAATGCGGACAGCCTGGAGGTCGTCGTGGCGCACGATGCTGACAAGCTCGAATGTCTCCTTCAGGCCGTCGAGTACCGCGAGCAGGGCTATCAGAACGTTCAGCCCTGGATCGACAGCAGCCTCGGCAGCCTCAAGACCGACTCCGCTCGCGAGCTCGCCGAGGCGGCACTCTCGATGACCTCACTGGAGTGGCAGAAGGTCTACCTCGCGTAGCAAGCAGTCCGTGCGCGCGAGCACTTACCGCAGCGAATCTATGACTGTCCGTCAAATCCGCTGCTCTCGTGGCATAAACTGCAATGGCCACCGCCCAGTCGGGCGGTGGCCATTTCCACGCGTACGCCTACAACTTGGCGGTTCCGGCGCACGCGTCATACCGAACTCGGCCAGTATGCCAGCCGTGCTGTCGTCCGGCTCGCATATCGGCCACGAAAGGTCGAACGTGCACGTCGTCACCACCGAGGCTCTTGCCCTCGCCCGTCCCACCGGCACACCACCCGCGAACGAGTTCCGGGTTCGCATCGGCCAGTGGATGCAGAGCGTCCCGACCGGCGGGCCCTGGAAGTCCCTCGGGCCGTCCTTCGTCCTCTTCCTCATGCACGCCGCGCAGAAGGCCGACGCGGACGGGACCAACCTCCACTGCCCGCCGTCCAACCTCTGGTTCTCCCGCGCCTGCCGGGTCTCCAAGGACTCCGTCCCCGGCTTCTACCGCGCCGCAGAGGCGGCCGGCGTCATGGCCCTCGTCCACGGCCCCTCCGGCACCCGCGTGCGCGGCTACGCCATCACCATGCCCCTGGGCGGCGTCCCCGACTGGGACGCCGCCCTCGCCGTCCTGCGCGCCGACGCCCGGCGCGTCAAGCAGGAAATGCTCCGCTGCGATTCCGGGAAGCCCGCACGTGCGGAGTCGGCCAGGTCCGCACGTGCGGTGTTGCCACAACCGCGCTGCGGCGAGCAGAAGTCCGCAGGTGCGGAGCCGGACAAGTCCGCACGTACGGGATCGACGCTCCGCACGTGCGGACACAACCAGGAAGTCCCTTACCAGGTAGAGCAGATGGTTGCTGTTGTGGTGACAGCTACCACTCCGCGCGCGGGCGAAGCGCCCGCGCCGGTCACGCCACCGCCCGACCCGACGGCCTGGGAGCGGATGACCGTGCACCTGCCGCCCGACCTCCGGGAGCGCGCCCGCGCCGTCCCGGAGGACGACCTGCTGCGCCGGGTCACCACCATGGCCATCCAGGCCGGCTGGGCGTCCCCGGGGTGGCTCGCCGCCCGCCTCGCGTCCCACCGGCCGGAGGACGCCCCCGCCGCCCCTGCGGACCGCCTCGCCGCCGGTCTGGTCGCCGTCCTGTGTGTCCTCTCGGACCGACATGCCCGCGGTGGCTCGGGGCTCCTATCCTCCTGCGCATGAGCAACGACGCCGATCGGCATCCCGGAGCCCTTCGGCTTCACACTGGGACTGTCGGAGCTCGTCCCGTACAAGGACTGACCCTTTGAGTTCGCCGGCCGGCGCCCGCCCTGTTCGGCCGGTGGCGCGTAATGCCGGTGAGAAGGATCATCGGGGCGTGATAGACCGGGGAGCACTATGAACATCACTGTCTTCTGCTCCGCGTACTCCCTCGACGACCGCTACACCGCCCCCGCCGCCGAGTTCGCCCGGCTCCTCGGGGAGGGCGGCCACACCCTCGTCTGGGGTGGCTCGAACGCCGGGCTGATGGGGCTGCTCGCGGACGGGGTGAAGGCGGCCGGCGGCAAGCTGGTCGGTGTCCTCGTCGAGCTGCTCAGGCACAAGGGGTACGAGGGTGCCGACGAGCTCGTCATGACCAGGGACCTCGCCGAGCGCAAGGCGCAGCTGCTGATGCGCGCGGACGCGGTGGTCGTGCTGGTCGGCGGACTCGGCACGCTGGACGAGGTGACCGAGGTGCTGGAGCTCAAGAAGCACGCGCTGCACGACAAGCCGGTGATCGTCCTCGACACCGAGGGGTTCTACGCGGGCCTGCGCACCCAGCTGGAGCGGATGGACGCCGAGGGTTTCCTGCCGCGCCCGCTCGGTGAGCTGATCAACTTCGCGGACACTCCGGCTCAGGTCTTCGACCAGCTCAAGGCCTGAGAGGATCGGGGCCATGGCTGCACATCTGATCACCGGCGCGGGCTCCGGCATCGGCGCCGTTCTCGCCGAACGTCTCGCCGAGCGCGGGGACGAACTCTGGCTGCTGGCCCGCGACGCCCGCCGGGGCGCCGAGCTGAGGGAGCGCTTCCCCGGCGCCCGGACGCTGGTCGGGGACCTCAAGGACCCGGCCAAGCTCTCCTGGGCCTTCGGTCACCAGGCGCTCCCGGTCGAACTGGACTCGCTGCTGCACGTGGCGGGCGTGGTCGAGCTCGGCCAGGTCGGTGAACTGCCGGTCAAGGCCTGGCAGGAGACCCTGAACGTCAACTTGGTCGCCCCCGCCGAGCTGACCCGGCTGCTTCTGCCCTCGCTGCGGCTGGTCAAGGGCCACGTGGTGTTCGTCAACTCCGGCGCGGGCCTCAACGCCCATGCCGACTGGTCGGCGTACGCGGCGAGCAAGCACGGGCTGAGGGCGCTCGCCGACTCGCTGCGCCAGGAGGAGCACGCCAACGGGGTCCGGGTCACCTCGGTCTACCCGGGCCGCACCGCCACCGCGATGCAGGTCAAGGTCCACCAGCAGGAGGGCAAGGCGTACGACGCGGACCGCTGGATCGAGCCGGAGTCGGTGGCGAAGGCGATCCTCGCCGCGCTCGACGCCTCCCGCGACGCGGAGATCACCGACATCACCGTCCGCCCCGGGAAGTAGGGCAGAGGAGCAGGAAGTCGGTCCGGCCGACTTCCTGCTCCACGGTGCTACGACGGGCCCCTGAAACCGCCTTGGCGAGGACTTCCCCCCTGTGTCATGATCCCTCCGCCCTCCGCCGGGAGAACCCCAGGTTGACGAGGGTATGAACGCGGCATTCGACCGCATTTCCCGCCCAGGGGGGCATCCCAATTTCCAGAACCCGCATAGCGCTGGCCGTCGGCGCGACGCTGCTCGGCACGGTCGGCCTGCCGGCTGTCGGAGCGAACAGCGCGGTCGCCGCGGCCACCACGCTCTACGTCGACAACGCCGCGGGCGCCAACTGCACCGACAGCGGCACCGGCACCCAGGCGGCACCGTTCTGCACCGTGGGTGCGGCGGCGGCCGTGGTCCAGCCGGGCCAGACCGTCGAGATCGCCGACGGCACCTACAACGAGACCCTGACCATCACCCGGTCGGGCACCGCGGACGCGCCGGTCACCTTCCGCGCGAAGAAGAACGAGAACACCTCGGGTGGCGGCGCCCGGTTCGGCAGCTGGGACAAGCCGGTCAACGGTTTCTTCGTCAAGGGTGCCGAGCACGTCCGCTTCGAGAACCTGGTCATCACCCCGGTCTACCGGGGGCCGTCGGTGGTGGTGGACGGCGCCCGTGACGTGGCGTTCGACAACACCGGAATCTCCGGAGGCAACAGCGTCCGGATCACCAACGGGTCCGACAAGGTGCTGTTCGGGCGAGGCGACATCAACACGGCGGGCCCGGGGCTCATCGTGGACGGCGGTTCCACCGGAACGGTGGTCACCACCAACGTCCTGCAGCCCGGCTCCGTGGACGACGAGACGGGCATCCTGGTCAAGGACGCCCCGAACACCGTCGTGGTGAGCAACTCCATGAACACGCGCTGCTTCCCCGGCGTCGTGCTGGACGGCGCGTCGACCGGCGCGGTGGTCGAGAACAACGTGGTGAACGCCGCCGCGGACCTCGACAAGTCCTGCGGTGACAAGGCCGCCAGGGCCACCGGGATCACCGTCGGGGCGAACTCCACCCGGGATACCAAGGTGGACTACAACGTCGTCGAGTCGCGCAGCGGTGGCGCCGGCTACAACTGGGCCGGTACCACCTACGCCACCCAGGCCGCCTTCACCGCGGCCACCGGTCAGGGCGCGCACGACTTCGTGGTGCCGTCGTGGTCCCAGAAGGGCCCGAACGCGCCGCTGGACCACACGGTCGACTCGGCCGACGAGAGCGCCCCGGGCATGCTGCCGTCCGACCGTGGCGCCTGGGCGCCGGCGGACGACGTGACGGTGCCCAACACGGGCACCGGCAGCGGCATCCGCGACCGCGGCGCCTACGAGAACCTCGACGTGGGCAGCGCGTTCACCCCGGCCGGCCCGACCCGTCTGCTGGACACCCGTGAGCCGATCGGTGTCCCGGCGGCGCAGGCCGTGCCGGCGTGGGGCACCGTCGACCTGCCGGTCGCGGGCGTGGCGGGCATCCCGGCCACCGGCGTGACCGCGGTGACGATGAACGTGACGGTGACCGAGCCGCAGGCGGACGGCCACCTGACGGTCTACCCGCACGGCGACGAGGCGCCGGCCTCGTCCAACCTCAACTGGGCGGCGGGTCGCACGATCCCGAACCTGGTGACGGTCCCGGTGAAGGACGGCAAGGTGTCCTTCTTCAACGCCTCGGGTGGCACCGTGCACCTGATCGCGGACCTCGCCGGCTACTACAGCACCAAGGGCTACCTCTTCCACGCCCAGGGTCCGACCCGTCTGCTGGACACCCGTGAGCCGATCGGTGTCCCGGCGGCGCAGGCCGTGCCGGCGTGGGGCACCGTCGACCTTCCGGTCGCGGGCGTGGCGGGGATCCCCGCGACGGGCGTGACCGCGGTGACGATGAACGTGACGGTGACCGAGCCGCAGGAGGCCGGCCACCTCACCGTCTACCCGCACGGGGACAAGGCGCCGAACGCCTCGAACCTCAACTGGACGGCCGGGCGGACGATCCCGAACCTGGTGACGCTCCCGGTGAAGGACGGCAAGGTGTCCTTCTACAACGCCTCGGGTGGCACCGTTCACCTGATCGCGGACCTCGCCGGTTACTACACCGCCGCGGGCAAGGTGAGCTACCGCCCGGTGGGGCCGTGGAGGCTGATCGACACGCGTGAGTACATCCGTTGGGAGGACAGCGAGCGTCCGGCGGGCACCGTCCCGGCCTGGGGCACGCTGGACATCCCCCTCGGTGACATCCCGAACGTCACCGCGGTGACCCTGAACGTCACGGTCACCGAGCCGGGAGCCGAGGGCCACCTCACCGTGTACCCGCACGGCGCTGCGGCCCCCAACGCCTCGAACCTCAACTTCCTGCCCGGGGAGACCATCCCCAACCAGGTCGTGGTCCCGGTCAAGGACGGCGTGATCTCGTTCTACAACGCCAGCGGTGCGCCGCTGCACCTCGTCGTCGACCTGTTCGGCTACCAGGCGTACTGACCGGCCCCATGGCACCGCAGCGGCCCCGGACCGAGCCCCGTGCTCGGTGCCGGGGCCGCTTCGGGTTGCCGCGTGGTGCGGTTCCCGCCCCCTGTGGCATGATCCCGATCGACCCTCCGCCGGGAGACCCAGGCCCTGCGCCGGGAGACCCAGGCCGACGAGGGCTCGCACGCGGCATTCGGTCCGCATTTTCCGCCCAGGGGGGCATCCCATTTCCAGACTTCGCACAGCCCTGGCCGTCGGGGCCACGCTGCTCGGCACGGTCGGCCTGCCGGCCGTCGGTACGAGCGTCGCGGCAGCAGCGGTCACCACGCTCTACGTCAACAACGCGGCCGAGGCCCACTGCTCGGACAGCGGCGCCGGCGCCGGCACCCGTAACGCCCCGTTCTGCCACGTGTCCGCGGCCGCCGCCGTCGTCCAGCCGGGGCAGACAGTGGAGATCGCCGCGGGCAGCTACGTCGACACCGCGGTGACCGTGACGCGCTCGGGAACGGCGGCGGCGCCGATCACCTTCCGCGGCCCGGACAAGCAGCACGGCAACGCCAACATCACCGGCGGCGCACCGAACTACCCGGACAGCGCCGTCGTGGTCCGGGGCGCCGACCACATCAGGTTCGAGAACCTGGCCCTCGGCTCGTACCAGAAGCCGGTCGTGGTGGTCGACGGCGGCCACGACGTGTCCTTCACGGGCGTCTGGGGCTCCGGCGGCAGCGGTGCACACATCACCAACGGCTCCGGCCAGGTCACCTTCGCCGGCGGCTTCCTCCACAATCTGCGCGGCCCGGCCTTCCGGGTCGACGGCGGTTCCACCGGGACCGTGCTGAGCACGAACATCATCGACACCGGCGGCAGCCCGGACGGACCCGGGATCCTGGTCGACGGCGCCCCCGACACCGTCGTGGTGAGCAACAACGTCCGCACGGAGTGCTTCGCGGGCATCACGCTCGACGGCGCCTCGGGCGGTGCCGTCGTGGAGAACAACGCGGTGAACACCGCGCAGGCCGGCACGACGCCGTGCGGGGAGAACATCGCACGGGCGGCCGGCATCAGCGTCGCCGCGGGCGCCACCGCCGGCACCAAGGTGGACTACAACGTCGTCGACCCGATCAGCGGCGCCGCCGCCTACAGCTGGGCCGGCGCCACGTACGCCGCCCAGCCGGAGTTCACGGCGGCGAGCGGTCAGGGCGCGCACGACTTCGTCGCGTCGACCTGGGTCCACAAGGGCCCGGACGCGCCGCTCGACCATCTGGTCGACTCGGCCGACGAGAACGCGCCGGGCATGCTGAAGACCGACTACTGGGGCAAGGCGCCCGCCGACGACCCGACCGTGCCCAACACGGGCACCGGCAGCGGCTTCCGCGACCGGGGCGCCTACGAGTCCCTGACCTTCGGCAGCCTGTTCACACCGGCCGGTCCGGCGCGGCTGCTGGACACCCGGGAGCCGGTCGGCGTACCGAGTGCGCAGGCGGTTCCGGCCTGGGGGACGGTCGATCTTCAGGTCGCGGGTGTGGCCGGAGTGCCGGCCACGGGCGTGACGGCCGTGACGATGAACGTCACGGTCACCGAGCCGACGCAGGCCGGCCACCTCACGGTCTACCCGCACGGTGACGTCGCGCCGAACGCCTCGAACCTCAACTGGGCTGCCGGCCGGACGATTCCGAACCTGGTGACGGTCCCGGTGAACGACGGCAAGGTGTCCTTCTTCAACGCCTCCGGCGGCACGGTGCACGTGATCGCCGACCTGGCGGGCTACTACAGCGCCAAGGGCGATCTCTTCCACCCGCAGGGTCCGGCGCGGCTGCTGGACACCCGGGAGCCGGTCGGCGTACCGAGTGCGCAGGCGGTTCCGGCCTGGGGGACGGTCGATCTTCAGGTCGCGGGTGTGGCCGGAGTGCCGGCCACGGGCGTGACGGCCGTGACGATGAACGTCACGGTCACCGAGCCGACGCAGGCCGGCCACCTCACGGTCTACCCGCACGGCGGCAAGGCGCCCAACGCGTCGAACCTCAACTGGCCCGCCGGGCGGACGATCGCGAACCTGGTGACGGTTCCGGTGAAGGACGGCAAGGTGTCGTTCTTCAACGCCTCCGGCGGCACGGTGCACGTGATCGCCGACCTGGCCGGCTACTACGCAGCCGAGGGCCGGCTGACCTACTACTCCGCGGGGCCGGTGCGGTTCATGGACACCCGTGAGGACACCCACCGCGAGAACGGCGACCGTCCGGCGGGCACCGTTCCGGCCTGGGGCACCCTCGACGTCTACGTCGGCGACGTGCCGTACCTGGCCGCGGCGACCCTGAACGTCACGGTCACCGAGCCGGGGGCCGAGGGCCACCTCACCGTGTACCCGCACGGCGACGCGGCGCCGAACGCCTCGAACCTCAACTTCCTGGCCGGGGAGACCATCCCCAACCAGGTCGTGGTGCCGGTGAAGGACGGCATGATCTCCCTGTACAACGCGAGCGGTGCGCCGCTGCACCTCGTGGTCGACTTCTTCGGCTTCCAGGCGTACTGATCGCGCCGCCCGTGGGGCAGGAAGTCGGCCGGTCCGACTTCCTGCCCCACGGGCGTACAGGCAGCCCCCGGAAAGCACCTTGGCGGGGGCTTCACCCCTGTGGCATGATCCCGTTCGCCCTCCGCCGGGAACCCCAGGCCGACGAGGGCTCACACGCGGCACCGGTCCGCATTTCCGCCCAGGGGGGCATCCCATTTCCAGACTTCGCACAGCCCTGGCCGTCGGGGCCACGCTGCTCGGCACGGTCGGCCTGCCGGCCGTCGGTACGAGCGTTGCGGTGGCCGGCGCCACCACGCTGTACGTCAACAACAAGGCCGGGCTGAACTGCACCGACAGCGGCGCCGGTACCCAGGCCGCGCCGTTCTGCCACGTCGGTGCCGCCGCCGCAGTCGCCCGTCCGGGCCAGACGGTCGAGATCGCCGACGGCGTCTACGACGAGGGGGACCTCACCGTCGCGGGCTCCGGTACGGCCGAGGCGCCGATCACCTTCCGCGGCCCGGCCCGGTACTCCGGAGGCATGGCCCACATCGGCGAGTGGGGCCACTCGATCAACAGTTTCGTCGTCAAGGGCGAGCACCTCAGGTTCGAGAACCTGGTCGTCTTCATGCCCGACGGGAAGCCGCTGACGGTGGACGGCGCGCGAGACGTGTCGTTCACCGGTGTGAACCTGATGACCGGGGGCGCCCATGTCACCAACGCCTCCAGCCAGGTGGTCTTCTCCCGCAGCGAAACCAGCGTCAACGTGAAGGGGACGGCCTTCACGGTGGACGGCGGCTCCACCGGGACCGTGTTGACCACGAACCTCGTCAGCGGCACCGGCGGCACGGCCGTCCTGGTCGACGGCGCCCCGAACACGGTGATCGTCGGCAACAGCATGCTGTCGTTCTGCGGACCGGGCGTGGTCCTGACCGGGGCATCCGGCGGTGCCACGGTGGAGAACAACGTGGTCGAGACGGGGCCCCTGTTCGGGGGGTCCTGCGCCGGCGTGGACCCGGCGCAGCACACCGGCATCACCGTCGCGGCCGCCGCGACCGCCGGGACCAAGGTGGACTACAACATCGTCGACTCGCGCAGCGACGGCCTCGTCTACAACTGGGCCGGCACCGCCTACGCCGACCAGCCGGCGTTCACCGCCGCCAGCGGGCAGGGCGTTCACGACTACGTGGAGCCGGCCTCGCCCGCCTCGCCGGGACCGGACACACCCGTCAGCCACAGGATCGACTCGGCCGACGAGAACGCGCCCGGGATGCCGGCGACCGACAGCGACGGCTATGCCCCCGCGGACGACCCGCGGGTGCCCAACACCGGTACCGGCAGCGGCTTCCGCGACCGCGGTTCAAGAGAGGAGACCAACGTCGGCAGCGCGTTCACGCCGGCCGGCCCGACCCGTCTGCTGGACACTCGT
Organism: Kitasatospora sp. NPDC022785; assembly: GCF_055561295.1. Taxonomy (NCBI): domain Bacteria; kingdom Bacillati; phylum Actinomycetota; class Actinomycetes; order Kitasatosporales; family Streptomycetaceae; genus Kitasatospora; species Kitasatospora sp. NPDC022785. Next base: position 35,025 of record NZ_JBVHHB010000004.1, on the reverse strand, counting down.
GAGCCGATCGGTGTCCCGTCGGCGCAGGCCGTCCCGGCCTGGAGCAGTGTGGAGCTGCCGGTCGCGGGTGGGGCGGGGGTGCCGGCCACCGCCCTGACGGCGGTGATGATGAACGTGACGGTGACCGAGCCCACGAAGGACGGCCACCTGACGGTGTATCCGCACGGTGACGCGGTACCGAACGCGTCGAACCTGAACTGGGAGGCCGGCCGGACGATCGCCAACCTGGTGACGGTGCCGGTGCGGGACGGCAAGGTGTCCTTCTTCAACGCCTCCGACGGCCCGGTGCATCTGATCGCCGACCTGGCCGGCTACTACAGCTCGAAGGGCGACCTCTTCCACCCGCAGGGTCCGTCCCGTCTGCTGGACACCCGGGAGCCGATCGGGGTGGCGTCGGCGCAGGCCGTCCCGGCGTGGGGCACCGTCGACCTGCCGGTCGCGGGTGTGGCGGGGATCCCGGCGACGGGTGTGACCGCGGTGACGATGAACGTGACCGTGACCGAGCCGACGGTGGACGGCCACCTCACCGTCTACCCGCACGGTGGTGCCGCGCCCAACGCGTCGAACGTGAACTGGACGGCGGGCCGGACGATTCCGAACCTGGTGACGGTCCCGGTGAAGGACGGCAAGGTGTCGTTCTACAACGCCTCCGGCGGCACCGTGCACCTGCTCGCGGACCTGGCCGGCTACTACACGGCCGAGGGCAGGCTCAGCTACCGCCCGTACGGTCCGACGCGGGTGATGGACACCCGGACGTACTTCAGCACCGACCGGTACCACTCGCGTCCCCCAGGTGCCGTTCCGGCCTGGAGCACCTTGTCGGTCTACGTGGGCTCCAGCAGTTCCACCGCCGCGAGGACCCTGAACGTCACGGTCACCGAGCCGGGCGCCGAGGGCCACCTCACCGTCTACCCGGGCGGTCAGGTGATGCCCAACGTCTCGAACCTCAATTTCGTGGCCGGCGAGACCATCGCCAACCAGGTCGTGGTGCCGGTGAAGGGGGACTGGGTGTCGTTCTACAACGCGAGCGGCGCGCCGATCCACGTGGTGGTCGACTCCTTCGGCAGCGAGGAGTACTGACCGGAACGGGTCGGCCCGGACACCCGCGGCCCCGGCACCGAGCTCCACGCTCGGGGCCGGGGCCGCGGCCGTCCGTGGCCGTGGACAGCCCACTCGCTCCCGTCCGCCGCCGTCCCCCCGATCTCGTACGCTTCGAGGGTGAGCAACGGACACCCCTTCCCCGACCTGGTCGGCGCCGCCACCGGCGTCGGATCGCTGCCCGGCACCGACGCCCGGGAGGCCGCGAAGACGGCCACCGGGGCGCTGGAGCACCTGCCCTTCCTCCCGGAGCTGCCCGCCCGCGGGCCGGGCGCCGACATGATCGGGCGCGGGGCCGGCCTGCTGGTCGAGCTGTTCGCCCAGACCGAGCCGAGCGGCTGGCGCTTCGCCGACCACCCCGGCCGGGACACCCGGCGGGCCCACTCCTGGCTGGGCGAGGACCTGGACGCACTCGAGGAGTTCACCCAGGGCTACCGGGGCGCGCTCAAGGTGCAGGCGGTCGGGCCGTGGACGCTGGCCGCCTCGATCGAGCTGAAGCACGGCGAGAAGGCGCTCGCCGACCCGGGGGCCTGCCGTGACATCGCCGGCTCGCTCGCCGAGGGCCTGCGCCGCCACCTCGACGACGTCCGCAAGCGGATCCCGGGCGCGGAGGTGGTGCTCCAGCTCGACGAGCCGTCGTTGCCCGCGGTGCTGGCCGGCCAGGTCAAGACCGCCAGCGGCTTCCAGCGGCTGCGCTCGGTGGACCGGCAGGTCGCCGAGGAGGCCCTGCGCGAGCTGATCCGTGGTCTGGACGCGCCCGTCGTGGTGCACTCCTGCGCGCCGGACGTTCCGGTTCCCCTGCTGCGGCGGGCCGGGGTGGCCGGGATCTCGCTGGACTTCTCGCTCCTGACGGACCGGATGGACGACGACCTCGGCGAGGCGGTCGAGGCGGGCACGATGATCCTCGCGGGTGTCGTCCCGTCCACTGACCAGGGACTGTCGGACCCGGCCGGTAGTGTCCAGGGTGTCAGGACGTTGTGGCGCAGGCTCGGGTTCGCCCCGGAGCTGCTGGGCCGCCGCGTGCTGGTGACACCCACCTGCGGGCTGGCCGGGGCCTCCCCGGCGTACGCGCGCCAGGCGTTGTCGCTCAGCGCGCGGGCGGCCCAGAGCCTGGTGGACAACCCGGAGTAGGACGTAACGGAGGGCTTGCGGTGGTGGCTGTCGAGGGCTGGGAGGAGATCCCGGCGGAGGTGCGCAGACGGCACGCCGAGCTGGCGGCCGAGATCGAGGACCACCGCGCCCGCTACTACGAGCAGGACGCGCCGGTCGTCAGCGACGCCGAGTTCGACGCGCTGATGCGCGAGCTGGAGGGTCTGGAGGCCGAGCACCCGGCCCTGGTCACGCCGGACTCGCCGTCGCAGAAGGTGGGCGGCGGCGCCGTCGCCGAGCTGTTCGCCGCGGTCGAGCACCGCGAGCGGCTGCTCAGCCTGGACAACGCCATGGACGACGACGAGCTCGCGGCCTGGGCCGAGCGCGTCGCCGGCGAGCTGCACGGCATCGAGTACCACTATCTCTGCGAGCTCAAGGTGGACGGCCTGGCCGTCAACCTGACATACGAGAACGGCCAGTTGGTGCAGGCGGCGACGCGCGGCGACGGCCGCGTCGGCGAGGACATCACCGCCAACGTCCGCACCATCAAGGAGATCCCGCACCGGCTCAAGGGCGACGACATCCCCGAGCTGGTCGAGATCCGCGGTGAGGTCTACTTCCCGACCGACGCCTTCGAGGCGCTCAACGCCTCGTTCGCGGAGGAGAACGAACGCCGCCGGCAGGAGAACGAGGAGCGCGCCAAGGAGGGCAGGCGGCCCCGGGCGATGATCCGGCTGTTCATGAACCCGCGCAACGCCGCCGCCGGTTCGCTGCGCCAGAAGGACGCCCACGTCACCGCCTCCCGCCCGCTGCACATGGTGGTGCACGGCATCGGTGCCCGGGTCGGCTTCGACATCGACTGCCAGTCGCACGCCTACCGGCTGCTGCACGACTGGGGCCTGCCCACCGCCCGGCACAACCGGGTGGTCGCCACCCTCGACGAGGTCCGCGCCTTCATCAAGCAGTACGGCGAGCAGCGGCACTCGGTCGAGCACGAGATCGACGGCGTCGTGGTCAAGGTGGACGAGATCGCGCTCCAGGGCCGGCTCGGCGCCACCTCCAAGTCCCCGCGCTGGGCGATCGCGTGGAAGTACCCGCCGGAGGAGGTCACCGGAAAGCTGGCCGCGATCAAGGTCGGCATCGGCCGCACCGGCCGGGCCACCCCGTACGCGGTGCTGGCGGAGCCGGTCAAGGTGGCCGGCTCGATGGTCCAGTACGCGACGCTGCACAACCAGCAGGTCGTCAAGGCCAAGGACGTCCTGCTCGGCGACACCGTGGTGCTGCGCAAGGCGGGCGACGTCATCCCGGAGATCCTCGGCCCGGTCTACGACCTGCGGGACGGCACCGAGCAGGAGTTCGTGATGCCCTCGCACTGCCACGAGTGCGGCGCCGAGCTGCGCCCGATGGCCGAGGGGGACATCGACCTGCGCTGCCCGAACGCGCAGTTCTGCCCGGCCCAGGTCCGCGAGCGGATCGCCTTCCTCGGCGGCCGTTCGTCCCTGGACATCGAGGGCCTCGGCTATGTCGCGGCCACCGCGCTGACCCAGCCGCTGGAGCCGGCCGAGGCTCCGGTGAAGGACGAGGGCGACATCTTCGGCCTCACCGAGGAGCAGCTGCTGCCGATCAAGGTGCTGGTCCGCGATCCGAAGACGGGCATGCCCAAGCTGGACGACAAGACCGGCAAGGAGAAGGAGGTCTTCTTCTTCGCCACCACGACGGGTGTGCCGAAGAAGTCGCTCCGGACGCTTCTCGACAACCTGGAGAAGGCGAAGGACCGCCCGCTGGCTCGATTCATCAACGGGCTGTCGATCCGTCACGTCGGCCCGGTGGCCGCCCAGGAGCTGGCCCGGGAGTTCCGCGATCTGGACAGGATCTTCGGGGCGAGTGAGGAGGAGCTGGCGGCGGTCGAGGGCGTCGGCCCGATCATCGCCCGCTCGATCAAGGAATGGCACCAGGAGGAGTGGCACCGGGAGATCCTGGAGAAGTGGCGCCGCGCAGGCGTCCGCTTCACCGAGGAGTTCGCCGAGGAGCAGGGCGAGCGTCCGCTGGAGGGCCTGACCGTCGTCGTCACCGGCACGCTGACCGGGCACACCCGGGACGGCGCCAAGGAGGCGCTGACCTCGCGCGGAGCCAAGGTGACCGGCTCGGTGTCGAAGAAGACGCACTTCGTGGTGGCCGGCGAGAACCCCGGTTCCAAGTACGACAAGGCCGTTCAGCTCGGCCTGCCGGTGCTGGACGACGCGGGCTTCGCCGTCCTGCTGGAGCAGGGGCCGGACGCCGCCCGCCGCCACCTCGGCCTGCCCGAACCGGAGACCGCCGAGGGGTCCGCCGCGGGTTCCGAGGAGGAGGCGGCCCCGGCCGGGGAGTGACCCGCGCGCGGAAGCGCCGAGTCCGTCTTGTTATCGTCCTGATGCAACGTCACCGGGTGCTCCACAGTGAAAGCGGGCATTGTGTCACTGTGCGACACCCGAACGCGGTGGCGCGTTCCCGGTTGTCCGAAAGTCTGCCCGCGCGGTGGACCCCGGAATACCCTGGAGCGCAACAGAGTGTCAGCAGGGGTGGGGGCACCGGCTGAGCCGGTCTCCGCGGGGTCGCTCCATGCCCGGCAGCTGCCGGCACCAGCACGGTGCCTCACCGTAAGGCGGCCTGACGGGGCGGGCCCGACGGAGGACAGGGCTTATGGATCGTACGACCGGCGGTGCGCCCACACGCCCGCCGCAGGGGGTGGCAGGTGCGGTCCTGCTGCTCGGCGTGCTGCTGGCCGGCGCCGCGCCGCTCATTCCGCTGGCCGTTCTGGTCTACCGGTACGAGCCCGAGCTGCTGCCGTTGTTCGCCGTGCCGCTGGCCGTGCTGGTCGCGGCCTGGCGGATCGCCCGCGACCGTGCCCGGGACCAGCTCACCGACCCGCTGACGGACCTGCCCAACCGCCAGGCGTTACTGCTGGCCGCCCAGGAGGCGATCGCCGAACACGACCAGGGGTACAGCGTCGGGCTGATACTGCTCGACCTCGACCGGTTCCGGTCGCTCAACGACACGCTCGGGCACACCGCCGGTGACCGGCTGCTGGTGCACATCGCCCGCAGGCTGCACCGGGCGCTGCGCTCCGGCGGCCCGGCCGGCAGCGCCACCAGGGAGTCCATCGACGACGTGTTCGCCGGGCTGCCCCGGCACTACCGGGGCGGGCGCCCGATGGTGGCCCGGATGGGCGGCGACGAGTTCGCCGTCCTGCTGCCCGGCATCGGCTGCCCGGACACCCTGGAGCGGGTCGCCAAGGCGCTGATCACGGAGCTGGCCGCGCCGATCCGCCTCGACGGGCTGCTGCTCGTCCTGGAGGCCAGCGCCGGCGTCTGCGTCTATCCGCAGCACGCCCAGGACGCCGAGTCGCTGCTGCGCCGCGCCGACGTCGCGATGGGCCACGCCCAGCGCGGCCACACCTCGGTCGAGCAGTACGACGAGACCCAGGACGCCGACACGCCGTACCGGATCGGGCTACTGGGGGATCTCCGGCGGGCGCTGGAGACCGGCGAGGTGCAGCTGCACTACCAGCCGAAGGTGGCCTTCGACGGCCGGGTGGTCGGGCTGGAGGCGCTGCTGCGCTGGGAGCGGCCCGGCCAGGGCAAGGTCTCGCCGGACGAGTTCGTCGGCCTCGCCGAGTCCAGCGGCCTGATGCCACGGCTGACCGACTACGTGCTGGAGGCGGCCGTCGGCCAGCTCGCCTACTGGCGCGACCAGGGGCTCCAGGTGCAGGTCGCGGTGAACGTCTCGCCGCGCGACGTGCTCAACCCGGGCTTCGCCCAGCGGGTCGCCGGCCACCTCGTCCGCCACCAGGTGCCGGCCCACGCGCTCCAGCTGGAGATCACCGAGCGGCTGCTGCTGGACGACTCCCGACGCGCCGCCGACACCCTGGCCGAGCTGCGCGGCTACGGCGTCGGGATGTCCCTGGACGACTTCGGTACCGGCCACTCCTCGCTGGTGCGGCTGCGCAGCCTGCCGGTCGGCGAGTTGAAGATCGACCGCTCGTTCGTCTCCCGGATGGTCGCCGACGACCACGACGCGGCGGTGGTCCGCTGCTCGGTGGAGCTGGCGCACTCGCTCGGCCTGACCGTGGTCGCCGAGGGCGTCGAGGACGACGAGACCTGGGAGCGGCTGCACTGCATGGGCGTGGACGCCGTCCAGGGCTGGCTGGTCTCCGCGGCGCTGCCGGCGGAGCAGGCCACCGCCTGGCTGCGGGTGCACCGCACCGGCGCCCCGCCGGTGGAGCGGCTCACCACGGCCGCGCAGCTGCCGCCGGTGCTCCAGCCCGGCATCCAGCCGGTGATGCCACCCGCGATCCAGCCGGTGCTCAAGCCCGGGATCCAGCCCGTGATCAACCCGGTGATCAACCCGGTCGTCCCGCCCGTCCTACCGCCCGTGGTCCAGGCCGCGCAGGCCGCGCAGATGGAGATCCGGGCCCCGGGGAGCCCGAACTAGCCTCCGGGCGGCCCGCAGTGGCGCTCCCCGACGCCGCGGGGAGCCGTCGCGCCGCGCCGCGGTGACCGGGCCCCGGCGTTACTCGTTGGCCGGTGGCCGGGCCGGGCCCCATAGGATGGGGCCACAGACCAAGAGGACGGGAGCGCCGAGCCGGCTGCTCCTGCCCGGGCCCGGCACGCTTCACCGCACCGCCGGGCCTCACCAGAACTCACCCTGAGGATCGCTGCATGCCTGGCATCACGCGCGAGGAGGTCGCCCACCTCGCTCGGCTGTCGCGTCTGGAGTTGCAGGCCGAAGAGCTGGACCACTTCGCCGAGCAGCTCGACGTGATCATCGGCGCGGTCGCCCGCGTTTCCGAGGTCGCCGGACAGGACGTCCCGCCGACCTCCCACCCGCTCCCGCTGACCAACGTCATGCGCGCGGACGAGGTGCGGCCGTCGCTCACTCCGGAGCAGGCGCTGGCCGGCGCCCCCGCCGCCGAGGAGCAGCGTTTCCGTGTGCCGCAGATCCTCGGGGAGGACTGACCGAGATGACCGAGCTGATCCGCTACACCGCCGCTCAGACCGCGAGCGCCATCGCCAACGGCGAGGTTTCCGCCGTCGAGGTCGCCCAGGCGCACCTCGACCGCATCGAGGCCGTCGACAAGAAGGTCAACGCCTTCCTGCACGTCGACACGGAGGGCGCGCTGAGCGCCGCCAAGGCCGTGGACGAGAAGCGCGCCAAGGGCGAGGAGCTGGGCCCGCTGGCCGGCGTCCCGCTCGCGCTGAAGGACGTCTTCACCACCAAGGGTGTGCCGACCACCTGCGGCTCCAAGATCCTCGAAGGCTGGATCCCGCCGTACGACGCCACCCTGACCACCCGTCTCAAGGACGCCGGCGTGGTCATCCTCGGCAAGACCAACATGGACGAGTTCGCGATGGGCTCCTCCACCGAGAACTCCGCCTACGGCGCCACCGGCAACCCGTGGGACCTCAGCCGCATCCCCGGCGGCTCCGGCGGCGGTTCGGCCGCCGCGCTGGCCGCCTACGAGGCCCCGCTGGCGATCGGCACCGACACCGGCGGCTCGATCCGCCAGCCCGGCGCCGTGACCGGCACCGTCGGCGTGAAGCCGACCTACGGTTCGGTCTCCCGCTACGGCCTGGTCGCGTTCTCCAGCAGCCTGGACCAGGGCGGCCCGTGCGCCCGCTCCGTGCTGGACGCGGCACTGCTGCACGAGGCCATCGCCGGCTACGACCCGCTGGACTCCACCTCGATCAACGCGCCGGTCCCGGCCGTGGTCGAGGCGGCGAAGCGGCGCGACATCCGCGGCATGCGGATCGGCGTCGTCAAGGAGTTCGCCGGCGAGGGCTACCAGGCCGGCGTGATGCAGCGGTTCAACGAGTCCGTGGAGCTGCTGCGCGAGCTGGGCGCCGAGGTCGTCGAGGTCTCCTGCCCGTCGTTCACCCTGGCGCTGCCCGCGTACTACCTGATCGCGCCCAGCGAGGCCTCGTCCAACCTGGCCCGCTTCGACGCGATGCGCTACGGCCTGCGGGTCGGCGACGACGGCACCCGCTCCGCCGAGGACGTCACCGCCCTGACCCGCGAGGCCGGCTTCGGCCCCGAGGTGAAGCGCCGCATCATCCTCGGCACCTACGCCCTCTCCTCGGGCTACTACGACGCCTACTACGGCTCGGCCCAGAAGGTGCGCACGCTCATCTCGCGCGACTTCGACGCCGCGTTCGCCGGCGTGGACGTCCTGGTCTCCCCGACCACGCCGACCACCGCCTTCCCGATCGGCGAGCGCGCCGACGACCCGATGGCGATGTACCTGGCCGACCTGTGCACGATTCCGTCGAACCTCGCGGGCAACGCGGCCATGTCGCTGCCCTGCGGACTGGCCCCGGAGGACAATCTCCCGGTCGGCCTGCAGATCATCGCACCCGCGATGGCGGACGACCGCCTGTACCGCGTGGGCGGCGCCGTCGAGGCCGCACTCAACGACAAGTGGGGGCACCCCCTGCTGGAGGAGGCACCGGCACTGTGAGCAAGATCGAGAAGGCCAAGGGCTTCAAGCACAGCAAGCCCGGCCTGTGGCTTTCCATCGGTACCAGCGCCTTCGGCGCGGTCTCGATCGTCAAGGACGTGAAGAAGGCCCGCGGCGAGAACGACACGCTCAAGCTGATCAACGCCCTGGTCGGCGCCGCGGCCCTGGTCACCGGCACCGCCCTGCTCGTGCGCGAACTGCGCCGCCTCGGCGACGACGACGTGCTGCTGGGCTGAGAAGCCCCCGGCCCGGCCCGCACCCCGGTGCGCGGCCGGGCCCGTACCTCCACAGACTTTTAGCGAAGGGGACGCTGTGAGCGTCATGAACCTGGTCTCCTACGAGGACGCTCTCGCGTCGTACGACCCGGTGATGGGCCTTGAGGTCCACGTCGAGCTGGGCACCAAGACCAAGATGTTCTGCGGTTGCTCGACCGAGCTGGGTGCCGAGCCGAACAGCCAGGTCTGCCCGACCTGCCTGGGCCTGCCGGGCTCGCTTCCGGTGGTCAACGCGATCGGCGTGGAGTCGGCCGTCAAGATCGGCCTGGCCCTGAACTGCGAGATCGCCGAGTGGTGCCGGTTCGCCCGGAAGAACTACTTCTATCCGGACATGCCGAAGAACTTCCAGACCTCGCAGTACGACGAGCCGATCGCCTTCAACGGCTACCTCGACGTGCAGCTGGAGGACGGCTCGACCTTCCGTGTGGAGATCGAGCGCGCCCACATGGAGGAGGACACCGGCAAGTCCAGCCACGTCGGCGGCGCGACCGGCCGGATCCACGGCGCCACCCACTCGCTGCTCGACTACAACCGGGCCGGCATCCCGCTGATCGAGATCGTCACCAAGCCGATCGAGGGCGCCGGCGAGCGCGCCCCCGAGGTCGCCAAGGCGTACGTCGCCGAGCTGCGCGAGCTGATCAAGGCGCTGGGCGTGTCCGAGGCCCGGATGGACAAGGGCCAGATGCGCTGCGACGTCAACCTGTCGCTGCGCCCCAACGGCACCCAGACCTTCGGCACCCGCTCGGAGACCAAGAACGTCAACTCCCTGCGCAGCGTGGAGCGGGCCGCCCGGTTCGAGATCCAGCGGCACGCCACCGTCCTGACCGACGGCGGCACGATCGTCCAGGAGACCCGGCACTTCCACGAGGAGGACGGCAGCACCACCTCGGGCCGGATCAAGGACAACGCCGAGGACTACCGCTACTTCCCCGAGCCGGACCTCGTCCCGATCGCGCCCTCGCGCGAGTGGGTCGAGGAGCTGCGGGCCGGCCTGCCCGAGCTGCCGCGCGTGCGCCGGGCCCGGCTGCAGGGCGAGTGGGGCCTGTCCGACAAGGACATGCAGTCGGTGCTGAACGCCGGTGCGGTCGAGCCGATCCTGGAGACCATCGCCGCCGGCGCCCCGGCCGACCAGGCCCGCAAGTGGTGGATGGGCGAGCTGGCCCGCCGGGCCAACGAGACCGGCACCGAGCTGAGCGAGCAGCCGATCACCCCGGCGCAGGTCGCCCGGGTCACCGCGCTGGTCGCCGAGGGCAAGCTGAACGACAAGCTGGCCCGTCAGGTCATCGAGGCCGTGCTGGCCGGCGAGGGCGAGCCGGACGAGGTCGTCGAGAAGCGCGGCCTGGCCGTCGTCTCGGACGACTCCGCGCTCGGTGCCGCCGTCGACCAGGCCATCGCCGGCAACGAGGCGATCGCCGCCAAGATCCGCGACGGCAAGGTCGCCGCGGTGGGCGCGCTGGTCGGCGCGGTCATGAAGGCCACCCGCGGCCAGGCCGACGCGGCCCGCGTGAAGGACCTCATCCTGGAGCGGCTCGGCGTGGAAGGGCAGTAGGAACGGTCCGGAGCGGCCCGGCGTGGAAGGGCAGCGGGCAGAGCCCGAAAGCCCGGAGCGGTTCGGCTACTCGGCCTGAGTTTCTAAGGCGACTAAGGCCTTCTAAGGTGCCTTAGTGCGGTCTAAGGCCCGGTTTCACCCCTATAAGAGGGGTAGAACCGGGCCTTCGCCGTTTCCGGGGCTCCCCCTAAGGCGATCGGCGCCCGGAAGATGCGGCAGGCTGCCGATGTGGTGCACCCCCCTGGGAGAGGAGTCTTTACCTCAGAACGAGAGACCACCACGAGGGGAAACACCGTGATCGAGTACGAGCTCATCCAGCAGCACCAGAGCGAACTCCGCCACCGCGCCGAGCACGAGCGGATGGTCCGCGAGGCCGTCGTCCCGAAGGCCGGCCGCGGGATCCGCCGCCTGGTCGCCACCCGTGCCGACCGGCGCACCGCGCGCCTGCGCGAGTGCTGACGGGCCGCCACCCGGCCGAGGCCGGGGCGGAGACGGAAGGGGAGGCGCGGTCCAGCGCCTCCCCTTCCGGGCGTCCGGGAGGTGGGATATCCCCTCGGCCGGGCGGATCGGCTTATGGCATGCTCAGCTCCATGCAGCAGATATCGGTGAGTCCCGTCTTCGTCGGCCGTGGCACGGAGATCACCGATCTGACAGACGCGCTGCGGCGGGCCGGCTCCGGGAACCCGCAGACCGTGCTGATCGGCGGCGAGGCCGGCGTCGGCAAGACCCGGTTGCTGGAGGAGTTCCTCTCCCGCGCCTGTACCGGCGACGGGAGAGTGGTCACCACCGTCGGCGGCTGTCTGGAGGTCGGTGCCGAGGGGCTGCCCTACGCACCGCTGGCCACCGCGCTGCGCCGGCTCCACCGCGGTCTGGGCACCGAGCTGGAGGTGGCCGCCGCCGGTATGGAGGGTCATCTCGCCCGGCTGCTGCCCGACTTCGGCGAGGCCGACGGCGAACCCAACGACGAGTACGGCCGGGCCCGGCTGTTCGAGCACACCGCGAGGTTGTTCGAACGGCTCGGCACGGACCGTACCCTCGTGCTCGCCGTCGAGGACCTGCACTGGTCGGACCGCTCCACCCGGGAGTTGTTCGCCTACCTGGTGCGCACCCTGCACCGCGCCCGCGTCCTGCTGGTCGCCACCTACCGCACCGACGACCTGCACCGGCGGCACCCGCTGCGGCCGTTCCTGGCCGAGCTGGAGCGGCTGCGCACCGTGCAGCGGATGGAGCTGGAGCGGTTCGGCCCGGGCGAGGTCGCCGCGCAGCTGGCCGGCATCCTCGGCACCACCGATCCGGACCGGCAGCTGGTCGACCGGATCCACCGCCGCTCCGAGGGCAACCCGTTCTTCGTCGAGGAGCTCGCGACCGCCTTCCAGGACGGCTGTTCGACCGGGCTCACCGACTCGTTGCGGGACATCCTGCTGGTCCGGGTCGAGGCGCTGGACGAGGAGACCCAGCGGGTGCTGCGGATCGCCGCCGAGGGCGGCTCCTACGTCGAACACGCGCTGCTGGCCGCCGTGCTGGACGACGAGGAGGGGCTGATCGAGTCGCTGCGCGCCGCGGTCGGCGCCAACATCCTGCGCCCGGACACCGACGGCGACGGCTACCGGTTCCGGCACGCCCTGGTCCGCGAGGCGGTCTCGGACGACCTGCTGCCCGGCGAGCGGCACCGGATCAACCGCCGCTTCGCCACCGCGCTGGAGGAGCAGCCGCACCTGGTCGGCAGCGACGTCCGCCCGGCCCGGCTGGCCAACTACTGGTACCACGCGCACGATCCCGCGCGTGCCCTGCCGAGCGCGCTGGACGCCGCCCGGGCCGCCCGCCGGCGCAACGCCTTCGCCGAGCAGCTGCGGATGCTGGAGCGCGCCCTGGAGCTGTGGGACGAGGTCTCCGAGGAGGTGCTGGAGCACACCCTGCGCCCGTACGACTGGGCCGAGACCTACCCGCCGTGCTCCTGCGACGTGGAGACGCACGACCAGGACTGCGAGCGGCTGCAGCTGGTCGACGTGCTCGCCGAGGCGGTGGTCGCGGCTCGCCGCAGCGGGGACCGCGAGCGCGGGCTGAGCCTCTCCCGGCGGGCGCTGAAGCTGGTCGACGAGACCAGGGACCCGGCCCGCGCCGCCTGGTTCCGGATGAACCGAGCCCGGATGTTCGGCCACCTGAACCGCTCCAAGGACCAGGACGAGGCGGCCTACGCCCGGCGCCTGGTCGAGCACCTGCCGCCGTCCGCCGTCCAGGCCGAGGTGTTCGCGCTGAGCGCCGGCATCGCCATGCTCAACAGCCCCACCGGCGAGAGCATCGAACTCGCCGAGCGGGCCGCGGCGATCGCCCGCCAGGTCGGGGCGCACGCCGTCGAGCAGCACGCCCGGATGACCCTCGGCACCCTGCGCAACGACCTGGGCAACGACCCCGACGCCGCCATCGCCGAGCTGACCGAGGCGGTCGCCGCCACCCGCGAGCTCGGCGTCCCGGACCTCATGCTCCGCGGGCTCAACAACCTGGCCAGCCTGTTGCAGTCGCTCGGCCGCGCGGAGGAGGCCGTGGCGCTCGCCCGGGAGGGGCTGGAGACGGCCGACGGCACCGGCCTGCTGCGCAACATCGGCACCCTGCTGGTCGGCAACCTCGCCGAGGCGCTGATCGACGTCGGCCGTACCGAGGAGGCGGCCGAGCTGCTGGCCGGCGCCGAGCGGACCCAGCACCCGGGCAGCCACGCCGAGTTCCTCGACCGGCTGCGGGGCGAGCTGGCCCTGATGCGCGGGGACCTCCCCTCGGCGGCCGGCATGCTGGCCCAGGCCCGGGCCTCGGACCGGGTCTGCCAGTTCCAGCACTCCGTGCCGATCTCCCGGCTCGCGGTGATGATCGCCTCCCGCGGCGGGCGACCGCTGGAGGCCCGGGCCGAGCTGCTCGCCGTGATCGACGGTCCAGTCCCCGCGGGGAACGAGGCCGCGCTCTACCCCCTGCTGGTGGACGGCGCCGCGGCCGAGGCCGACAGCAGGGGCCTGCCGGAGGCCGCCGAGGGCCGGGCCGAGGTACTGGCGAAGATCGCCGAGCTGGCCGCCCGGCTGACCCCGAAGGCGCCGTTGCACCACGGCTGGGCCCGGTTGCTGGAGGCCGAACTGGCCCGCGCCGAGGGCACCGACACCCCGGCGCACTGGGCGGCCGCCGTCGAGGCGCTGCGGCCGACCGGGCTGCCGGGCCCGCTGGCGGTGGCGCTGATGCGCGCCGCGGAGGCCGATGTGCTGGTCGGCTGCCGGGAGTCGGGCACCGAACTGCTGCGCGAGGCAAGGACGTTGGCCGGGGTGCGGTCCGACAGCGCGCTGCTGGCCGAGATCACCGGCCTGGCCGAGCGAGCCGGCCTGGCCCTCACCGCCCGGGCGGCCACGCCTGCCAAGCCGGCGCCGGCCGGCGACTCCCTCGGTCTCACCCCCCGTGAGCGGGACGTGCTCCGGTTGCTCACCCGGGGCCGCACCAACCGGCAGATCGCGGAGGAGCTGTACATCTCCCCGAAGACCGCGAGCGTGCACGTCTCCAACATCCTCGGCAAGCTCGCGGTGGCCGGCCGGGGCGAGGCCGCCGCGCTGGCCCACCGGTTGCGGCTCTTCCCGGAGGACCTGGCGCCCGCCGGCCGCTGAGCCGGGCCGCCGTCGGCGCCCGCCGGCCGCACCGCCCGAACCGGGCGGTGATCGGCGGGCGCCTCCATGTGCTCCTGTGCGCGCCGCGTGAGCCCCTTCCCGTGCGCCCCCGCCAACCGGCCCGTTCCGGTCGATTCGGGTGCAATTCCCCACGCACGCACCATTACTCTAAGTGGAGTGTGCGTGTCATTGAGTGACCGAAGTGGTGTAGGGTCCCGAGTGGGAACATCGGTGCGGTGCGTCGGCTGGCAGGCCGTCCACCCCCTGGGCCACCGCCCTGACGGGGCGCCAGGCCACCGCGTACGGCCACCAGGTGCGCGGCCGGTGGCCCGTGGCCGGGGCGCCAGGCCCCGGGCCGGAGGGGGAGAGGCCGAGTGAGCTCCACCGATGCGGTGCTGCCCGGGGCCGGACGGCCGGGTGTACCGGACACCGACATGTCCGCAACCGCGCGGCCAAGCCCGGTCCGCCGGCTGCTCGACAGCCGCAGCCTGCCCGGCGCCGTCCTCGGCGCCCTCTGCCTGGCCTACGCGACGGGCGCGGCCCTGGGCTGGGGGTCCCGCCAACTCGCCATCTTCATGGGTGATTTCGGCCTGGCCGCGGCCGCCCTCGCGGCCGCGGTGTCCTGCCTCGCGTACGGCTGCACGATCGGCGGCCACGCCCGGCCGGCCTGGCTGCTGTTCGGCCTCTCCTCGCTCATGGTCGCCTTCGGCAACGGCACCTGGGGCTGGTACGAGCTGGTCGAGCGCACCCAGCTGCCGCAGGACTCGCTCGCCGAGTACGCCTTCCTGCTGTTCGCCCCGCTCGCCATCACCGGCGTGCTGGTCCTCGCCCAGCGCCCGCGCAGCGCCGCCGGCTGGCTCTGCCTGATGCTGGACGGCTGGCTGGTGGCCGGCTCGCTGTTCACCCTCAGCTGGAGTCTGGCGCTCGGCCGGATCGCCGCCGGCGAGGTCGGCTCCCCGCTGCGCCTCGCCCTCAACCTGGCCTACCCGGTGCTGGACATCCTGCTGGTCAGCCTGGTGGTCGGGCTGCGCTTCGGCAGCCGCGACGGCAACCGGGCGGCGGTCCACACCGCGATGATCGGCCTGGCCCTCACCGTGCTCTGCGACGCCCTCTTCACCTCCCCCGAGCTGCGCAACAGCTACCACTCGGGAGAGCTCCTGGACGCGGGCTGGTTCGCCGGAAGCCTGCTGCTCGCCTGGGCGCCGTGGTGCTCGCGCTGGCGCCGCCCGCTGCGCGAGCACCCCTCGGCCGGGGGCCTGCCGCGCCGCCGGGTGGCCACCACCTTCAGTGCCCTCACCCCGTACGCGGCGGCCGCGGTCTGCACCGCCGGCATCCTCTACAACGCCCTCGGCGGCCGGCCGCTGGACCGGGTGGTGGCCGCCGCCGCCTGCACCGTCGGCCTGGCGCTGATCCTGCGGCAGGGCGTGATGCTGCTGGACAACCTCTCGCTGGCGCAGGAGCTCGCGCACAAGGAGGCGCACTTCCGCTCCCTGGTGCAGGGCTCCAGCGACGTCATCATGATCGCCGGCGCCAGCGGCGTGCTCTCCTACGTCTCCCCGGCCGCGCTCGGCGTCTACGGGCGGGACCCGGAGGAGCTGGTCGGCGGGAACCTGCTGGACCTCGTCCACCCCGAGGACGTCGACCGGGTGCTGCTGGAGGTCCGCCGTTTCCTGGCCCGCGGCCGGTTGCTGGCGCACCGCTCGCCGGGCGCCGCCGCCGAGGTGTCCGCGGCCCGGGTGGAGTGCCGGATCAGCTCCGGCACCGGCGAGTGGCTGCACGTCGAGTCGACCGTCAACCGGTACCGCGACGGCCTGATCCTGAACAGCCGGGACGTCACCGAACGCGTGATACTCCAGGCCCAGTTGCAGCACAACGCCTTCCACGACCCGCTCACCGACCTGCCCAACCGGGCGCTCTTCGCCCAGCGCCTGCGGGGCGCTCTCGCCGCGCGCGGACAGCAGGGCGAGGCCGGCACCGGGGTCGCCGTGCTCTTCCTCGACCTGGACGGCTTCAAGGCGGTCAACGACAGCGCCGGCCACCAGGTCGGTGACGAGCTGCTGGTGCAGGCCGCGCGCCGGCTGCAGGGCGCCGTCCGGTGCGGGGACACCGTCGCCCGCTTCGGCGGGGACGAGTTCGCCGCCCTGGTCTGCGGCCCGCTCGGCCGCCTCCAGGTCCAGGAGCTCGCCGAGCGGCTGAGGGTCGCGCTCTCCGAGCCGTACTGGATCGGCGGCGCCGAACTCGCCGTCGCGGCCAGCATCGGCATCGCCTTCGGCACCCCCGAGCGCGGCCCGGCCGCCGACCCCAGGGCCGCCGCCGACGAGCTGATGCGCAACGCCGACCTCGCGATGTACCGGGCCAAGTCCGAGGGCAAGGGCCGGGTGGTGCTCTACACCCCGGCCATGCGGGCCGACCTGGAACGCCGCACCGAACTGGAGGAGCGGCTGCGGGTCGCCGTCCGCGAGGGCGGCTTCACGCTGCTGCACCAGCCCGTGGTGGACCTCTCCTCCGGCGCCGTCGCCAGTGTCGAGGCACAAGCCCGGTGGCGCTCGGCCCAGGGCCTGCTGCTGACCCCCGCCGAGTTCCTGCGCTCCGCCGAGCACGGCGACGCGGCCACCCGGTTCTCCCGCTGGCTGATCCACGAGGCGGTGACCGCCGCGGCGCTGCGGCGCGGGCTGCCGGTCAGAACCCGCTCGGCGCCGACCCCCGTCCCGGTCTCGGTCCGGCTCTCGGCCGAGCGGCTCTGCTCACCCGGCATGTACGAGGCCGTGGTGGCCGCGCTGCGGGACAGCGGGCTGCCGGCCGGCCAACTGATCGTCGAGGTGGCCCGGATGGGCCCGGACGGGCTGGCCGACGAACTCGGCCGCCGGCTGGCCGCGCTGCGCCGGCTCGGCGTCTCCACCGCCCTGGCCGGCTTCGGGGCCGGCCACGGCTCGCTCGGCGCGCTGGCCCGGCTGCCCTTCGACGGGCTCAAGCTGGACCGTACGCTCGTCCAGGGCCTCGGCGAGTCGGGGCTCAGCCGGACGCTGGCCGGGCACGCCCTGCGGCTCGGCCGCGACCTCGGCCTGGTCACCGCCGCCGAGGGGGTGGACCTGCCGCGCCAGGTCTCCCTGCTCCAGGAGTTGGGCTGCCGGCAGGGCCAGGGTTCGGCCTTCGCCCCGCCGCTGGACGAGACCAGGCTGCGGCGCGCGCTGGTCCGCCGGGTGTACCCGCTGCCGCGGCCGTTCGGCTCGCTCTCGGCCCGCCGCGCGTACCTCGCCGCGGACACCCGGACGGGTGGCCGCGGGGAGTCCGCCGGAGGGCGTGTCGTACATCACCACAGTGGCTCCGACCTGCCCGAACACCGCGCCGTGAGGGGGCCGGGGCATGGTCCGCATGGCGAGACTGTCGTCCCACCTGCTTGACAGTCGGCCCCGCACGGGAGGAAGGTCGTTGCCATGCGCACCCGAATTCTCGTACTTGGCGGGCGCGTCGGCTGAGCGGGCCATGCCCGACTCGTGAGAGACCGACGCGCCACCCCTCGCATGCCCTTGGCACGAGGGGTTTTTTGTTGCACTGACACTGTTCCACTCCGCAAGACCACTGGCCCCGGCCGCCCCCGACCGCCCCGAATCAGCGGGAAAAGGGGGACGATTGGGGCAGAGCCGGCGATCGGCCCGACCACCGGGACCCCACCCTCGAAAGACCGGGGCCCGCAACCACCCGGGCCGGCAAAAACCGAGAAGAGACAGGCAGATGACTGAGCACGCCGCATCCCCCCGCCGCGGGGACACCCCGGCCGCCCACGCTCCCGCTCCCCAGCACGTCGTCGAGACCATGACCGGCGCCCAGTCGCTCATCCGCTCGCTGGAGGCCGTGGGCGCGGACACCGTCTTCGGCATCCCGGGCGGGGCCATCCTTCCCGCGTACGACCCGCTGATGGACTCGACCAAGGTGCGTCACATCCTGGTCCGCCACGAGCAGGGTGCCGGCCACGCCGCCACCGGTTACGCCCAGGCCACCGGCAAGGTCGGTGTCTGCATGGCCACCTCCGGCCCGGGCGCGACCAACCTGGTGACCCCGATCGCCGACGCCTACATGGACTCGGTGCCGATGGTGGCCATCACCGGGCAGGTCGCCTCCAAGGCGATCGGCACCGACGCCTTCCAGGAGGCGGACATCTGCGGCATCACGATGCCGATCACCAAGCACAACTTCCTCGTCACCGACCCGGCCGAGATCCCCCGGGTGATCTCCGAGGCGTTCCACATCGCCGCGACCGGCCGCCCCGGCCCCGTCCTGGTCGACATCGCCAAGGACGCGCTGCAGGCCACCACCACCTTCCGCTGGCCGGCCGAGACCTCGCTGCCCGGCTACCGCCCGGTGACCAAGCCGCACGCCAAGCAGATCCGCGAGGCCGCGAAGATGCTGGTCGGCGCCAAGCGCCCGGTGCTGTACGTCGGCGGCGGCGTGATCAAGGCGAACGCCACGGCCGAGCTGCGGATCCTCGCCGAGCTGACCGGCGCCCCGGTGGTCACCACCCTGATGGCGCTCGGCTCCTTCCCCGACAGCCACCCGCAGCACCTCGGCATGCCCGGCATGCACGGTTCCGTCCCGGCGGTCACCGCGCTGCAGAAGTCGGACCTGCTGTTCACCCTCGGCGCCCGCTTCGACGACCGCGTCACCGGCAAGCTGGACGGCTTCGCCCCGTACGCCAAGGTCGTCCACGCCGACATCGACCCGGCCGAGATCGGCAAGAACCGCCCGGCCGACGTGCCGATCGTCGGCGACGCCCGCGAGGTGCTGGCCGACCTGATCGTCGCCGTCCAGGCCGAGTTCGACGCCGGCCACAAGGGCGACTACGCGGACTGGTGGGTCAAGCTCAACGAGTGGAAGAAGACGTACCCGCTGGGCTACGAGCCGGCCCCGGCCGGCCAGCTCTCCCCGCAGCAGGTCATCGAGCGGATCGGCAAGCTGGTCGGCCCGGACGCGATCTACGCCGCGGGCGTCGGCCAGCACCAGATGTGGAGCTCGCAGTTCATCCAGTTCGAGAAGCCGGCCACCTGGCTCAACTCGGGCGGCGCGGGCACCATGGGCTACGCCGTCCCGGCCGCCATGGGTGCCAAGGCGGGCCGCCCGGAGACGGCGGTCTGGGCGATCGACGGCGACGGCTGCTTCCAGATGACCAACCAGGAGCTGGTCACCTGCGCCCTGAACGACATCCCGATCAAGGTCGCGGTCATCAACAACGGCTCGCTGGGCATGGTCCGCCAGTGGCAGACCCTCTTCTACAACCAGCGGTACTCCAACACCGTGCTGCACGCGGGCCCCGGCCACGACGGCATCGAGCCGCCGGCCCAGGGCACCCGGATCCCCGACTTCGTGATGCTCTCCGAGGCGATGGGCTGCGTCGGCCTGCGCTGTGAGCGCCCGGAGGACCTGGACGCGGTGATCAAGCAGGCGATGGAGATCAACGACCGCCCGGTCGTCATCGACTTCATCGTCCACCAGGACGCCATGGTCTGGCCGATGGTCGCGGCCGGCACCAGCAACGACGAGATCCAGTTCGCCAAGGGCGTGCGCCCCGACTTCGGCGACGACTCCGAGTAGCCCGTCCACCGCCACCCTTCTCACGTCCGGCTGCGCCGGGCCCCTCCGAGCGACCGAGGAACCCCAGAGACATGTCCAAGCACACCCTCTCCGTCCTGGTCGAGAACAAGCCCGGCGTGCTCGCCCGCATCGCCTCGCTGTTCTCCCGTCGGGGCTTCAACATCGACTCCCTCGCCGTCGGCCCGACGGAGCACCCGGACGTCTCCCGGATGACCATCGTGGTCAACGTCGAGGACCTCCCGCTGGAACAGGTCACGAAGCAGCTCAACAAGCTCGTCAACGTGATAAAGATCGTCGAGCTCGACCAGTCCGCTGCGATCCAGCGGGAACTGGTCCTGGTGAAGGTCCGCGCCGACAACGAGACCCGGTCGCAGATCGTCGAGATCGTCCAGCTGTTCCGCGCCAAGACGGTCGACGTGTCCCCGGACGCGGTGACCATCGAGGCCACCGGCAGCTCGGACAAGCTGGAGGCCATGCTCCGGATGCTGGAGCCGTACGGCATCAAGGAGCTGGTCCAGTCCGGTCTGGTCGCGATCGGGCGCGGAGCCCGTTCGATCACCGACCGCTCGCTGCGCGCCCTCGACCGGAGCGCGTGACCCCCGAGGACGCGGCCCGCCAGGCTCGGCCTGGAGCCCGTCTCACCCCCTGAAGCACCGCCCCACACCCCCGCCGGGTCCACGTACCGTAGGAATCGCAGTACCCGGCAAGACCATCACGCAAGGAGATGTGCCCCCGTGGCCGAGCTGTTCTACGAAGACGACGCCGACCTGTCCATCATCCAGGGCCGCAAGGTCGCGGTCATCGGCTACGGGAGCCAGGGCCACGCCCACGCGCTGTCCCTGCGCGACTCCGGCGCCGATGTCCGGGTCGGCCTGAAGCCGGAGTCGAAGTCGCGCCAGAAGGCGGAGGAGGCCGGCCTGCGCGTCGTCACCCCCGCCGAGGCCGCCGCCGAGGCCGACGTCATCATGATCCTCGTGCCGGACCCGATCCAGGCCGACGTCTACGAGGCGGACATCGCCCCGCACCTGAAGGCCGGCGACGCCCTGTTCTTCGGCCACGGCCTGAACATCCGCTTCGGCTTCATCAAGCCGCCGGCCGACGTCGACGTCTGCATGGTCGCCCCGAAGGGCCCGGGCCACCTGGTCCGCCGCCAGTACGAGGAGGGCCGCGGCGTCCCCGCGATCGTCGCGGTCGAGCAGGACGCCTCCGGCAACGCGTTCGCGCTGGCGCTGTCGTACGCCAAGGGCCTGGGCGCCACCAAGGCCGGCGTCATCAAGACCACCTTCACCGAGGAGACCGAGACCGACCTGTTCGGTGAGCAGGCCGTCCTCTGCGGTGGCACCGCCGCCCTGGTGAAGGCCGGGTTCGAGACCCTGGTCGAGGCCGGCTACCAGCCGGAGATCGCCTACTTCGAGTGCCTGCACGAGCTGAAGCTCATCGTCGACCTGATGTACGAGGGCGGCCTGGAGAAGATGCGCTGGTCGGTCTCCGAGACCGCCGAGTGGGGCGACTACGTCACCGGCCCCCGCATCATCACCGACGCCACCAAGGCCGAGATGAAGAAGGTCCTGACCGAGATCCAGGACGGCACCTTCGCCAACACCTGGATCGCCGAGTACAAGGCCGGTCTGCCCAAGTACAACGAGTACAAGAAGGCCGACGAGGACCACCTGCTGGAGACCACCGGCAAGAAGCTCCGGAAGCTGATGAGCTGGGTGAAGGAAGAGGCCTGAGCCTCCGTCCCCGCCCCAGCCGGGCTCTGCTCCGTTCCGTAGGGCCCTTGTACAACTAGGCTGCTCCCGTCCGGGTGATTTCGCCGGACGGGAGCAGCCTGGCACCCAGCCCGTCGATACACTTCCGAGTGCGCGTCAGGCCCACAGCGTCGTGCGTCTACCTACGCGGCATGCCACCTTCCCCCCGCCTTCCACGCCACCTTCGTGCCGGGGAGAACCGGACAGTTAAGGACCACACTGTCGTGAGCACTGTGACATCCAAAAACGCCGTTGTACTGATCGCCGAAGAGCTGTCGCCCGCCACCGTCGACGCCCTCGGGCCCGACTTCGAGATCCGCCACTGCAACGGTGCCGACCGCACCGAGCTGCTGACCGCGATCGCCGACGTGGACGCCATCCTGATCCGCTCCGCCACCAAGGTGGACGCGGAGGCGCTCGCCGCCGCCCGCAAGCTCAAGGTGGTCGCCCGGGCCGGCGTCGGCCTGGACAACGTGGACGTCTCCGCCGCCACCAAGGCCGGCGTGATGGTCGTCAACGCGCCGACCTCCAACATCGTCACCGCCGCCGAGCTCGCCTGTGGCCTGCTGATCTCGGTCGCCCGCAACATCGCGCCCGCCAACGCCGCGCTCAAGCAGGGCGAGTGGAAGCGCAACAAGTACACCGGCGTCGAGCTGAGCGAGAAGGTCCTCGGCGTCGTCGGCCTCGGCCGGATCGGCGTGCTGGTCGCCCAGCGGATGTCCGCGTTCGGCATGAAGATCGTCGCGTACGACCCCTACATCCAGGCCGCCCGCGCCGCGCAGATGGGCGTCAAGCTGGTCTCGCTGGAGGAGCTGCTGGAGGTCTCGGACTTCATCACCGTCCACCTCCCCAAGACCCCGGAGACCATCGGCCTGATCGGCGACGAGGCGCTGCACAAGGTCAAGCCGACCGTCCGCATCGTCAACGCCGCCCGCGGCGGCATCGTGGACGAGGCCGCGCTCGCCGGCGCCCTGCGCGACGGCCGGGTGGCCGGCGCCGGCCTGGACGTGTACGCGAAGGAGCCGTGCACCGACTCCCCGCTGTTCGCCTTCGACAACGTGGTCGCCACCCCGCACCTGGGCGCCTCCACCGACGAGGCGCAGGAGAAGGCCGGCATCGCGGTCGCCAAGTCCGTGCGCCTGGCGCTGGCCGGCGAGCTGGTCCCGGACGCGGTCAACGTCCAGGGCGGCGTGATCGCCGAGGACGTCCGCCCGGGCCTGCCGCTGGCGGAGAAGCTCGGCCGGATCTTCACCGCGCTGGCCGGCGAGGTGGCCGTCCGGCTCGACGTCGAGGTCCGTGGCGAGATCACCCAGCACGACGTCAAGGTGCTCGAACTGTCCGCCCTCAAGGGCGTGTTCGAGGACGTGGTGGCGGAGACGGTGTCCTACGTCAACGCCCCGCTGTTCGCCCAGGAGCGCGGTGTCGAGGTGCGTCTGACCACCTCCAGCGAGAGCCCCGAGCACCGCAACGTGATCACCGTTCGCGGCACCCTGGCCGACGGCAGCGAGATCGCCATCTCCGGCACCCTGGCCGGCCCGAAGCAGACCCAGAAGATCGTCGGTGTGGACGCCTTCGACGTGGACGTCGCGCTCACCGACCACATGGCGTTCTTCAAGTACGAGGACCGCCCGGGCGTGGTCGGCGTCCTCGGCCGCCACCTCGGCGACGCCGGCATCAACATCGCCGGCATGCAGGTGGCCCGCGACGGCAGCGGCGCACTGGCCTCCATCACCGTGGACAGCCAGATCCCGCAGGACGTGCTGTCCGCGATCGCCGCCGAGATCGGCGCCCGCTTCGCCCGCTCGGTCGACCTGGGCGCCTGATTCCAGAGGCTCCCGCAGGGCCCGGACCACCGTTCGCCGGTGGTCCGGGCCCTGTTGCGTGCCCGCGGACGACTCCCGTCTCAGATAGTAGGAAATCCAAGTATTCGTGGAGACACGGCAGGGCCGGGGTCGTACCGTGGAAGAGCCATACGGTGCGCCGCCCCTGTAGCCAGGGTGTGCGGCCCGTGTGTCGCTGTGCGCCCGACGGGCAGGCGATCCCTGCTCCGCGTGCCCTCCCGCCGCCCACCAGTCCTTCCTGCGGCGTGCTTCGCACGGCACCCCTTGTGCCCCACCCTCTGCGCCCCCCTTGCGCATTCGACTCAAGGAGCCCGGTATGCCCCTCACCGCGGACCGCCACGCCACTCCCGCCCCCGCCGCCACCCCCGCCCGCACCCCGCGCCGGCGCCGTGCGGCCGAGCGGCCGCCCTTCGCGGCCGACGCCCTGCAGCGCGCCCTGGACCGCCGCGACAACGGCGGCGTGACCGGGCACCTCTGAGCCTCTCCCGGGCGGGTGGCTCCCGCGCGTGGCGTTCATCCGCCGAATAGCCCGGACGGGCTGACGGCGCGTCACCCGGGAGAGTGCAAGTAGCGCCCGTTGGAGGGAAGTTGCTCGCACTCTCCGGTGCGGTCTCCTATATGTGGGGCCCCGGAGGGGTGATCGACGTCCGCGCGGGCGGGCGTCAGCGACACGGCGTGCGGATCAGTTCCCCTTGCCGGGGGAGAGGGCCCAGTGCGTCAGCCACCCGTCCGTCGTCCGATCGCCAGGATCGGACTCACCCTGGCCCTGCTGGCGGGGCCGGTGCTGCTCACCGCGGCCCCGGCGGCCGGCAGTCCACCGACGAGTCCGCCGGCTCCGGACGCCCCGCCCGGGCGCTCCGCCTCCGTCCTGCTGGAACTCGCCACCGAGGCGGCCGGACCGGCCTGGCGGCGGGCGGCCGCCGAGGCGCGGCGGAGCCTGCGCTCGCCGGAGGTCGTCCGCCGGGAGGCCGCGCAGGCCGGCGCCGGGCAGCGGTCGCGCGCCTCCGACGCGCTCGACCGGCTCGCCGGCGCCGTCCACGACGCGGCGCCCACCGCCCGCGAGCTCTACCGCACCCGTACCCTGCTCACCGGTCTCGCCGTCACCGTGCCCGCCGACCGGCTGCCCGCCCTGCGCGCGCTGCCGGGAGTCCGGGCCGTCCACCCGATCGTCCGCAAGCAGCGGGACAACGCCTACTCCGTGCCGCTCACCGGCGCACCCGCGGTGTGGTCCGGCCCCTCCGCGGACGGCGGGGCCGGCGGCAACACCGGGCAGGGCGTGCGGATCGGCGTCATCGACAGCGGCATCGACTACACCCACGCCGACTTCGGCGGCCCCGGCACCGAGGAGGCCTTCCGGGCCGTCGACGGCGCCAAGCCCGCCCCCGCGGACCTCTTCCCCAACGCCAAGGTGGTCGGCGGCAGGGACCTGGTGGGCGACGACTACAACCCGGACCCGTCCGCCCCGCACTACCAGCCCGACCCGCACCCCGACGCCAACCCGATCGACTGCGCGCTCAACGGCCACGGCACCCACGTCGCCGGCACCGCCGCCGGGCTCGGCGTCACCGCCGACGGCCACCCGTACACCGGCCCCTACCGGCCCGGCCTCGACCCGGCCGGCTTCAAGGTCGGCCCCGGCGCCGCACCCGGCGCCCAGCTGTACGCGATCCGCGTCTTCGGCTGCGACGGCGCGACCGACCAGCTCGCCCAGGCCCTCGACGTCGCCGCCGACCCGGACGGCGACGGCGACCTCGGCGACCGGCTCGACGTCGTCAACCTCTCCCTCGGCAGCCGCTTCGGCTCCACCGACGACGCCGACGCCGTCGCCGTCGACCACCTCGCCGAACTGGGCACCCTGGTGGTCGCGGCAGTCGGCAACGAGGGCGACCTCTACGGCATCGGCGGCAGCCCGGGCACCGCCGCCCGGGCCCTCGCCGTCGCCGCCTCGGTCGACGCGCACAGCGACGCCGACGGCCTCACCGTGCTCGGCCCCGAACCGCTCGCCGGCACCGTCCCGGCCCACTGGAGCGGCCGCTACCAGGGCTGGTCCACCGCCGACGTGGCCGGCCGGCTGGCCCTGCCCGCCGACCAGGCCGACGGCTGCACCGCCTTCACCGAGGCCGACAGGCAGCGGCTCGCCGGCAGGATCGCCGTGCTCGCCTGGCGCACCCGGGAGTCCGAACGCGCCTGCGGCTCCGGCCCGCGCGCCGACCATGCCGCCGACGCCGGCGCGATCGGCGCCCTGCTCGCCGCCGACGACGACCACCTCGCCGAGATCGCCGGCAACGACCGCATCCCCGTCGCCCTGCTCGCCCACGCCGACGGCGAACGGCTGCGCCAGGGAGCGGCGGACGGCCCGGTCGACATCCGTCTGGCCGCGCCCGGCAACCCGCTGCACGGCGTCGTCTCCCAGGACCAGCCGCAGCGCACCGACACCCTCACCGACTTCACCTCGCGCGGCATCGGCGTGCCCGGCGTGGTCAAGCCCGACCTGGCCGCGCCCGGCGAGACCATCTGGTCCGCCAAGGCCGGCAGCGGCGGCGGGGGCCAGCGCGAGGACGGCACCTCGATGGCCACCCCGCACGTCGCCGGCCTCGCCGCCCTCGTCCGCGCCGCCCACCCCGACTGGACGGTCGAGCAGCTCAAGGCCGCGCTGATGAACACCGCCGGGGACACCTGGCTCGGCGACGGCGGCACCGGCCCGGTCTACGGCCCCGAGCGCACCGGCGCCGGACGGGCCCGGGTCGACGCCGCCGTCCGCACCCCCGCCGTCGCCTACGCGGCCGGTGAGGGCGCGGTCCAGGGCAGCGTCGGCGTCTCCTTCGGGGTGGTGGCGGTCGGCGGGGCGCCCGGCGAAGCCCGCGGGACGGAGGCCCGCGAGGTCGAGGTCCGCAACCTCTCCGGCGCCGCCGTGGCCTACCGCACCGGCTACGCGGCCGCCACCGAACTGCCCGGCGCCCACTACGAGATCACCCCCGAGCGGATCGACGTCCCGGCCGGCGGCACCGCCCGCGTCCGGGTCACCCTGGTCGTCCCCGGGGCGCTCGGCCGCACCCCCGACCCGACCATCGCCACCCTCCAGGGCGGCCAGGCCCGCAGCTACCGGGGCGAACTCTCCGGCCGGCTGCTGCTCACCCCCGAGTCCGACGCCACCCTGCCGGCGCTGCGGGTCCCCGTCCTCGCCGCCCCCCGGCCCGCCTCCGAGCTCAGCGCGGCCGCCCCGATCCGCACCATCCGCTCCGGCGCGTTCGTCCCTCTCGGCGGCACCGGGGCCCCCGGCGAACAGCCCGGCCTGCTCAGCGCGTTCGCCCTCGGCGGCGAGGGCGCCCGCTGGCCCGACTGCCCGCCCGGCAGCGGCGCCGCCGTCGGCCCCGGCGCCGGCATCGTCCCCGAGGAGAGCACCGAACCGCAGGCCCCGCAGGACGTCTGCGTCGAACGCGCCGGGGACCGGGGCGCCAACCTGCGCGCCGTCGGAGCCGCCTCCGACGCGCCCGCCGTGGGCGACGGGCAGGGCACGCTCTACCTCGCCGCCCAGGTCTGGGCCCCCGCCACCACCCCGGTCGGTGTCTTCGCCGTCCGGGCCTCGCTCGACACCGACGGGGACGGCACCACGGACGTCTTCGTCAAGGCCGACCGGCAGCGGGGCAGCGACGTGCTGGTCGCCCGCACGGTGGACGCCCGCACGGGCACCGAGCTGGACGTCCAGCCGCTCAACGCCCGCTGGGGCGACACCGACACCGAACTGCTCGACAGTGACGTGCTGGTGCTCCCCGTCCGGCTGAGCGTCCTGCCCGGCGTGAAGGCCGGCCACAGCACCGTGCGCTACGGCCTCTGGACGGGCGCCGCGACCGCCGGCAAGCCCGACCCGGCCGAGGCCTTCTCCGCCATCGGCCTGCGCGGCACCCGGCCCACCCTCACCGTCGACGTCCTCCACCCCGCCCTCGACGTCCGCACCGGCCCCGGCGGCCCCGCCGCGGTGGCGGCGCCGCTTCCCCCGGGCAGCGTCCTCGACGTCCGCCGGGCCGACGGGGACACCTCGCGCCTGCTGCTCCTGCACCACTTCAACCGCGACGGCCGGCGGGGCCAGATCCTGAACCTGCCCTGACGCCCCGCCCCCGCCCACGGAGCCGCCGCCCCGGCGAGGGGCGGCGGCTCCGTGCTGCCCCGCCCCGCGCCCGGAGCAACCGGGTCGGCGCGACCTCCGGCCCATGTTCCTCCCGGAGGCCTCCACTCCTCCCGTCACTGCCGCTCGGCCGTCCTGCGGCGGACCCGGCGCGGTGTCCGGGTGGGCCGGTGGCGGAGGCGGCCGAAGACGGCGGTGAGGGTGGTGACCGCGGCGGAGGCGAGGGCGACGGTGAGGCCCTCGGTGAGGCCGGGCGGGCGGAAGGAGCAGGTGATCCGGTCGGCGCCCGGCCCGAGCGGGACGCCGATCATGCCCAGGACGGACCGCGGCGCCGCGTACGGGCCGCCGCCGGCCGAGCAGGTCCAGCCGGTGGTGGCCGGGACGGAGAGCAGCGCGGTCCCGGTGCTGCCCTGCGGGAGGGAGGCGGTGAGGGCGTGTCCGCCCGCGGTGACCCCGGTGGCACCGGTGGCGGTGAGCCGCGCGACGGCGGCGTCCAGGGCGCCGGGCCGCAGGCAGCCCACCGGCCGGGCGGGGACCTGGGTGACGGTGTCCGCGCGAAGCACCACCCGGACGACGCCGTCGGCCGGCACCGGCCCCAGCAGGTGGACGGGCACGGCCGTGGTCGGCTGCTCGCCGTCGCTGCGGTAGGCGGTGCCGAGGCCGCTCACCGTGCCGTCGAACCAGACCCCGTGGAAGTACGCGGTGCCGCCCGGCGTGCAGACCACGGTGAACGCGGTGCCGTCCGAGCCGGCCGGGGTGGCGGGGACGGACCAGCCGCTGCTGCCGTGCGCGGCCGGCGCCGGGCCGCCGGCCGGGACGGGCTCGGGCGCGTCGTACACCCGGCTGCCGAGCAGCGACTCCTGCCGGGACCACACCGAGGAGGTGTCGGTCGCCGCCCCCGGTGGCAGGACGGTGACCAGCGGGGGAGCGGCGGCCCGGCCGACGGTGAAGCCGTCCGGCGGGGGCCCGTCGGCGAGGTGGGTGCGGACGGCGAACAGGGCCTGTCCGACCGGGTCGGTGACGCTCTCGGTCTGCCGCCCGCCGGCCGTCCAGCCCGCGCCGAGGTCGTGCAGCAGCAGCGCGGTGACGGTGGGCAGGTAGCCGCTGGAATAGCCGCCGCCCTGGCCGTCGAGCAGCAGCGGGTCGTTCCGGGTGAAGGCGTGCGGGCCGGGGTCGGCGCGGGCGCGTGGCCAGTCGGCGGCCTGTTGCAGGGCCGCGTACCCGGCCCGGACGGGCGCCCCGGAGGCGGTGCCGGAGGCCGGGGTGCCCAGCGCGGTGTACGAGGACCAGATCGCGCCGCCGAGCACCACGCAGCCCAGCGCCACCGTGGCCGCGGCGCCCGCCCGCCGGTCGGTGTGCCGGTGGTCCAGCGTCCGGAGCGCGGCGATCAGGACGGCCCCGCCGACCGTCAGCGGCACCCAGGCGGACGCCCGCACCGAGTGCCGGCCCGCGGCGACGGCGGCCACCAGCAGCACCACCGCGGCCCCGCCGAGCAGGGTCGGGGTGTCCGGCCGGTGCGCCAGCGAGACCCAGCCGGCCAGCACCAGCAGGCCGCTGAGCGCGAAGGCCACCCGGTAGGGGCCACCGGCCGGGATCGCCAGGCCGTGCCAGACCAGGACGGTGGGCGTCCAGACGAAGCTGAGCACGACGAGCACCATCAGCCCGCACCAGGCGATCCGTTCACGGGCCCGCACCCGGCGGTTGAACGGCAGCCCGGCCACCAGCAGCAGGCCGAACAGGCCGACGGAGACGTCCGGGACGGGCGGGCCGCCGTGGGTGCCCGGCAGCAGCTGGGCCAGGTGCCCGCCGAGCCCGGACGGGCCGAGCGGCTGCACCGGGGACTCCGGCTGGGCCTCCTGTGCGGCCCGCACGGCGACGAAGAGGACGGGCGCGGCGAGCAGCACCCCGGCGACGGCCATGGTGACGGCCCGGCCGGTCACCCGGACGAGTGTCCTGAACGGCCGCCGGACGGCCGGCAGACGGACCGCGAGCACCAGGCCGGCCGTGATGGTGGCCATCGCGGCGGTGTAGAGGTTCCCCGCCCAGGCGAGCGCGACGCAGAGGGTGCCGGCCACCCAGCGCCGCTCGCGCAGGCACCAGTCGCCGGCCAGGACGAGCAGCGGCAGCGAGACCAGGCCCCAGAGCCACATCGGGGCCGTCCCGCCGACGGTCGGCACCCAGGCGCAGAGCCCGTAGCCGACGGCGACGAGCGCCCGCAGCCAGTGCGGCCCGGCGTGCAGCCGCCCCAGCGCGTACGTCATCAGGCCGGTGCCGAGCCCGATGCTGAGGAGCTCCACCAGGAACACCGCGAACTGCCCCTGGCTGCGCGGCAGCAGGACCGTGAGCCAGGAGAACGGGTTCATCAGGTAGGCGAAGAAGTCGGCGAGGAACGGCGCCCCGTAGCCGCTGTTCCAGTTGAACAGCAGGTCGCCGGGGGAGCGCCCGTGCACGAGGTCCCAGAGCTGGGCGTGGAACGGCACCGCCGTCTGCGCCGACTCCGGCGGCCACGCCCCGCGCAGCCCGGCCGCCACGGCGTACCCGGCCATCCCCAGCCCGGCCCCCACCGCGCAGACCCGTGCCTCGCGCCACCGCGCGTCCATGGGTGTTTCACCCCGTTCTGCGAGGATTCTCCGAACCAGATCCCCGCGAGCATAAGGGCGCCCTGGGTGCGAGTGGTGTCTCACGCGCTCCCTCGCGGGAGGGACGTGCGGACGAACTCGGCCGAGTAGCTGCCGGCATCCCGCACTTCTGGTGGGTGGAGGGTGACGACGAGGGGCGCCCGGTCGTCCACACCTACGAGCTCGACCCGGCCGCTATGTCCTACGGTCTGACCGGGATCCACCACAAGCAGCTGAAGATCGAACGGCCGTTCCCGGTCGGCATCGACCTCACCTGACCGTTCGTCCGGATAGTGGACACGAGGTGTCAGCCCCTGGGACGGCGGAGTAGGGTCCGAGCATGTCTCGCACCATTCGTCTCGCAGTTGTCCCCGGTGACGGAATCGGCCAGGAAGTGGTGGCCGAAGGCCTCAAGGTCCTCGGTGCCGCACTGCCCGCCGACGTGAAGCTGGAGACGACCGAGTACGACCTCGGCGCCCGGCGCTACCACCGCACCGGCGAGACGCTGCCGGACGGCGTGCTGGCGGAGCTGAAGGGCCACGACGCGATCCTGCTCGGCGCCATCGGCGACCCGAGCGTGCCGTCGGGCGTGCTGGAGCGCGGGCTGCTGCTGAAGCTGCGGTTCGCCTTCGACCACCACATCAACCTGCGCCCAGGCCGGCTCTTCCCCGGCGTGAAGTCGCCGCTGGCCGGCGAGCCGGCCATCGACTTCGTGGTCGTCCGCGAGGGCACCGAGGGCCCGTACGTCGGCAACGGCGGCACGCTGCGCACCGGGACCGAGCACGAGGTGGCGACCGAGGTCAGCCTCAACACCGCGTACGGCATCGAGCGGGTCGTCCGGGACGCCTACCGCCGGGCCCAGGCGCGCCCGCGCAAGAAGCTCACGCTCGTCCACAAGAACAACGTGCTGGTGCACGCCGGTCACCTGTGGACCCGGATCTTCGAGCAGGTCGGCCGGGAGTTCCCCGAGGTCACCACCGACTACCTGCACGTCGACGCGGCGACCATCTTCTTCGTCACCCAGCCCGAGCGGTTCGACGTCATCGTCACCGACAACCTGTTCGGCGACATCCTGACCGACCTGGCCGCCGCCGTCACCGGTGGCATCGGCCTCGCGGCCAGCGGCAACATCAACCCCAGCGGCGACTTCCCGTCGATGTTCGAGCCCGTGCACGGCTCGGCGCCGGACATCGCGGGCCAGGGCAAGGCCGACCCGACCGCCACCGTGCTCTCGGTCGCCATGCTGCTGGAGCACCTCGGCTTCGCCGCCGAGGCCGCCAAGGTCGAGGCCGCGGTCGCCGCGGACCTCGCCGACCGCGCCGGCACCCGTACGACCTCCCAGGTCGGCGACGCGCTCGCCGACCGAGTATCCGGCTAGCGGGCCGGAACCGACGAGTGGTGTTCCGGCTAGCGGGCCGGAACCGACGAGCGGTGTTCCGGCTAGCGGGCCGGAACCGACACCACGTGTTCCGGCTGACGGGCCGGACCGCATAACGACAGCTTGCAGCTCCCCAAGGAGCCCGCGACTGTTCGGCACGGCCCTCTGGATGCGAGTATCGACAGTGGGCCGTGCCGTCGTGCGTTCGTTCGCCGAAACGTTCACCCGACGGAGGCGGCCCGGACCAACCCCACGGTGAAGGACACACAGCCATGAGCACGCCCACCCAGGCGCCCATCACGTTCGACCTCAAGCCCTCCGCCCACCCGCTGTCCGACGCGGAGCGCGAGGCCCGGCTGACCAACCCCGGCTTCGGACGCATCTTCACCGACCACATGGTCACCATCCGCTGGACCGAGGGCCTGGGCTGGCACGATGCCCAGCTGGCGCCGTACGCGCCGCTGGAGATCGACCCGGCGAACATGACGCTCCATTACGGCCAGGCGATCTTCGAGGGCCTCAAGGCGTACCGCCAGACCGACGGTTCGATCTCCACCTTCCGCCCGGAGGCCAACGCCGCCCGCTTCCAGGCCTCCGCCCGCCGTCTGGCGATGCCGGAGCTGCCGGTCGAGACCTTCGTCGAGGCGGTCGAGCTGCTGGTCCAGCAGGAGCAGGGCTGGGTCCCGAACGAGCCGGAGCAGAGCCTCTACCTCCGGCCGTTCATGTTCGCGACCGAGGTCGGCCTGGGTGTCCGCCCGGCCAACTCCTACCTCTTCATGATCATTGCCTCGCCGGCCGGTGCCTACTTCCCCGGTGGCGTCAAGCCCGTCTCGGTCTGGCTCTCCGAGGACTACGTCCGCGCCGCGCCGGGCGGCACCGGTGCCGCCAAGTGCGCCGGCAACTACGCCGCGTCCCTGGTCGCCCAGGCCGAGGCCGCCGCCAAGGGCTGCGACCAGGTCGTCTGGCTCGACGCCGCCGAGCACCGGTGGATCGAGGAGATGGGCGGCATGAACCTGTACTTCGTCTTCGGCGAGGGCAAGGACGCGAAGATCGTCACCCCCGAGCTCTCCGGCGCGCTGCTGCCCGGCATCACCCGCGACTCGCTGCTCCAGCTCGCCGCCGACCTCGGCTACGCGGTCGAGGAGCGGAAGATCTCCACCGAGGAGTGGCGCCGGGGCAACGCCGACGGCACCCTCACCGAGGTCTTCGCCTGCGGCACCGCGGCCGTCATCACCCCTGTCGGCTCGGTCAAGTCGGTCGGCGGCGACTGGACGGTCGGCACCGGCGAGCCCGGCCCGGTCACCATGGAGCTGCGCAGGACCCTGCTCGCGATCCAGGGCGGCCAGGCCCCCGACACCCACGGCTGGCTGCACAAGATCGTCTGATTCGGCACCCCGTCCGGCCTGTGCTGTTTCGGATACCGAGACGGCCGGGCCGGACTCCGGACCGGTGTGCCACACTGCGAACGTGTCCTCGCTTTCGCTGATTATTGGCAGCAGGCGCGCCGGTCCGCAGTGACCGCTTCCGCAGTACCCGATGCGGAGCGACCACCAGCGTCCAGACCCGCGCGCAGACCTCTCGCACCCGCGAGGGGTCTTTTCGCTTTTTGGGCTCAGCCCCAATCGGCACAGTGCCCGGACCGGCCGAAGCCCCCACAAGGGGCCGAGGGACACCGGGTGCGCGCGGGATGCTGGACAGTGGAGCCGGGTCCCCGAAACCGGCAGAGCACTACCGACTCGATACAAGGAGTCCCCATGGCCGAGGCCAGCCGTACCGACGACAGCTTCCACGTCTTCGACACCACCCTGCGCGACGGCGCGCAGCGGGAGGGCATCAACCTCACGGTGGCCGACAAGCTGGCCATCGCCCGGCACCTGGACGAGTTCGGCGTCGGCTTCATCGAGGGCGGCTGGCCGGGCGCCAACCCGCGCGACACCGAGTTCTTCGCCCGGGCCGCCGCCGAACTGGACCTCCGCAACGCCCAGCTGGTCGCGTTCGGCGCCACCCGCCGGGCCGGCGGCAAGGCGGCCGAGGACCCGCAGCTGGCCGCCCTCGTCACCTCGGGCGCGCCGGTCGTCACCCTGGTCGCCAAGGCGCACGACCGGCACGTCGAACTGGCGCTGCGCACCACCCTGGACGAGAACCTGGAGATGATCCGGGACAGCGTGGCCCACCTGCGCTCCCAGGGCCGGCGGGTCTTCATCGACTGCGAGCACTTCTTCGACGGCTACAAGGCCAACCGCGCGTACGCCCTCGCGGTGGTCCGCGCCGCCCACGAGGCCGGCGCCGACGTGGTGGTGCTCTGCGACACCAACGGCGGGATGCTCCCGGCCGGTGTCCGCGACATCGTCGCCGACGTCCTCGCCGACTGCCACACCTACAAGCCCGGCGCCCGGCTCGGCATCCACGCCCAGGACGACACCGGTTGCGCGGTGGCCAACACCCTGGCCGCGGTGGACGCCGGCGCCACCCACGTCCAGTGCACCGCCAACGGCTACGGCGAGCGGGTGGGCAACGCCAACCTGTTCCCGGTGGTCGGCGCGCTGGAGATCAAGTACGACCGCCGGGTGCTGCCGGCCGGCAGCCTGGCCGAGATGACCCGGATCTCCCACGCCATCGCCGAGGTGGTCAACCTGACCCCCTCCACGCACCAGCCCTACGTCGGGTTCTCCGCCTTCGCCCACAAGGCCGGCCTGCACGCCTCGGCGATCAAGGTCGACCCGGACCTCTACCAGCACATCGACCCGGAGACGGTCGGCAACACCATGCGGATGCTGGTCTCCGACATGGCGGGCCGCGCCTCGGTCGAGCTCAAGGGCAAGGAGCTGGGCTACGACCTCTCCACCGACCGGGACCTCGCCGGCAGGGTGGTCGCCAGGGTCAAGGAGCAGGAGAGCCTCGGCTACACCTACGAGTCCGCCGACGCCTCCTTCGAGCTGCTGCTCCGCGACGAGGTCCGCGGCAGCCGCGAGCGCTTCTACAGCCTGGAGTCCTGGCGGACCATCAGCGAGCAGGGGCCGGGGGGGTCCACCGGGCCGGAGGCCGGGGGAGGATTCACGGGCAACGAGGCGACCGTCAAGCTCTGGGCAAAGGGCGAGCGGCGGATCGCCACCGGTGAGGGCAACGGCCCGGTCGACGCGCTGGACAAGGCGCTGCGCACCGCGCTGGAGCGGATCTACCCGCAGCTGGCCACGTTGGAGCTGGTGGACTACAAGGTCCGCATCCTGGAGGGCCAGCACGGCACCGGCTCCAAGACCCGGGTGCTGATCGAGTCCACCGACGGCACCGCCAGCTGGTCCACCGTCGGGGTGGCCGACAACGTGGTCGCCGCCTCCTGGCTGGCCCTGGAGGACGCGTACACCTACGGCCTGATCCGCGCCGGCCTGGAGCCCACCGAGTAAGGGGCTGCACGCGGCAGCGGGCGCACGCCCACGGCCCACGGACTCCCCCAGGGTCCGTGGGCCGCGTCGTCCCGTGTTACGGCCCGCCCAGGGCCTAGCGGAGGCGGGCGAGGAGGGCGTGTTCGACGAGGGTGATGAGGGCGCTCTTGGCGCTGTCGCGCCGTCGGGCGTCGAGGGTGACGACGGGGGTG